>JAITMS010000150.1 GCA_031277255.1 Azonexus sp.
GCACCAAGGTCGGATTCATCGACTTGAAACAGGGAGCCGCCATTGTGGGAAAATCCCTTTGAAAACCGTCCACCATGTCTCCGAACAACCGTCAGCGATGTGGCCGGTCTGTACATCCCACGAGGGGAGAGGGGCTTTGAGGCCGTGTGAGCAATGCACTTCCCGATCACCATCGGATTCACCCGCTCCCGCTGGCAGACCACGGTTTTGCTGCTCATTGCCACACTGGCGAGCCTGACCGCGCTCTTTTTCCCGCATCCGCTACCGTGGCGCGGCGGCCTCCTGCTCGCCATCTGGAGCATCGCGTTCTGGGCCTGGCCGCGCCTCAAGCCGCCGCTGGCCGTCATCCGCCTTGAAGCGGACGGCAGCCTCCAGGTCAAATCAAACACCGAAGACGATTTCGCCCCGGCCACCCTCCTGCCGGGAGCAAGCGTTCATCCCTGGTTGACCATCCTCCGCCTCGAACTCGCCAACGGCCAACGCCGCGCCCTGCTGGTCACAGCGGGAACAATGCCCCCCGACCAATTCCGCCGCCTGCGGGTGTTTCTGCGCTGGCGGGTTGTTTCCACTGCCAAAGCGAAGTAACTCCCAAAATACATGGGGAATGTCGACGGGTTGAACAAGAGGATGCGAAAATCCAAGTCGGCCTTGGCTCAAAGCCAAGCTGAAATCTGTCAAGGGCTACAGATATTCTTTGGGGATCGCGGATGAAATACCCGAAACCATGGTTGGCTGCTGTACTGGGTTTTTTTGCTCAACCGCTGGGTTTTCTCTACGTGGCAAAGCCGGGATGGGCGAGCATCTATTTTTTCGTTCCCATGTTGGTCGGCATGGTCGCCTTTCTGTCTGGCTGGCTTTCTCTGATTGGAGACGTTCTGACCATCACGGTTGCCATTCTTGCCGCAATCCATGCCTGGCAGATTGCCAGGAAAATCCCGGAAGGATGTCAACGTCCCGCGTATAGCCGCTGGTATGGCTTACTTGCTTGGGTAATAGGCGCGGCAGTTCTGATTTTTCTGTTCCGCGTTTTTCTTTTTGAGCCATTTCGTATTTCATCCGGATCAATGATGCCAAGTCTCCAACATGACCATGAGATCGTTGTCCAGAAATGGGGCTATGGGCATTACGGCACTTTTGGCATCACGGTTTTCCGCATGGCGATGTCAAAACCGCTGGAACGTGGTGATGTCGTCGTCTTTGAATACCCACCGAATCCTGCCATGGACTACGTCAAGCGCATCATCGGCGTGCCGGGCGATATTGTCACAATGCGTGGAAGCTCACTTTCCATCAACGGGCAGGAAGTGGCGCGTGAACGGCTGAACGACACAGCTTTGGGTCAGGAGCAGTATCGGGAACACATGCAAGAGAAGGTCTATTTGATTCTGCACAGAGCGGCGTCGGAGCGGCTGCCGCTCCAGCCGATCAACCGTTTTCCTTTTGCCGAAAATTGCCAGTATGCAAACGGTGGTTTGCAGTGTTCTGTTCCCGCCGGGCATTATTTCGTGCTTGGCGACAACCGGGACGACAGCAAAGACAGCCGCTACTGGGGTTTTGTGCCGCAGGCAAACATTATCGGAAAAATGGTTTATGTCACGCCGTAGATGTTCAAAATAACCGTATTCCTGATCCTCTCTGCCGTTGCCGGATAATCCAGCGAATAGTGCAGGCTGCGGCTTTCGTGGCGGCGGATGGCTTCCAGTGGGAATCTCGGCGGTATGTGCCGCCAGACCCAGGTGGGAAAGTTAACCTGCTCTCCGGTTCCCGACCGACAAAGACGGAATGGTTCGACTGCTTGATATGTGTATTCTGATATGTATAATGTTCCTATGCGCTACACATGGGACGAAGCCAAACGGAAATCCAACCTGAGCAAGCATGGATTGGATTTTGCCGACGCCGAAAAGGTCTTTGCCGGCCCGATGGCATTGTTCGAGGACAGCCGCGGCGATTACGGCGAGCAGCGCATGATCGGCATCGGCTTGCTTGAGGTGCTGGTCGTCCTCATCGTTCACGTCGAATCCGATGACGAAATTCGCATCATTTCCATGCGCAAGGCAGACAGCGATGAAACAGACCTCTATTACCAGAACGCCGGTTATTACTGACGACGACGCGCCGAAGCTGACGCCAGCCGATTTTGACCGCGCCCGTTTCCAGGTCGGCGGCAAACCGGCGACTCGCGCCGACTGGCAGACAGCGGTGCGGGCGCGGGTTGGCAAGCAGCGTATCAACATCATGCTCGATGCGCCGATTATCGACCACTTCAAGGCGCTGGCTGGTGAGCGGGGCTATCAAACGCTCATTAATGACACGCTGCGCCGTGTGATTGAAAGCGGACATCTGGAAGCAGACATCCGGCGCGTACTTCGGGAAGAATTGCGCCAAGGCTGAAAGCCAGGGTGGGTTCAGGGTACATCTTCAATGCCCCGGCCACCCTTGAGCACCGTATTCCCGACCTTCTCCGCCGTTGCCGGGTAATCCAGTGAGTAGAGTGCAGGTCGCAGCTTTCGTGGCGGCGGATGGCACAGCGGATGATGCGTTCGGCGGTGAGGTTGCTTTCCAGACTCATTTCTCAGTGATGAATCCGATACTGCGTTTCTTCGGCTCGGACGGGGCCATGAGTTGCCGGATGGCGTCGATCAATCCCGCAATCGCCTGATCGTAACTACCGACTTTTCGCTCCAGCGCCTCAAGTTTGGCTGCCAGTTCCTTGTGTGTAGAAAGCATTTCACGCAACTGAACAAAGGCACGGACGATCATCAGGCTGATTTCGACTGCGCGATCCGAGCGCAGTACGTTGCCGATCATCAGTGCGCCGTGCTCGGTGAAGGCAAACGGCGGAAAACGAGGATCACGGTGCTTTTGTGAACCGGTCACAGATTGTGACCGGTTGAGATCAGCAACTTCGGCGGCATCCAGCCGAAACATGAAATCTTCGGGAAACCGCTGAATGTTACGTTTTACCGCCTGGTTCAGCGCCTTGGTCGACACCCCGTAAAGCTCGGCGAGTTCAGCGTCGAGCATGACTTTGTGGCCGCGAATCAGGAGAATTTGCCGGGCGATGACTTCAGGGTTTACGGCGACCGGATTCATTGTCATGCCTCATATACGCGGAAAAGAGATGAGGGTTTCGACATGGAACGGCTGGGCGATTCCCTCAGGCTCCCGGTCTGCCTTGCAAAACCGTATTCCTGATCTTCTCCGCCGTCTCCGGGTAATCCAGGGAATAGTGGAGGCCGCGGCTTTCGTGGCGGCGGATGGCGCAGCGGATGATGAGTTCGGCGGTGAGGACGAGGTTGCGCAGTTCGATCAGGTCGTGGCTGACGCGGAAATGGGAGTAGAACTCGTGGATTTCCCGCTTCAGGAGGCGCACCCGGCGTAGCGCCCGTTTGAGCCGCTTGTTGGTGCGGACGATGCCGACGTAGTCCCACATGAAGCGGCGTAACTCGTCCCAGTTGTGGGAGATGACGACTTCTTCGTCGGCGTCGGTGACGCGGCTTTCATCCCATTCGGGCAGGGCCGGGAGCGGCGTCGGGCGGAGGGTCAGGATGTCGTTTACCGCTGCTTCGGCAAAGACCAGACATTCGAGGAGCGAGTTGGAGGCCAGCCGATTGGCGCCGTGCAGGCCGGTGCAGGAGGCTTCGCCAGCGACGTAGAGGCCATCGACATCGGTGCGACCGCGCCGGTCGCAGACGACGCCGCCGCAACTGTAGTGGGCGGCGGGGACGACCGGGATCGGCTCTCTGGCGATGTCGATGCCAAGTTCCAGGCAGCGGGCGTGGATGGTCGGGAAGTGCTGGCGGATGAAGGTTTCACCCTTGTGTGAGATGTCGAGAAAAACGCAGTCGAGGCCGCGTTTTTTCCTCTCGAAATCGATGGCGCGGGCAACGATGTCGCGCGGGGCGAGTTCGGCCCGCTGGTCGTGTTCCGGCATGAAGCGGCTGCCGTCGGGCAGTTTGAGGAGGCCGCCTTCGCCGCGCACGGCTTCGGAAATGAGGAAGGATTTGGCCTTGGGGTGATAGAGGCAGGTCGGGTGAAACTGGATGAATTCCATATTGGCGACGCGGCAGCCGGCTCGCCAGGCCATGGCGATGCCGTCGCCGGTCGAGGTGTCGGGATTGGTCGTGTAGAGATAGACCTTGCCGGCGCCGCCAGCGGCGATCAGGGTGCTGGCGGCGCTGATGGTGATGACTTTGTCGTTTTCGGTGTCGAGGACGTAGGCGCCAAGGCAGCGTTTGTTGCTGGAGCCGAGTTTGTCGGCGGTGATGAGGTCGATGGCGATGTGGTTTTCCAGCACGGTGATGTTGCTCGCCGCGCGGACTTTGGGCGTCAGGGTATCCTGCACCGCCGAGCCGGTGGCATCCGCCACATGGATGATGCGGCGGGCGCTGTGGCCGCCTTCGCGGGTCAGGTGATAGCCGTCGGCGTCCTGGGTGAAGGGGACGCCTTGTTCGATCAGCCATTCAATCGCCCGCCGCCCATTTTCGACGACGTGGCGGGTGGCTTTTCTATCGTTCAACCAAGCGCCGGCAACCAGGGTGTCGTGGATGTGTTCTTCGATCGAGTCCTGGCTGTCGAGGACGGCGGCGATGCCGCCTTGCGCCTGGCCGGAGGCGGAATCTTCGAGCCGCCGCTTGCTGATGAGGGCGACCCGGCAGTGCCCGGCCAGACGCAAGGCCGCCGCTTGTCCGGCGAGGCCGCTGCCGATGATCAGAACGTCAAAATTGAGCAAAATCGGTTCTCTGGCGGGTTATTCACCCAGCAACTCAATATTGAAACACCGTTCGGGCTGAGCTTGTCGAAGCCCGTCCTGAAGCTCTGCCGAAGAACCCACTCTCCGCACCGCCCTTCGACAGGCTCAGGGCGAACGGTAGTTGGCGGGCAGCGGTTTAAGTTCAATATTGAGTTGCCGATTCTATAAATTCGCTGCGCAATATAGCATGCGGCTGGCGTTCGTCCGCTCTTGTTACAGACGCTCACAATAAGCGTTGCGCATGATCTGTCGGGAAAAAATGACTGCGCTATACTGCGCCGAAAAACGCCCGTTGAACAACAGAGAGCCACGATGATTCCCGGAAAAAGCAGAGCGCCATGAGTGAACGCGAGGCCGATCAACTGCTGGTCGAGCGGGCGCAGGGCGGCGATCAACATGCTTTTGACCAGTTGGTCAGCAAATACCAGAGAAAACTTGGGCGTTTGCTGGCGCGCTTCATTCGTGATCCGGCGGAAGTCGAGGATGTCTCGCAGGAAGCCTTTCTCAAAGCCTATCGCGCCCTGCCGGCCTTTCGCGGCGAAAGCGCCTTTTACACCTGGCTGTACCGGATCGGCATCAACACCGCCAACAATTATCTCGTCTCGCAGGGGCGGCGCGCGCCGACGTCGACCGGGTACGACGCCGAAGAAGCGGAAGGCTTTGAGGACGCCAGCCGCTTGCGCGACATCAATACGCCGGAAAGCCTGCTCCTTTCCAAGCAGATCGGCCAGACGGTCAATGCCGCGATGGACGCGCTGTCGGAAGATTTGCGCACGGCCATCGTGCTGCGTGAAATCGACGGTCTTTCCTACGAGGAAATTGCCGGGATGATGAACTGCCCGATCGGCACCGTCCGCTCCCGCATCTTCCGGGCGCGCGAGGCGGTTGCCGCGTCCCTGCGCCCCTTGCTTGATACGGCGCCGGATCGCCGCTGGTGAATCAATATCTGGAAATCCTGCCAACCATCCCCATCTTGCTTCCCTGTTCCCGATTTTGCGGAGGTCATTCAGCCATGAAACGTCTCGTTATCCTGGTTTCATTTTTTCTCCTGAACACCCTGGCGCTGGCCCAGACGCGCGGCCTGCCGGATTTCACCGAACTGGTCGACAAACAGGGGCCAGCCGTGGTTAACGTCAGCACGACGCAGACCGTGCGCGGCAGTCCGCATGGGCAGATGTCGCCTTTTCCGTTCGATGAGGACGATCCGGCCTTTGATTTCTTCCGCCGTTTCATGCCGCACCCGCCGGGCCGCGGCATTCCGCGCGAGTTTCAGAACAAATCGCTCGGCTCCGGTTTCATCATCAGCGCCGACGGCTACATTCTGACCAATGCCCACGTCGTCGACGCCGCCGACGAAATCACCGTGCGCCTCACTGACAAGCGCGAATTCAAGGCCAAAGTCATCGGCGCCGACAAACGTACCGATGTGGCGCTATTGAAAATCGAGGCCGCTGGTCTGCCCGCCGTCAAGCTCGCTGACCCGGCGCAATTGAAGGTTGGCGAATGGGTGGTGGCGATCGGCTCGCCCTTTGGCTTTGATAACTCCGTCACGGCGGGCATCGTCTCGGCCAAGGGGCGGTCGCTGCCGCAGGAAAATTACGTGCCCTTCATCCAGACCGATGTCGCCATCAATCCCGGCAATTCCGGCGGGCCGCTGTTCAACATGCGCGGCGAAGTGGTCGGCATCAATTCGCAGATTTACAGCCGCAGCGGCGGTTACATGGGCGTCTCCTTCGCCATTCCGATTGACGTGGCGATGGATATTCAGCAGCAGTTGCGCAGCACCGGCAAAATCAGCCGCGGGCGGATCGGCGTCGTCATCCAGGAAGTGAGCAAGGAACTGGCCGAATCGCTCGGTCTGCCGAAGCCGCTGGGCGCGGTCGTCAATGCCGTTGAAAAAGGCGGCCCCGCCGAAAAAGCCGGGCTGGAGCCGGGTGACGTGATTCTGCGCGTCGATGGCAAGGCGGTCGATAGTTCCGCCGACCTGCCGCGCATGATCGCCGCCATCCGCCCCGGCACGCGCGCCGTCTTGCAGATCTGGCGCAAGGGCGCCAACCGCGACATCGCCGTCACGGTCGGCGAAATGCCGGACGAAAAAACGGCCAGCGCCAAAAATTCGCGCGGCGGCCCGAAAGCGCCGGAACAGGCGGCCAATCGCCTTGGCCTCGTGGTCAGCGAACTCACCGCCGAGCAAAAGCGCGAAGTCGGCATCGACTACGGCCTGTTGATCGAAGAGATCCGCAACACCGCCGCCAAGGCCGATCTGCGTCCGGGCGACGTCATCATCGCCCTCATCAGCCGCGGTGCCGCCACCGAGATTCGCACGGTCGATCAGTTCAACAAGCTGCTCGCCCGCTTCGAGAAGGGCGGCAACGTGACGCTGCTGATCCGCCGCGACGAGATACAGACCTTCGTTACCATCCGCAATATCAGTGGCGATTGAACTGATCCTCCTGAGCCGCAGCTACTGCCATCTCTGTGACGAGATGGCGGCGGCGCTGACGCCGCTGGCCGGGGAGTTCGCGGCGACCGTGACGGTGCGGGATGTTGACGCCGATCCGGCGCTCGCCGCCCGCTATGACGAACGGGTTCCGGTCTTGCTGCATGGCGGGACGGAACTCTGTCACTACGTCCTCGACACGGCCAAAGTCCGTGAATATTTGGCCGGACTCCGTTAAAATGCCGGGTCTTCTGAACAGGGAAGGGCGCCCCGCAAGCGCCCTTTTTTAATCCCGGCAATGGATCACATCCGCAATTTCTCCATCATCGCCCATATCGACCACGGCAAATCGACCCTGGCTGACCGCATCATCCATCTCTGCGGCGGTCTTTCCGACCGCGAAATGGAAGCCCAGGTGCTCGATTCGATGGACATCGAGAAAGAACGCGGCATCACCATCAAGGCCCAGACGGCGGCGCTCAGTTATCGGGCCAAAGACGGCAAGCTCTACAACCTCAACCTGATCGACACGCCGGGCCACGTCGATTTTTCCTACGAAGTGTCGCGCTCGCTCTCGGCCTGTGAAGGCGCGCTGCTGGTGGTTGACGCTTCGCAAGGGGTGGAGGCGCAGACCGTCGCCAACTGCTATACCGCCATCGAACTGGGCGTTGAAGTGCTGCCGGTACTGAATAAAATTGATCTGCCCTCGGCTGACCCGGACAGCGCCCGGCAGGAAATCGAGGATGTCATCGGCATCGACGCCGCCGAAGCCGTGCTTGCCTCGGCCAAGACCGGCCTGGGCGTAGCCGAGGTGCTGGAAATGGTGGTGACCAAAGCGCCGCCGCCCAAGGGCGACGCCACAGCGCCGCTGAAGGCGCTGATTATCGACTCGTGGTTTGACAGCTACGTCGGCGTCGTCATGCTGGTGCGCGTCGTCGATGGTGAAATGCGGCCCAAGGACAAACTCCTGTTCATGGCCACCGGCACCCAGCAACTGTGCGAACAGGTCGGCGTCTTTACGCCCAAATCACAGGGCCGCGACGCGCTGCGGGCGGGCGAAGTGGGGTTCGTGACAGCAGGCGTCAAGGAATTGCAGGCGGCCCAGGTCGGCGACACCATCACCCACGTCGACCGCAAGGCGGCGGAACCCTTGCCCGGTTTCAAGGAAATCAAGCCGCAGGTCTTTGCCGGTCTGTACCCGGTCGAAGCCAACCAGTACGACGCGCTGCGCGAATCGCTGGAAAAACTCAAACTCAACGACGCTTCGCTCCACTATGAGCCGGAAGTCTCGCAGGCGCTGGGTTTTGGCTTCCGCTGCGGTTTTCTCGGCCTCCTCCATATGGAAATCGTGCAGGAGCGTCTGGAGCGCGAATTCGATCAGGATCTGATTACGACCGCGCCAACGGTCGTCTATGAGGTCGTCCAGCGCGACGGCACGGTGCTGCTGGTCGAAAACCCGGCCAAGCTGCCGGAAATCGCCAAAATGGAAGAAATCCGCGAACCGATCATCACGGCCACCATTTTTGTGCCGCAGGATTACCTCGGCAACGTCATTACCCTGTGCAACCAGAAACGCGGCAATCAGGTCGACATGCACTACCACGGCCGTCAGGTCAAGCTGGTTTATGAAATGCCGATGGCCGAAGTGGTGATGGATTTTTTCGACAAGCTCAAATCCTGCTCCAAGGGTTACGCCTCGCTTGATTACGACTTCAAGGAATACCGCGCGGCGGACGTGGTCAAACTCGATATTCTGATTAATGGCGAAAAAGTCGATGCCCTGTCGCTGATCGTGCACCGCGCCAATTCGCAATATCGGGGCCGCGAACTGGCCAATAAAATGCGCGAGCTGATTCCGCGCCAGATGTACGATGTCGCCATCCAGGCCGCCATCGGCTCGCACATCATCGCCCGCGAAAACGTCAAGGCGCTGCGGAAGGACGTGCTGGCCAAATGCTACGGCGGCGACATCTCGCGCAAGCGAAAACTGCTGGAAAAGCAGAAAGCCGGTAAAAAGCGCATGAAACAAGTCGGCAGTGTCGAAATTCCGCAGGAAGCCTTCCTCGCCGTGCTGCGCGTTGACCATTAAAGAGAGCCGTCCATGAACTTTGCCCTGATTCTTTTCATTCTGCTGGTGGTGACCGGCGTGCTCTATGCGCTCAATTTGCGGCTGAAAAAGCTGCGCCCAGCGGACGCCAAGGAACCCTTATGGGTGGAGTGGGGCGCCGATTTCTTCTGGGTGATCCTGATCGTTTTCGTGCTCCGTTCCTTTGTCGTCGAACCCTTCAAGATTCCTTCCGGGTCGATGACGCCGACGCTACTCGATGGCGATTTCATCCTCGTCAACAAATTCATCTACGGCATCCGCCTGCCGGTCATCGACAAGAAGATCATCGCCATTGGCGAGCCGCAGCGCGGCGACGTGATGGTTTTCCGCTATCCGGTCAATCCGGCCGACAACTACATCAAGCGGGTCATCGGCGTGCCGGGCGATACCGTGACCTACGACAGCAAACGCCTCGCCATCAACGGCCAGACGGTCGAAACAACGCGCCTCGACGATTACTCGTACAAACTGTTCTACGCCGAGCAATATGCCGAGAAAATCGGCGATACCGAACACCGTCTGCTCAACTACAGCGGCTACCCGGCCGCCGTAGACAGCGTTGGCAATTTCCCCTACCGTGAAAATTGCACCTACAATGCAAGCGGTTTTACCTGCACGGTTCCGCCAGGCCACTACTTCATGATGGGCGACAACCGGGACGACAGCAAAGACAGCCGCTACTGGGGCTTCGTGCCAGAGGAGAACATCGTCGGCAAGGCGTTTTTCATCTGGCTCAATTTTAATTTAACCTTCAAAGATTGGTTCGATGTCGATATCAATGCCGATTTGCACCGGATCGGCTCATTCAAGTAAAGGAAAAGAGATGAAACATCAACGTGGCGTGGCGCTCAGCGGTTTGCTTTTCTGGGGGGTTGTCATCTTCTTTGTCGCCGTGCTCGGCATCAAGGTTGCGCCAAGCGTCATCGAGTATTACAAGATCAAGGAAAGCGCGGCCAGCACGGTTTCCAAGTCGGGGCCGGATTCGACCGTCAGCGAGGTGCGGGCGACCTTCGACCGCTTTATCGAAATCAACATGGTTTACGATTTTTCGGCGAAAGACATTGACGTTTCCAAAGAGGGCGGCAAGATCGTCATCGATTTTGCCTACGACAAGAAAATCGAGTTGTTCGGCAATGTCTACCTGCTGATCGAATACAAGGGTTCCGCCGGACGTTGAGTATGAGCGCGCGGCAGATCGCCGACCGGCTGGGCCATGCCTTCGCCGACCCGAAACTGCTGCGGATGGCGCTGACGCACCGCAGCTTCGGCCTGCCCAATAACGAACGGCTGGAATTTCTCGGCGACGGCATTCTCGATTGCGTCATCGCGGCGGCGCTTTACCACCGTTTCCCCGACCTGCCGGAAGGCGATCTCTCCCGCCTGCGGGCCAATCTGGTGCGGCAGGAGACTTTGTGCCAACTGGCGCAGGGGCTGGCACTTGGCGCGGCGCTCGCTCTCGGCGAAGGCGAACTGAAAAGCGGCGGGGCCGAGCGGCCTTCGATTCTCGCCGATGCGCTGGAAGCCCTGTTGGGCGCGATCTACCTCGATGCCGGGTTTGACGCCGCCGCCGCCGCCGTTCTCCGGCTTTACGCCCCGCTGCTCGACGCCCTGCAACCCGGCAAAGTGCGCAAAGACCCCAAGACCGGCTTGCAGGAATGCTTGCAGGGCCGCAAAAAACCCTTGCCGCGTTATGTGCTGCTGGAAACGCGCGGCGCCGCCCACGAACAATCCTTCGTCGTCGCCTGCGAACTCGACGACCCGCCGCTCCGCACCGTCGGCCAGGGCGGCAGCCGCCGCGTCGCCGAGCAGGACGCCGCCGCGCAGGCGCTGCAAACCCTGCTGCCATGACCGCCATCCGCTCCGGCACGCTGGCCATCGTTGGCCGCCCGAATGTCGGCAAATCGACCCTCCTCAACCACCTGATCGGCGAAAAGATCAGCATCGTCTCAAAAAAGGCGCAAACGACCCGGCACCGCATCACCGGCATTTTGACCGATACCGAATCGCAATTCGTATTTGTCGATACGCCGGGCTTTCAGACCCGCTTCGCCAATGCCCTCAACCGGACGATGAACCGCGGCGTGAAAGAGACTTTGAGCGATGTCGATGTCGTTCTCCTGGTCGTCGAAGCCGGGCGCTACGACGCCAAGGACAAGGCGGTCGTCCGCCTCTTGCCGCCAGACCGGCCCGTTATTCTGGTCGTCAATAAAACCGACCTGCTCAAGGAGCGCGCGGCCTTGCTGCCCTTTCTCGCCCAGGTCGCGGCGGATTTCAACTACGCCGCCGTGGTCCCCGTCAGCGCCGCCAAAGGCCGGCAGACCCAGGAATTGCTGGCCGAGGCGCGCAAACACCTGCCCCACGACGGCCTGATGTTTGCCGAGGATGACCTCACCGACAAAAGCGAGCGTTTTCTCGCCGCCGAATACATCCGCGAAAAGGTCTTTCGCCTCCTCGGCGACGAACTGCCCTATGCGACGGCAGTGGAAATCGAGCGTTTCGAGGTCGACGGCAAACTCCGCCGCATCAACGCCGCCATCGTCGTTGACCGCGACAACCACAAAGCCATCGTCATCGGCAAAGGCGGCGAGAGCTTGAAACGCATCGCCAGCGAAGCGCGGCAGGATATGGAGCGGCTCTTTGGCGGCAAGGTCTATCTCGAAATCTGGGTCAAGGTGAAATCGGGCTGGAATGATGATGAGCGGTTGTTGCGGAGTCTGGGGTATGAATAACGGGTTGCTGAAATGCCGCTGACGGTTATTCCCCGGTTTGTCCCAAGTATTGTGCGCATCTGCCGTTCATTAAGGTGTTGTCATCATTTATGGAGAACATCATGTCTGGCATATCAAGCGTAGCAAGCCATGTGGGGGTGAGTGTAGGTTCTGGCGCGCGGGTGGCGGCTATCCGCAAACAAATTGCCCAACTGGAAAAAGAGCTGGAAGCGATTCAAAAAGATCAAAAAATACCGACCAAACAAAAAGCTCAACTGACTCAGATGATGATGTTCCAGATTCAACAGCTCGAAGCCGAACTTGCGAAATTACACGCCAGCCGCGCTCCCAAAAAATCGGAAAACGAAACCACGCCAACGGTCAAGATGCCGGATGTCAACGCGCCCCTGGCCGATCCCTCGGCCAGCGCCGCAGCCGATGTGACACCCGCTGTGTCGTCCACGCTGACGCCCACGGTTGCCTCTCCTCATGGCAACGGCGTTGACACCTACACCTGAGGCGCTGATTGACAGACATGCCCGTGGCGAGAAAACACGATTCGTATAGCGACGCCGACCTCGCCGCTTACCTTGAACAATGAACCAGCGCAGCAAAGTCGACGGCCAGCCCGCCTACGTTTTACACAGTTACCCGTTCCGGGAAACCAGCCTCATTGTCGAAGTCTTCACCCGCGATTTTGGCCGTATGGCGCTCTTGGCGCGGGGCGCGCGGCGGCCGCGGGCGGCGATTCGCGGTTTGTTGATGGGGTTTCAGCCGCTGGAAGTGGGCTGGGCGGGCAAGGGCGAGGTGTTGACGCTGATGAAGGCCGAATGGCAGGGCGGTCAGCCGCTCCTGGCGGGCGAGGCGCTGTTTTGCGGTTATTATCTGAACGAACTTCTGATGCACCTCTTGCCGCGCGAGGACGCCCACGAAAAGCTGTTTGCCCGTTATGGCGACATCCTGCAACGGCTGGCCGCTGATCCGACCGGCAAGACCCGCGAAGCCGATCTCCGCCGTTTTGAAAAGGCGCTGTTGCAGGAACTCGGCTATGGCCTCACGCTCGACCGCGACGCCGCCGGTCAGCCGGTGGCAGCGGAAGCCTTTTACACTTACCGCATGGAGCACGGGCCGGTGCGGCTGACCGCTGACGACGCGGCGGCGCATGGGGCGCGCGGCCAGACGCTGCTCGATCTCGCCGCCGAAGATTTCTCCGACCCGCGCACGCGGATTGAGGCCAAGGCGCTGATGCGCCGCCTGATGGCCTATTATCTGGCTGGCAAGGAACTGGAAACCCGCAAAATTTTCAAGGAGTTGCAGGAACTATGATTGAACTGGGCGTCAATATCGACCACATCGCCACGCTGCGCCAGGCGCGGCGCACCTGGGAACCCGATCCGCTCTGGGGCGCGGTTGAAGCGCATCTCGGCGGCGCTGACGGCATCACCGTCCATCTGCGCGAGGATCGCCGCCACATTCAGGATGACGACGTGCGCCGCCTCAAGGAAACGGCGCAGATCAAGCTCAATCTCGAAATGGCGGCGACCGATGAAATGGTCGGCATCGCCTGTCGGCTGAAGCCGCACCTGGCGATGCTGGTGCCGGAAGGGCGGCATGAGGTGACGACCGAGGGCGGCCTCGACATCGTCAGTCAGGAAAGCCGCCTGAAAGACGTGATCGCCCGTCTGGCCGGGGCGGGCATCACAACCAGCGTTTTCATCGACGCCGAATTGCCGCAAATCGAAGCGGCGGCGCGTATCGGCGCGCGCGTCTGCGAAATCCACACGGGGCCGTATGCCCATGTTTTTCACGATCAGGGCCGCGACGCCGAAGCGCCCGCCGTGCTGGCCGAACTGGCGAAAATCCGCGTCGCGGGCGAGGCCGTCCGCCAGCTTGGGATGCGCTTCAACGCCGGGCACGCCCTTAATTATTACAACGTGCAGCCGGTGGCGCGGCTGCCCGGCATCCGCGAATTGCACATCGGCCACGCCATCGTCAGCCGCGCCGTCTTCACCGGCCTCTGCGAAGCGGTGCGGGCGATGAAGGCGCTGATGACCGCCGCCGCCGGACGCCCGGCGGAATGATCCACGGCATCGGCGCTGACATCGTCGCCGTGGCGCGGCTACGCCGGATGTGGGAGCAGCACGGCGAGCGGACGCTGGCAAAAATTCTCGCACCCTCCGAATTGGCCGACTTCGCCCGCGCTGCCGATAAAGGCCGTTTTCTCGCCAAACGCTTCGCCGCCAAGGAAGCCTTCGCCAAGGCTTTCGGCACCGGCGTCAGGCCGCCGGTACTGCTGCCGACGCTTGGCGTCGGACATGACGCGGCGGGCAAACCGTTTTTTGAATATCACGGCGAACTCGCGGCAATCCTCGCCAAGCGGCAGTTGACCGCTCATCTCTCGATCAGCGACGAGGCCGACTATGCACTGGCTTATGTAGTACTGGAGGAAGCGTGACCCGACGCACGCCTCATTCTTCTCTCGAACAGGCTCCCATCCGTTCGCCCTGAGCAATTACTCACAAGTCAGAAATATAGGCGACATTTGGATGTCCGAAGAACGAGCGAACCAGATCGGGTTTTGCCGCGATGTCGGCCAGTTGGGCCTGCACCCGGTCGGCCAGTTTGCCCTTCAACTGCTCGACGTATTCGCGTACCGCTTTGGTCTTGTGCGCAGGCAAGCCATCGAGCACCAGATAGAGCGCACGGCGTCGCCCTTTCATCATCTGTTCAAGCAGTGTGATAAACAGTTCGGCGTTCAAAGCGCCGCTATACACCGCAAACCAGAATCCGCCCTTGCTATTGACTGCCGAAGCTGCGCTGCAACGGCTTTTGCGGCGTCAGCCCCTGCCGGGACAACAATACGCCGACGCTGGCCAGGCTCAACTGCACGGCGAATTTCTGGTCGATCAGCTCACGCACGATCTGCCGCGTCCACAGACCAAAGTCAAATCCGTACTGGCGCGGGTTTTTGCCATTGACCCAGATAAATACCTGACGCTCCTCTGCCGCTGTCAGCCTGCGCGGGCGACCTGTGTCCTTGCGCAACAGCAGCGCCTTGGCGTCAGCGCCACAGCTTTGCGCCTTGGCTCGAATTGTGAGTAAGGCCTTGATATGGGGCGCGATATATCAACCGTTTTGGCAGGATCGTCCCCTCGTGGGACCACCAAGGGAGAAAAACACGTTCAGGCGGCGGTAATCTTGAAAAAACCGAGGTCGTTCTTCATGTTGGCGGCGAGTTCTTCCATCGACTCGGTGGCGGCTGCCGCTTCTTCGACGAGGGCGGCGTTCTGTTGCGTCACGCGGTCGATTTCGGCAATGGCCTGGTGCACCTGAACGATGCTCTGGCTCTGCTCGTCGGAGGTCATTGAGATTTGCTCGACCCGGTTCGACACCTGGCGGATGGCCTCGACAAATTCTTCCGTGGTGTCGCCGATGTGAGTGACTTGCCGCGCGCCTTCCTGGACTTTTTCCGCCGAGGCGGCGATCAGGCTTTTGATTTCCTTGGCCGCTTTCGAGGAGCGTTGGGAAAGGGCGCGGATTTCGCTGGCGACGACGGCAAAGCCACGGCCCTGCTCACCGGCGCGGGCGGCTTCGACCGCCGCGTTGAGGGCGAGGATGTTGGTCTGGAAGGTGATTTCCTCGATCAGGCCGACGATGTCGGAGATTTTGCCTGAGTGCGTCTTGATGTCGGCCATCGTCCGCACCATGATCGAAATGGCCTGGCTGTTGCTATTGACCAGGGTCATCGCGTTCTGCGTCAGTTGATTGGCCTTGCTGGCGCCGTCGGCGTTCTGCTGCACGGCGTCGGCGATCTGGGTCATGGTCGAGGCGGTTTCTTCGAGGGCGGCGGCTTGCGCTTCCGTCCTTGATGAGAGGTCGAGGTTACCGGCGGCAATCTGGGCGGCGGCGTTGGCGACCTGCTCCCCCGTCGCCAGGATGCCTCTGACCGTTTCGCTCAGTTTGCCATCCATCTCCCGCAGCGCGCCAAGCAGGCGGGCGAATTCATCATGCGAGGCGATGTGGATGGTTTGGCCGAGCTTGCCGTTGGCGACGTTGTCGGCAACCTCGATGGCCTGATGCAGCGAGCGCATAATCAGCCGGAACAGGGAAAGGGCGACGAAGACGCCGAGAATGACGGCGATGGCGATGACGCTGATGGAAGACCATTTGATGCGATGCGACAACTGGCTGCTGATGTCGACGCTTTCTCTTTCCTGCCGGATATTTTCGTCAATGGCATTGGTGAAATCGGCATCCGATTCATTGAAAAGGGCGTTGAGTCCGGCCAGTTTTTCGGCCAGAAGCGCGCCGCGAATGCTGTCATTATGGCGAGACAAGCTCTTGTTTTCGGCAGGCTTCAATTTCGCGGGTTGGGGTTTTTCCGGCCTTTTGGGCAAATCGGCTTCACGGGCTTTGAGCAAGGCCAATAATTCATCGCTGGCCTGTCGGTATAAATTCATGTCCTCGCGCAGTTTTTCGGCATATTGTCTTTCCAGCGGCGTGCTGACCAAGGCGGGAAAGTAATGGCGCCACGCCGCTTCGGTTTCTGCCCAGGCTTCCTGCAAGATCGGCTCGGTGACGGCGGCGGCGTGTTCCGGGCTGCCATTGGCGGTGCATTCCCACAAGGCGGCGTGAATGCGAATGACATTGGCGCGCATGACGCCATAATCAATAATCGGGTTGGTTTTTGTCTCGAAGGCGTCGGCCAGCAGCCAGCTCAGCTTATTCGTACTGAACATGCCCAGAGCGCCGACGGCGGCGGTGAGAATAATCAGGGTGGCGAAACCCAGCGTCAATTTGGCTTTGACAGTGACCAAGGTAAACATATTTTTAGTCTTTATGATGGGTTGATTTTTTATCGTGATGTCTGGATTGCGGCAGCGTCTGATATTTGAAATTCTATCAAGAATACGTGAACAGCGGTTTTGTCGATGGCTTTTGGCGCGCCTTCCCGGCGTATGAAAAACGACAGGGCCGGGCCTATACTGTCGGCTTCAGTAGAAGGGGATGCCGATGGCCGCAGCAAAATTTGTCCGTTGGCTGGCCGTGGCGGCCAGCAGTTTGTCATTTGCCGCGCTGCCAGCGGCGGCGCAGAATATCCTCGGTTTTGATGACGTCTCTTGCGCCGCCTGGAGCGCGGGCAAGGGCGATCCCGATCAGCACGCCGCCCACGTCGCCTGGCTGCGCGGCTTTCTCAGCGGTCACAATTACGCCCTGCCCAGGCAGCAGGTGTCGGCCATTTCGAGCGGCACCATCGAAAATTTCATCAACCGTTATTGTCAGAGCCACCCGGCGGGCAGTTTTGCCGATGGCATAATGCGCCTGAGCGATCAATTTTCCGGGCGCAACCAGCCGATCCGCAAATAGGCTGAACCGCGCCCGCTCCCCTGTTTTCCTGAGCTTTTGGAGGTAGCCAAGCCATGATGACACTTCGCATCAACGGTCAATCCCATACGGTGGACGCGCCTGCCGACATGCCGCTGCTCTGGGTTTTGCGCGACATCATCGGCCTGACCGGCAGCAAATACGGTTGCGGCGTCGGCGCCTGCGGCGCTTGCACCGTGCATCTCGACGGCCAGGCGGCGCATGCCTGCCGGGTGACGGTCGGTTCGGTCGGCAAGCGGGCCATCACCACCATTGAAGGCATCGGCCAGACGCCGCTCGGCGCCAGGCTGCAAAAAGTCTGGGTCGAAACCAAGGTGGCGCAGTGCGGCTATTGTCAGGCGGGTCAGATCATGTCGGCGGCCGTCCTGCTGGCCAGAACGCCGCAGCCGGGCGAGGCCGAGATCGACGCGGCGATGGCCGACAATCTTTGCCGCTGCGGCACGCACATGCGTCTGCGCGAAGCCATCAAAAACGCCATCCAATCAGCTTGAACGAAAGGTTCATCATGGCCAGCGCAAGCATGACAAAATTCGCCCAATCCGACGACGACATCCGCGCCCTGATCGAAGCGGTGCGCCAGCAGCCGACAGGGCTGCCCCTGAATCGCCGCGGTTTTCTCAAACTGGCGGGCGCGGGTCTGATGATCGGCTGCTGTCTGCCGGTCAGCGCCGGGCCGCGCGCCAAAGGGCCGGGCGGCAGAGGGCAGGGCAGCGCCAAAGCGCCGGTTTTCAACGCCTTCGTCCAGGTCGCGCCGGACAATACCGTCACCGTTTTTTCCAAAGCGCCGGAAATCGGCCAGGGCATCAAAACCGCCCTCGGCCTCATCATCGCCGAAGAAATGGATGCCGACTGGCAGCGCACCGTGGTCGAACAAGCGCCGATTGACGGCAAAACCTACGGCTACCAGGGGGCGGGCGGCTCGACCACCATTCCCCGCGCCTGGGATCAACTGCGGCAGGCGGGCGCGGCGGCGAGGGCAATGCTGATTGCCGCCGCCGCCAAGGCATGGCAAGTCGATCCCGGCCAAATCACGGCCCAGGATTCGCTGCTCACGCACGCCGCCAGCCAGCGCGCCGCCACTTATGGCGAGATGGCGACGGCGGCGGCGAAAATGCCCTTGCCTGACATGGCTGCGCTCAAGCTCAAAAAGCGCGGCCAGTACCGTCTGCTCGGCAAAAGCCATCGCGGCGTGGACGATCCGGCGCTCGTCACCGGCCAGCCCCTGTTCGGCATCGACGTGCGGCTGCCCGGCATGCTCTATGCCACCTATGTCAAATGCCCGGCGGCGGGCGGCATGGTCAAGTCGGCCAATCTCGAAACCGTCCGGGCGCAGCCCGGCGTGGTCGACGCCTTCGTCATCGCCGGCAACGGCAAACCGAGCGAACTCATGTCCGGCGTCGCCATCATCGCCCGCAACACCTGGGCCGCCTTTCAGGCGAGAAAACACCTGACCGTCGAATGGGACGAAAGCGAAGCGTCGGCGGATTCCACCGTCCGCTTCGCGGCGCGCGCCCGTGAACACGCCAGGAGCTTTCCAGCCCAGGCCGATGTCAATATCGGCAACGTCGACCAAGCCTTTGCCCAGGCGGGCAAGCAGGCAGGCAAAATCGTCGAAGCCTTTTACGAATACCCCTTTGCCGCGCACGCCACGATGGAGCCGCAGAACGCCACGGCCTGGTGGCGCGACGGTACGCTCGAAATGTGGGCGCCGACCCAGCAGCCGAACCGGGGCCAGACATCGGTCGCCGCCCTGCTGGGGCTGCCGGAGGACCAGGTCATCGTCCACCAGACCCGCGTCGGCGGCGGCTTCGGGCGGCGGCTCATCAACGACTACATGTGCGAAGCGGCGGCCATCGCCCGCCGCGTCAAAGGCCCGGTCAAGCTGCAATGGTCGCGCGAGGACGATTTCGCCCACGATTTTCTGCGCCCCGCCGGTTGGCACCAACTCAAGGGCGCCGTCGACAAACAGGGCCGCCTCGACGCCTGGCAGGAACATTTCATCACCTTCACCGCCAACGGCAAAACGCCCTCGTCCGGCGCCGATTATTCGCGCTTTCTGGCGCTCTACTGCAAAGCGCCCAACTTGCGCCGGGCGCTGACGATGATGGATTTGCGCACGCCAAGCGGCCCGTGGCGGGCGCCGGGCTGCTGCGCCCAGGTCTTCGCCCAGCAAGGCTTCATGCACGAACTGGCCGTCGCGGCGGGGCGCGATCACGTCGAATTTCTCATCGACGCCGTCAGCCGCGACGTGCCGGAACTGGCCGTCAAAGACCCGGCAGTCAATTTCAGCCCGGCCCGCGCCGCGGGCGTCATCAGACTCTGCGCCGAAAAAGCCGGTTGGGGCAAAACCCTGCCCAAAGGCCGCGGCCTCGGCCTCGCCTGGTGCTACTCCCACGCCGGTCACGCCGCCCAGGCGGTTGAACTCAGCGTCGACGCCGACAAGCGCATCACCCTTCATCGTGTCGTCGTCGCCGTCGACATTGGTCAGGTCATCGACCTCGCCGGAGCCGAATCCCAGGCCCAGGGCGCGTGCATCGACGCTTTCTCGACCGCCCTGGGGCAACAGGCGCAGATCGACAATGGCCGCGTCCAGGAACAGAACTTCAACGCCTACCCGCTCCTCCGCCTGCCGTTTGCCCCCGCCGTCATCGACGCCTATTTCGTCCAATCCGACGCCCCGCCCGTCGGCATGGGCGAACCGGCCCTGCCCGCGATGGCCCCGGCAGTCGCCAACGCCATCTTCGCCGCCACCGGCGAACGCCTGCGCAAAATGCCGTTCAGCCATGCCGGGTATCAGGTTTGATTTTTTTCCGGCAATTTGGCGGCGGGCATGATGGGCAGAAAAAATAGCCCGCGCCGCCTTTTGAGTTGGCAAAGGGGGACAGCGGAAAACCATGCTATCTTTCCGCTCCCATTGCAACGGAGGTTTGCACCATGTCATCCATATTGATTGGCGGTATTCTCGGCGGGCTGATCGGCTTGATCTTCGTCAACGTCATGGCCGTCATCGCCAAAAACAGCGACAAGCACTACGACATCATCGAGTTCACCAGCCAGGAGAGTATCTGGACGAAAGTGGATCATTGGGCGCAGCGCCACGCTTATGTCCTGAAAAAAGACGAAGGCGGCGCGCGTCGTTACCAGAAGGGCAAAAACTTCTTGACCTCGCCCATGATCCTGGATGCCAGCCAGCAGGGCGATCAGGTTTGCCTCAAGGCTTATACCCGGATCAACGGATTCATCGTCCAGGGCGACATGCCCCTGAGCGGCGGCGGCTTTATGGCCAAGCTCCCCCGCTCGATGGGCAAAAAAGCCGTCAATGAATTACTGCGGGAACTGGGCCAGCGGGAGATCGGCTGACAAGGCTCAGACTTCAGGTTTGCCTGAACGAAAATACAATGGTTGTTGCAGGTAGGATTGACAGTGGTCATGAGTTAGGCAACGCGGCTTCTTTCAGGAAATGTCGTCTAATTGGCATTAGGCTTTTCCCATTGCCAAGCGAAAACTTAGATGAAAAAATTCAAATATATCAGCTTTCTTTCCCTATCCCTCGTTGGCGGTATCGGTCATGCAGGCACTGCCGTGGATTGTGCGACGCCTGATAGCATCGCTGTCGTCATCTCCCAGTTTGAGGAGACCTTCTATACCATCTGGGAAAAGGAGAAAAAACTAAAAACTGAAATGCGTGAAGAAATCAAAATTCGCGTGGATGCGGATAAATGGACTGAAGAACACATAAGGAAAGTATTTTTAGATATTAAAAATATGCCGCAATTTGCCAAGCTCCAAGAACAGGAAAATACATATAGAACCGAGGTAAAGGCTCAAGATGCACTGCGGAATTCCTCTCCCAATCGGGAGGCCCTTTGCAAAAATACGGCCAGCCTAATGGAAACTATGCAAAAGCTCCATGAAATAAATGCTCAAGAACTTGTGATGATGACTGAAAAAATCAAGGAAGCAAAGTAAGGAGTTATATGCAATGGCCTAATATGCGCTTCAACCCGGACGGCTTCGTCGCCGGTTAAGCTGGGGCATTAGGCTGGATCGATACATGACTTCCAATTGATCGTAGGAGATAAAATGCTAGATGGTCAAGCTGCGCACACCGAAAAGGTAGAAAAATCTACCACAACAGAGCTGAAGAATGCGATTTCCCGTATATCCGATGATTCACATGATCCAGATCCAGATCAGATGCAACAAGATATATTGACTGTTACAGAGGAGATATATAACTTGCTTGCCAATGGAAAATCCGAAGATGAAATAGCATCTCATTTGTCTTCCCTTGGGCTTTCGCCCGATGACTTCGGTCCAATTTTCAAATTTGCAAGTCTCAACGCATCCGTCTTGAAAAAATTAGGAGTAAATGAATCTATAGTTGATTTAGTCAGAAGCCAGATCAAAATAGAAAAAAACTTCAAAAAATATATAGCCCCTTATATAATACATTTCATTGTATTCATATTAATTCTTGTCATCGTCGCAGTATTTTTATTTTATTAACAATCTCCATTCAAGTGCCTAGCATTGTTCAACCCGGACGCATCCTTTGGCATCGGTAAACTTTGGCGTTAGGCTATCCACATCACCCGTATCAAGCTCTATACAGGGGAAAGTATGTCATCCGTCGATCAAAACGACAATTCGTCTGAAGCTACCGCATCCAAGGTAAAACCACTGCCGCAAGGCTATCTTTGGCGCCTATGTGTCATTCTGGTTTTTCTATTGGGTGGGGCTGCTTGCGTTATTTTTTACAACGCCATCATTGGTTCGCTCATGACACTGGCAGGTCTTGCTTTTGGAAAAATCTCTGGGCTAAATGAAATGGTTGGAATGAACGTAAAAGACAAACCGTGAGGTAAATGTTGTGCTCTCTATTAACAAAGCGCCTAATATTGCTATAAAGAGCTTTAACCCAGGTGGCTTCGCTGCTGGTTAACTCAAGGCGTTAGGCTGAATAAATATGCTACGGTTGTTATCAATGCTTGTCGGCGGCTTGCTCCTGATTGGCTGTAATCCTTCACCATCCGTTCCTTCGCGCAGCTACGTTGGCATGGCAGGCAGCGATGAAAATTGGCCTTACCGCTACAGGGTGGCTCAAACGAACGGCGTATGGTCAGGATGTATCGAACGCTTGGATAAGAATAGTTGGGTATTCTGGGATGCAATGGAAATTATATATCAACGCGAGGATCAGCAAATTACATTTAAAGCGAGGAGCGGTGAGCAACAAAATATTCGTCAAAAATGGAATATTCTTTTAGGTTCCATAACGCAGCAAGGTTTTGTAGCCGTACTAACCGATGAGCCATATGGAAATCAAACCATTGGGCTTTTTTTTGCGCCGAGCACTGTGACCCCAAATGATTCATGCGTCTAGCATTGTATTCAACCCAGGACATGCCTACGACAGGTACTAGGAGTCCGATAGATTATCGTTAGGAGTCTGTATGAAACACCATACTATATTCACCGCATGCCTTGTCGCATTTGCAGGCAACTCTGTTGCTGATGATCTCAGGGGAAAAATATTTCCTCCATACCCGGAAGACTGGAAGGACACCAGCGCCAAATGTATTAGTAATCGCAGCAATGATGGTAATGACAAAAATTGTGATTACTATCTTGGGTCAATCCAGATTAATGGTAAATATACATTAGTCCTTTTCAAGCCTGTTCAATCTACTGATTCAAAAAATCCAAGCGCAATCATCACAGACCATATGCCAGCCCCCAAAGTGCCAAAGGGGTATTTTTATATTGATTCACCTTGCAAAATTAATGATCATGAGGACAAAACAATCATCGCTGTCGTCAAGATGGCGGATGGCTCAGTACACTCGGCGTGGCGCGCTAATTTGACCACTGAACGCTTCGAAGTAATTCCAACCAAAGGAATTCAATGTAATTAGCCTCGATGAAGGAGTACAGAATCAAAGCCGTGCCTAGCATTATGCTCAACCCGAACGGTTTTGTCGCCAGTTAGCTTGGGTGTTAGGCTAAGAGGCGAGCGCCATAAAAATCGGTTAAACATTAGAAGAATATAGCGTGATCCAATCAACCGCATATTAGGGTCAGCTTCGATTTAACTTTCCGCACCATCAGGTCAGAACCGCTTTTATTCCCCGCTCCCGCCCGCCGCCCCTACCCCCGCAATTCCGCCAGCAGTTTTTCCGTCATGCGTCGCGCCTGGCCGAGATAGCCGCCGCCGAACAGGTTGTAGTGGTTGAGGACGTGGTAAAGCTGGTAGAGCGTCCGGCGCGTTTGGTAACCGGGGGCCAGCGGCCAGGCGGCGCGGTAGGCGGCGAAGCAGGCGTCGGGGAAGCCGCCGAACAGTTCCATCATGGCGAGGTCGGTTTCGCGGTCGCCGTAATAGACGGCGGGGTCGAAAATGACCGGCGCGCCGTCGGGCAGGGCGGCGGTGTTGCCGTTCCACAGGTCGCCATGCAGCAGCGATGGCGGCGGGCGGTAGTCGGTAAATAATCCGGCCAGCCGCTCGATCAGCGTTTCGCCCTCAGCGGCCAGCTTTTGCGCCATACCCCGCGCTGCCGCCCACTGGAATTGCGGGCGCAGGCGGCGCTGGGCGAAGAAATGCGGCCATTCGTCATGCCAGCCGTTCTGTTGCGGCGAGCCGCCGATCCAGTTGTCCTGAGCGAAGCCGAAGGCGGGGCCAAGATGGCGGTGCAGGGCGGCCAGTTGCTCGCCCAGGCGGCTGCCGCTGGCGCGGTCGAGGCCGCGCAGGTCGAGAAATTCGCTTGCCAGCGCCGCCCGCCCGTCGACCAGCCCGCAGGCGTAGACTTCGGGGACGCGAATGGCGCCGCTGGCCCGCAGCGCGGCCAGGCCCGCCTGCTCGGCGAGCAGGCGCGACAAATCGCTTGCCGCGGCGGATTTGGTGAAGCGGCGCGGCATGGTCAGCAGGCTTTTGCTTTATTTGTTGACATGACTTGCCTCGTTCGTTTGCTTTGCGCTTGTTCCTTCGACTTTGCTCAGGACAGGCGAAGCCCGGTTCAAGCCTTCCAGATACTCTCTCCGCACCGCCCTTCGACAAGCTCAGGGCGAACGGTGTTTTGGTGTGTATGCACTCGAATCAAAACTGCGCTACACGCCCTGTTTGAGGCTGGCCTCGATGAAGTCGTCGAGGTCGCCGTCGAGTATGGCTTGTGTGTTGCCGGTTTCGTGGTTGGTGCGCAAGTCCTTGATCCGGCTTTGGTCGAGGACGTAGGAGCGGATCTGGTGGCCCCAGCCGATGTCGGATTTGGCGTCTTCGAGTTTTTGCTGTTCCGCCTGTTGTTTGCGCAATTCGTGCTCGTAGAGGCGGGCGCGCAGCATTTGCCAGGCTTCGTCGCGGTTGCGGTGTTGTGAGCGGTCGTTCTGGCATTGGACGACGATGCCGGTGGGGAGGTGGGTGAGGCGCACCGCCGAGTCGGTTTTGTTGATGTGCTGGCCGCCAGCGCCGGAGGCGCGGTAGGTGTCGGTGCGTACATCCGCCGGGTTGATGGCGATTTCGATCGAGTCGTCGATTTCCGGGTAGACGAAAACGGCGGTGAAGCTGGTGTGGCGGCGGGCGTTGGAGTCAAAGGGCGATTTGCGCACCAGCCGGTGGATGCCGGTTTCGGTGCGCAGCGCGCCGTAGGCGTAGTCGCCGCTGAATTTGATGGTGGCGCTTTTGATGCCGGCGACATCGCCTTCCGATTCTTCCATGACGCTGACCTGAAAGCCTTTTTTCTCGCCGAATTTGAGATACATGCGGAGCAGCATGGCGGCCCAGTCCTGCGCTTCGGTGCCGCCCGCGCCGGCCTGGATTTCGAGAAAGCAGGGCAGGGGGTCGGAGGGGTTGCTGAACATGCGGCGAAATTCAACTGCCGCTACTTTCTTTTCGAGTTCGGCGTTGTCGGCTTCGACGGCCAGGAGCGTGTCGTCGTCGCCGTCATCGCGGCCCATGACGAACAGTTCGCGGCCATCCCGGATGCCGTGATCGACGGCTTCAAGGACGAGCACGATGTCTTCCAGGGTTTTTTTCTCGCGCCCCAGTTCTTGCGCGCGTTTCGGGTCGTCCCAGATTTTCGGGTCTTCGAGTTCCTGATTGAGGAGGGTCAGGCGTTCGCGTTTGTGGTCGTAGTCAAAGATACCTCCGCAGGTCGGCGGCGCGTTGCGCCAGGTCGTCGAGTTGGTTGGCGATGCGGTTGAGGTGTTCGGCGTCCATGAAAATTCCTGTGCGGCGTTGCAAAAGGCGCTGATTATACCGGGCCGCTGTCGGCGGCGTCAGGCCAGCCGGGCGCTGATTTCGTCGACGATCAGTTGCGCCGTCTCGTAGTCGAATTGCTGGATCGCCGTTTGCAAGGCCGGGAAATATTCGGGAAAGGCAAAGCGCAGGCTCTCCGCCAGCGGCTCGAACCGGGCTTTGGCGGCAATGTCGCCGCCGCGCAGCAATTCGCCGAGTTGACGCAGGGCGGCGGTGTCGAGCGGCTGGACGTTGATGGCGGCTCCGGGCTGCCCGGCTGCTGGTTCGTCTTCGGCCAGCGGCGCTTCGTCTGGCAGGAAGTAGATGCCGGGCTGGCTGGGGAGCGGCGGCAGGATTTTTTCGGCGATGGATTTGCCAAGCCGAACCCTGATCCAGAAAGTGCTGCCCGCGCCAGGCTCGCTATCGACGCCGACCTCGCCGCCCATCAGCCGCGCCAGATGCGCCGAGATCGCCAGACCCAGGCCGGTGCCGCCGTAGCGGCGGGTGGTCGAGGCGTCGAGCTGCTCAAAGGGCCGGAACAGTCGGGCAATGTCTTCGGCGCGGATGCCAATGCCGGTATCACGAACGGCGAAGCGGCAGGTGAAGGCGCTGGCGTCCTCGGCCAGCAGTTCGCCGGTAAGGTGGATGTCGCCGTCATGAGTGAATTTGAGGGCATTGCTGGCGAAGTTCATCAACACCTGGCGCAGCCGCCGGGCATCGCCGACCACCTGGGCGGGCAGATTGCTGCTATCGACGCTGAGCCGCAGGCCCTTGGCTTCGGCTTGTTCGCCGATCACGGTGGCGGCAGCCTGGAGCATTTCGGGCGGGGCGAATTCGTGGGCTTCGATGAGCAGTTTGCCGGACTCGATTTTGGACAGTTCGAGAATGTTGTTGATGACTTGCAGCAAATGCTCCGAGGCGCTGGCGATTTTTTTCACCATGTCGCGCTGGTTTGGCGCCAACGAACTGCCGATCAACAGGTAATTGAAGCCGATGATGGCGTTCAGCGGCGTCCGCAGTTCGTGGCCCATGTTGGCGAGAAAGGCCGATTTTGCCTCGTTGGCCGCTTCCGCCTGCTGGCGAGCGGCGACCAGTTCCTGTTCAGCCGATTTGTGCGCCGTGATGTCGGCAAGACTGCCGACCATGCGCAAAGGGCGGCCTGCCTCGTCACGCAGGACGACAATGCCGCGATCCAGCACCCAGAGGATTTTTCCGTTCTTGCAACGGATCCGGTGTTCGCAGCAATAGGGCTTTTCTCCCCGCAGGCAACGGTCGAGTTCCTGCTTGATCTGGTCTTTTTCCTCAGCCAGGAGGCAATCGAGAAAATCATCGACGGTGCCCGTCATCTCCTCCGGTTGGAAGCCGAGCAGTTCATACCAGCGCGGGTTGTGCAGCAATTTGCCGGTTTGCACTTCCCAGTCCCAGATGCCTTCGCCGGTCGCGGCCAGGACGAAGCGCAGGCGCTGTTCATTTTCGGTGATCTGCTCCTGGGCGCGGCGCAGATCGGTGATGTCGGAAGGGAGGACGAGAATGTGCGGTGAGCCGTCAGGCGCGGTAAAAGGCTGCTTGATCGACTTGAAATGGCGGACTTCACCGGTATGGGGATTCGTTGCGTCTTCAAAAACGATTTCCGGCTCCCCGCGGGCCATGACATCAAGGGCGTTTTGCCGAAAAAAGGCGACTTGTTCCGGGGGGGCGCCGAAATCATTGTCATCCTTGCCGATCATCGCCTCTGGCGTCGTCTGGTAAAAGCGCGCCATGGCCGCATTGACCAGCACATATTTGGCCTCGTGATCCTTGACGAAGATGATGTTGGGATTTTCGTCGAAGATTTTTTTGAGCAAGGAGTAGTCGGTTGCGATGTCCTGTTGCCCGGCAGCGGCTTCGGCTAGTCGCCGCCGCAGACCGGCGACCTCTGTCTCAAGCTCGGCAATGCGCTGGGTTGCCTTGGCGTCAAACGAAGATTCGTCGCTCATGGGATCTGCCGTACTGGTCGGATATGGAAATGGCGATAATGCCCGTTTTTGCGCTGGCGCATCAGGCCGGATTGACGGCCACGGCCTCGACCGGCGCGCCCGTGCGCGAGCCGAGATGGAGATTGTCGGCAAAATTGGACTGAACCACGGCCAGCGCGGCAAAGCCGCCATCCGGCGCGGGCGCGGCGGTCATCACCTGACCGCAGGACTGGTCGGGGTTGGCGGGCGAGAACAGTGCGTCACCGGCGGCCAGGGCTGCCGCGCTGCGGAGGCGGTAAAGGTGGCGTTTGACTTTGCCGAGATATTGGGTGCGGGCGACGATTTCCTGGCCCGGATAGCAGCCCTTGTTGAAACTGAGGCCGCCGATTTTTTCGAAATCGGCCATTTGCGGCACAAAGGCTTCCCTGGTCGCCAGCGTCACCAGCGGCCAGGCGGCCTTTATGTCGAGCCAGCGCCAGACCGGCGCGCCGACGGGCCGCGCCGTCGCTGTCAGCGCCGACCACAGGGCCGGGGCGGCGGCTGTCGGCGCGGCGACCATGAAACGCTCGCCAGCGAGTTGAATCACCGCGCAGCCGTTGGCGGCGGCAACGGCCAGCGGCGCGGCGGCGGCCAGCGCCGGCAGCCCGGCGGCGGCCAGCGCCGCACCCGCCTGGGGGCCAGCGAGGCCGAACAGCGCCTGATCGTTTTCCGCCGCCAGCTTGACTTTGGAACGCAGGATGAACATCGGCAGGCGCTTCAGGGTTGCTTCCACCAGGTCGGCGGACAAAACCAAACGGTAGCCGCCATCTTCGCGCCACAGCAGAAAACTGGCCTGCATCCGCCCCTTGGCGGTGCACCAGGCGGCGTGTTGCGCCTGATTGTCCGGCAGGCGATTGACATCGCTGGTCAACTGGTTGTGGAGAAAAGTCCGGGCATCCTCGCCCGTGGCTTTAATCAGGGCCAGATGCGTCAGCGGCGTGACCACCGTCTGCGCGGCGGCCCCGATTTCTCCGGCGGCGTCGCCGAAATCGCTGATGACGGACGCCTCGCCGTCAAATACGGCGCCCGTGGATTGAAGGAAGTTGCGCCAGTCGGGGTTCATCAAGGGTCCTCAAGAGCTTGCGCTATTATAGCGCCCGAATAGATTGCTCCTCTGCTGCCGAGTTCCCTTGCGCTTCCTCATCAAACTCCTGTTTTTGGTTTTTCTGACACTGGCCGCCGCCCTTGGCGGACTGTGGTGGTGGGCCGGGCAGCCGCTGGCCTTGCAGAACGCCCCGGTCGATTTCCACGTTGCCAACGGCAGCAGCCTGCGCGCGGCGCTGACCGAGATGCGCGCCGCGGGCATTGCCGTCGAGCCGTCGCTGATGTTGCTGCTGGCGCGGCTTTCCGGCGCTGAAACCGGCATCAAGGCGGGCAGTTATTCGGTGGACGACGGCGTCACGCCGCGCCAACTGCTCGATAAACTGGTGCGCGGCAAGGTCACGCAGGGCGACATCACCCTCGTCGAAGGCTGGACCGTGCGCCAGTGGCGGGCGCGTCTCGCGGTCAATCCCGATTTGAATGGCGACAGCCGCAGTCTCTCCGAGGAGGAAATCGCCCGCCGTCTCGGCCTCTCATACGCCAGTCTGGAAGGCTGGCTGTTTCCCGATACCTACCTGTTCGACAAGCATTCCAGCGACCTCGACCTGATCGCCCGCGCCGCGCGGGCGATGGAGCGGCGGCTGGTAGCGGCCTGGGCCGGGCGGGACGAGGGTTTGCCCTACCGCTCGCCTTACGAAGCCTTGATCATGGCTTCCATCATCGAAAAAGAAACCGGGCGCGAGGCCGACCGCGAACAGATCGCCGCCGTTTTCGTCAATCGCCTGCGCCTGGGGATGCCGCTGCAAACTGACCCGACCGTGATTTACGGCCTGGGCGAGACGTTTGACGGCAATCTGAGAAAGCGCGACCTGCTGGCCGACACGCCCTACAACACCTACACCCGGCGCGGCCTGCCGCCAACGCCGATCGCCATGCCGGGGCTGGCTTCGATCGAGGCGGCGCTGCACCCGGCGCCGTCGCAGGCGCTCTATTTCGTCGCCCGAGGCGACGGCAGCAGCCATTTTTCCAGTACCCTCGACGAACACAATCGGGCGGTCAATCGTTACCAGAGGAGCGGCAAGTGAGCGGTAAATTCATCACCTTTGAAGGCATCGACGGGGCTGGCAAAAGCACCCACGTCGACTGGCTGGCCGGGGTTTTGCGCGAGCGCGGCAAAACCGTGCAGGTGACGCGCGAACCGGGCGGCACGCCGCTCGGCGAACGCCTGCGCGACCTGCTGCTCAACGAGCCGATGCGCGTCGAAGCCGAAACCCTGCTGATGTTCGCCGCCCGCAGCGAGCATTGGGCCGAGCGCATCGAACCGGCCCTGAGCCGCGGCGAATGGGTCATCTGCGACCGTTTCAGCGACGCCACCTACGCTTATCAGGGCGGCGGACGCGGCCTCGAAAAAAGCAAGCTGCAACAACTCGAACAATGGGTCTTTGGCCGCCGCCAACCGGACCTGACGTTACTCTTTGACCTGCCGCTCGAAGTGGCGCGCGAGCGCATCGCCGTCGCCAACCGCCCGCTCGACCGCTTCGAGCAGGAAAGAGCCGATTTTTACCAGCGCGTCCGCCAGGCTTACCTCGAACGCGCCCACGCCCACCCGGAGCGCATCCGCGTGATTGACGCCAACAACAGCCTCGATCACATTCACAAACAACTTGAGCAAATTATTCTAAACAACCGTTCGGGCTGAGCCTGTCGAAGCCCGTTCTCCGCACCGCCCTTCGACAGGCTCAGGGCGAACGGAGGAGGCAAATAGCCAACCCTTATTGATTTATGAACATCATTGATCTTCACCAACCTGTTTGGCAGAGCCTTCAAGCGCGTCGGGGGCAAATGCCGCATGCCTTGTTGCTGCTTGGCCAGCGCGGCCTTGGCAAGTTTGAGCTGGCCCGCCAGTTTGCCGCCGGTCTTTTGTGCGAACAGCCGCGGAGCGATGGGCAGGCGTGCGGTCATTGTCTCGCCTGCAACTGGCAAGCCCAGGGCAATCACCCGGATTTTCGCCTCTTGCAGCCGGAGGCGCTGACTGACGACGGCGAGACGGAGGAGGGCAAAAAGAAAGCCAGCCAGCAGATCACCATCGACCAGGTGCGCGCTTTGGATGACTTTCTCAACGTCGGCGCGCATCGCGGCGGGTTCTCCATCGTCCTCGTCAATCCCGCTGAAGCGATGAATCGGGCGACCGCCAACGCACTTCTTAAAACACTTGAAGAACCACCGCCAAGTACATTGTTTTTATTGGTTTCAAGTGACCCGATGCGCTTGTTACCAACCATCCGCAGCCGCTGCCAGGTGATGCCGGTGCCGCTGCCTGCGCCCGCCCGCGCCGAGGCGGCGCTGGCGGCGGCGGGCGTGACCGAGGCCAGACGCTGGCTGGCGCTGGCGGGCGGCGCGCCGGGCCTGGCCCTGGAATGGTCGCAGGCGGGCCAGGGCGATTGGCTGGAAACCCTGATCCGGCGTCTGGCCGCCGGGTCCGCCGTGGAGCCGCTGGCGCTCGCCGGGGAGCTGGAAAAAGCCGTCAAGGACAGCAAAGGGCGGCTGCCCCTGAAAGCCGTGGTCGATGGTCTGCAAAAGTGGCTGGTCGATTTGCAACTGGCGGGCAATGGCCTCTCGGTGCGCTATTTTTTGCCGCAGGCGGCGACAATCGCCAATCTCGCTGCTATGATTCCCCCGGCGCGCTTGTCGCGGGCGTACCGGACGAGCGTGGCGCGCCGCCGGGAAGCCGAACAGCCGCTCAACCCCCGCCTCTTTCTCGAAGGGCTTTTTCTTGACTACCGCGCTTTGTTTGCCTCCTGATCCCCGCCGATGAGCCAAGTCAAACCCCCGCCGCTCCGTCCGAGCGTCCTCTCACTCAACATTAGCTCCAAGTCGGCGCTGTATGCCGCCTTCATGCCGCACCTCAAAAACGGCGGCATTTTCATTCCGACCACCCGCAGCTACCAGATTGGCGACGAAGTGTTCATGCTCCTCTCGCTGATGGATGATCCGGCCAAACTGCCGATTGCCGGCAAGGTCGTCTGGATTACCCCGGCTGGCGCGCAGAATGGCCGTGCCCAAGGCATCGGCGTGCAGTTCAATAGCGACGAAAGCGGCCAGGACGCGCATCACAAAATCGAAGGGCTGCTCGGCGGCGTCATGCAGTCGTCGCGCCCGACCCATACGCTCTGAGCGGCCCGGTTTTGACGGACGCTGGTCGCTAGGGGTCGCCATGCTGGTCGATTCGCATTGTCACCTCGATTTCCCCGGCCTCGCCGAGCGCCTGCCGGAAGTGCTGGCCGCCATGACGGACAACGGCGTCGGTCTGGCGCTGTGCATCGGCGTCAATCTGGAAGATTTCGCCCGGGTGCGGGCGCTGGCCGAATCCGATCCGCGCCTCTACGCCACCGTCGGCGTGCACCCTGAATATGAAGACGCCGAGGAGCCGGATGTCGAGCGCCTCGTCGCCCTGGCCGATCACCCGCGCGTCGTCGCCATTGGCGAAACGGGGCTGGATTACCACTGGCACAAGGACAAACCCGAATGGCAGCGGCGGCGCTTTCGTCAGCACATCGCCGCCGCCTGCCGCTGCGGCAAGCCGCTGGTGGTGCATACGCGGGAGTCCGCCGCCGACACCCTCGCTCTGTTGCGGGAGGAGGGGGCGGATGCCGCTGGCGGCGTCATGCACTGTTTTACCGAAGATTGGGCCGTGGCCAAGGCGGCGCTTGATCTTGGTTTTTATATCTCCTTTTCCGGCATCGTCACCTTCAAGAACGCCGCCATCGTCAAGGAGGTCGCCACCCGCTGCCCGCTCGATCGCCTGTTGATCGAAACCGATGCGCCTTATCTCGCGCCCGCGCCGTTTCGCGGCAAACCCAATCAGCCCGCCTACGTCCGCTACGTCGCCGAAGAAATCGCCCGCCTGCGCGGGTTGGAGGTAGCCGAGGTAGCGCGGGCGACGAGCGATAATTTTTTCACCCTTTTCCGCCATATCCCACGACCATGAAAAAACGCCTGCTCCTCATCGCGCTTGCCGCCAGCCTCTCCCTGCCGCTTTCTGCCGCCACCTATGACGATCTCATCGCCGCCGCCAAAAATGGCGACGCCGCCGCCATCTCGGCCCTGGTGCAAAAAGGCGCTTCGGTCGATACCACCGACATCGACGGCAACACCCTTCTCATGCTCGCCGCCCGCGACGGCCACGAGGCGCTGGTCGATTACCTGATCGGCCAAAAAGCCAAACTCACCGCCCGCAACGCCGCTGGCGACACGGCCCTGCGCCTGGCCGCCTTCATGGGGCGGCAAAAAGTCGTCGAAAAACTCCTGGCCGCTGGCGCGCCGGTCAACAACCCCGGCTGGACGCCGCTCGCTTACGCCGCCTTTGCCGGTCATGACGACATCGTTCGCCTGCTCCTCAAAGCCGGGGCCGACATCAACGCGCCCAGCGAAAACGGCATGACGCCCTTGATCGCCGCCGCCCGCAACGGCCACGAAGCCGTCGTCGACCTGCTCCTGAGCCGCAAGGCCGATCCCAACCGCCAACTCGAATCCGGCGAAACGGCGCTCGATCTGGCGACCAAAAACAGCAACACCGACATTGCCAACCGGCTGCGCAAGGCTGGCGGCAAATCGGGACAGAGCGTGACGATCAAGGTGCGATGAGGGTCAGGGGATTGGCCGCGCGTTGAGGAGATGATCGTTTGGATCGACATCAATATCACTTGCTGGTAAGGCGTCTTGAAGTCGATGCCACGGTCAGCCCCGGAGCCTTTCGCGCAAAAACCCTGCTGATCAGCACCGCCGCTTATGTCGTGCTGTTTGGCGTGTTATTGGCGATTGCCCTGTTGATTTATTTTGGCGTTGCTTATGCCTATACCGGGGCGCGCATATACAACCTGATACGCCTCGCCCTGTTCGGGCTGGTGATGGGGCCGGTCTTTTTCGTTGTATTGCGGATGTTCTTCATCAGACTGCCGCCGCCCGCAGGCTATCCGCTCGCCGAGGCAGAAGCGCCGGCGCTGTTTGAGGCGCTTGACAAAGTGCGCAAGCGGCTGAACGGGCCGCCGATTCATCAGGTGCTGATCGACGAGGAATTCAATGCGGCAATCGTCCAGCGGCCCCGCTGGGGACTCTTTGGCCGCCATACCAACTACCTGATTCTCGGTTTGCCCTACATGTTGGGCGTTTCGCCAAAAGAAATGCTGGCCACGATCGCGCATGAGTATGGGCATATATGCGGCAATCACGGCAAACTCGGCGCCTGGATATACCGGCAACGCCTCACTTTCGGCGCGCTCCATGAAGAAGTTCAGCACAGCGCCGAAGATAACTGGGTGTACAGGGGCATGGCCTATCTGTTGAGAAATTTCATGCCCTACTACAACGCCTACACCTTTGTCCTGTCGCGCGAAAACGAGTACGAAGCCGACCGCACGGCAACCGAGGTGGTCGGCAGCGCAATCAATGCCCAGGGGCTGATCCGGGATGTCTTGCTCGGGCGCTGGTTTGCCGAAGAATTCTGGCCGAAGCTGTACCAACAGGCGCACAGCCGGGAAAGGCCGACCTTCCTGCCCTATAACGCCATGCGCAGCGCCTTCAAGGCGAGCTATCCCGAATGGGCCACCAAAGAACGCCTGAATGCCGCATGGCGGGAACGCGCCAACCTCGATGACACCCATCCGGCTTTGCGTGACCGTGTCGAAGCGACAGGAGAAAAATCAGCATTGCCGCCATGCGTTGACCATACAGCCGCCGAAGCATTGCTGGGCGCTGGCGTGAAAACGCTGATCGACAAATTTGACCGCCGCTGGTGGAAAAAAGAAAAAGCTGCGTGGACCGCCAGGTATCAATATGTCGCCCGCTCGAAGAGCCGGCTGCGAGAGTTGTCCCGCCTGCCTCTGGCTGGCCTGAAATTGCAGGATTTACATGAATACGCGCTCCTCAGCAGCGAATTTGAGTCGCCGCAAAAAGCAAAATCCCTGCTGCAACGCTTGCTTCAGCAGCACCAGCAGGCGCCCCTGCCGAAAGCCGAATACCATTACGGACGCATCCTGCTCGCCGAAGGCGACGAGCACGGACTCGATCATCTGGCCGTTGCCGCAAGCGCCGATCACCATATGCGCGAGTCGGCGATGACGATGGGCTACGACTACCTGCTCATCAAACATGGCCCGGAGCGGGCGCAGGCATGGTGTGACAAAGTCGCCGATCTGGAAAAAGGATGACGGCGCGGCCCGCCAGCACACCCGCCGCGCCCGCTGGCGGCGCGCCGCAGCGCCGTCGCCGGGGCAGGCGCATCTGCTAGAATCCGCCCGGTTTTTCTCTGGTTTTTCCCTTCTTGTCCGCGTCCTCCCTCGCCGCAGTTTTCTCGCCCGCCGGCCCCTTGGCTGCCGCCATTGACGGTTATCGCGTCCGTCAGCAGCAGGTCGACATGGCCGAGCGCATTGCCGCCGCCATTGACCAGTGCGCGGTCTTTATCGCCGAGGCCGGAACCGGCACGGGCAAGACTTTTGCCTATCTGGTTCCGGCACTTCGTTCCGGCGGCAAGGTGATTGTCTCGACCGGCACCAAAACCCTGCAAGACCAGTTGTTCAACAAGGATTTGCCGACCGTGCGCGCGGCTCTGAAAGCGCCGGTGCGGATTGCCTTGCTCAAGGGGCGGGCCAATTACGTTTGCCCCTACCACCTCGAGCGGGCGCTGGCCGATGGCCGTTTTCTCGACCGTCAGGATGCCGCCGACGCCCGCCGCATCGCGGCTTTCGCCAAAATCACCCAGAGCGGCGACAAGGCCGAATGTCGGGAAGTCAAGGAAAACTCGCCGGTCTGGCAGCAGGCGACCTCGACCCGCGACAACTGTCTCGGCCAGGATTGCCCCCGCTACAAGGACTGTTTCGTCATGCAGGCGCGGCGCGAGGCGATGGCGGCCGATCTGGTGGTCGTCAATCACCATCTCTTTTTTGCCGACGTGATGTTGCGCGACGGCGGCATGGCCGAGTTGCTGCCCGCCTGCAACACGGTCATTTTTGACGAAGCCCACCAGTTGCCGGAAGTCGCCGCGCTCTTTTTCGGCGCTTCCGTCTCGACCGCGCAGGCGCTCGATCTCGCCCGCGACGCCCGATCCGAAGGCTTGCTCCACGCCCGCGACTGCGCCCAACTGCAAAGCGCTTCCCGGCAACTGGAAAAAGCGGCCAAAGACCTGCGGCTGGCCGTCGGCATCGACACCGGCCGTTTCTCCTGGGGCCAGTTACGGGAAAACCCCGCTTTCGCCCCGGCCCTGAAGGCGCTGGAAGACGAGATGAGCGCCTTTGCCGCGCTGCTCGAAACCCAGGCCGAACGGGCCGAAGGGCTGGAAAAATGCTGGCAGCGGGCGGGCGAATTGCGAGAAATGCTCGCCGCCTGGCAAAAACTCGCCGACGACAGCGCCGTGCGCTGGGCCGAAGCCTTCAACCATTCTCTGCAACTCAACATCACGCCTCTCGATGTCGCCGAAATTTTCCAGAAACAAATGGGCGGCCATCCGCGCGCCTGGATCTTCACCTCGGCGACCCTCGCCGTGCAGGGCCAGTTTCACCATTACTGCGCCGAACTCGGCTTGCAAGACGCCGCCGCCGCCTGCTGGCAAAGCCCCTTCGATTTCGCCACTCAGGCCGTGCTCTACGCGCCGCCGGGAATGCCGGAGCCGAACGCTTACCATTACGCCGAAGCCGTCGTCGACGCCGCCTTGCCCGCCGTGCTGGCCGCTGGCGGCGGCGTTTTCTTCCTCTGCACCAGCCTCAAGGCCATGCGCCGCACGCACGAATTGCTGCAAGAACGCCTCGGCGACGCGGAGGCCGACAGGCCCCTGCTGCTGCAAGGCGAAGCCAGCAAGGACGATCTGCTGCGCCGCTTTCGCCATCACGGCAAAGCCATTCTGGTCGGCAGCCAGAGCTTCTGGGAAGGCGTCGACGTGCGCGGCGAAGCCCTGTCGCTGGTCGTCATCGACAAAATCCCCTTCGCCCCGCCCGACGACCCGGTGCTCGCCGCCCGCATCGAACAGATGAAGCGCCAGGGCCGCAACGCCTTCATGGAATACCAGTTGCCCCGCGCCGTCATCAGCGTCAAACAGGGCGCGGGCCGCCTGATCCGCGATGAAACCGACCGCGGGGTGTTGATGATCTGCGACCCCCGGCTTTTATCCAAACCCTATGGCCGCCGGGTATGGCAAAGTCTGCCGCCGATGAAACGCACCAAGGAGTTGTCCGTCGTGCTCGATTTTTTCGCGGCAGGCAAGGCCGGGGCTGAAATGGAACAGGAAACAACACATGTTTAACCGCGACGCGCTCGCTGCCGCCTTGGCCGATGGCGGCGGCCTCGACTTTAACGCTCTGGCTGCCACCCATGCTGCCCTGTTTTCGCAGGGCGCGGTTGAACTGCCCGCCGCTACGCTGTCCGCCATTCGCCAACTGGTCGCCGCCATCGAAAGCGTTGTCGCGCTGCCGTCTTATCGTGACCGTGTCCTGTCCTGGGCGCCGCCCGGCATCGGCGGCGAGCCGCCTGCCCGCAGCGTTTTTTTCGGTTATGACTTTCATCTGGTCGATGCGCAGCCGAAGCTCATCGAAATCAACACCAACGCTGGCGGCGGTTTGCTCAACACCTGTCTGCTCAGGGCGCATGGCGCGGCGGAAGCGGCGGCAAAAATCGAGGCTGATTTCGTCGCCATGTTCCGTGAGGAGTGGCGTCTGGCGCGGGGCGATGCGCCTTTGTCGCGGATCGCCATTGTCGATGAAAACCCGGCGGCGCAGTATCTGGCGCCGGAGTTTGAACTGTTCCGCCATCTTTTTGAGCGGCATGGCGTGGCGGCGGTGATTGCCGATCCGGCGGAATTTGCCGAGGCGGGCGGGCGGCTGCTGCATCGGGGCGCGGCGGTCGATCTGGTGTACAACCGGCTCACCGATTTTTCGCTCGACACACCGGCTAGCGCCGCCTTGCGCGCCGCCGCGGCGGCGGGCGGCGTGGTCGTGACGCCGCATCCCTTCGCCCACGCACTCTATGCCGACAAGCGCAATCTGACGCTTTTTTCCGACCCGGCCACGCTTGCCGAATGGGGCTTGCCGACAGCGACACGCGCCACCCTGCTGGCCGGGGTGCCGCGCACGGTCGCGGTGCGGGCGGAAGGTGACGAAAAAGCGGGCGAACGCTTCTGGGCCGAGCGCAAACGCTGGTTCTTCAAACCCGCCGCCGGGTTTGGCAGCCGCGCCGCTTATCGCGGCGACAAGCTGACCAAGCGGGTCTTTGAGGAAATTCTCCAAGGCGGCTACATCGCCCAGGAAATCGCGCCGCCGTCGGAACATCAGGTGTGGGTTGGTGGCGAACCGCAACAGATGAAGGCCGATATTCGCGCTTACGTTTATCAGGGCCGCGTCCAGTTGTTCGCCGCCCGCCTGTATCAGGGGCAGACCACCAATTTCCGCACTCCCGGCGGCGGTTTCGCGCCGGTTTTTGCGCTTTGAGCGGGCGGCTGCCCAGCCGATTCGGCGGCCTTGCGCCCGCGCCCGGTCAAAACGAATAGACCAGGGTCAAGCGCGTCAGCGTATCCGTATTCTCCAAGGGCGGCGGCGGGTCGCTTTCGTACTGGATGAGATAGGACAGCCGCGCCGACAGCGTGCCGGTCAAGGCGACGTTGAGGGCGGTTTCCGAGACGATGGTGCTGTTTCGGCTGTCGGCGTAGTAGGAAAAATCCTCGGTGAAGGTGAGCGTCGGCAAGATCGCCCAGCGGTTGCGCACGGCGGCGCGCAGGGCGATGCTGTTGTCGGTGGCGTTGTCCTCGACATGGCGGGTCTGGCGCAGCGCCGGGCCGCCCTCGGCGGATAGCGTCAAATCGGGGCTGTCGATGATCGTGTAGCCGAAACCGAGGGATTCGGTCAAACGTCTGCGAAAACCGGCAAAACGGTTGTTCTCCCAACTGAGCAGGCCGGTCGCGTAGAACGGCCCGTCGAATTTGTAGCGGGCGTTGTAAGCGGCGAAATAGCGGCTCTTGGTGGTGACGCCATCGCTGCGCTGATAATCGGCGGTGATGTCGAAGGTCTGATCCCAGCGCAGGCCCTCACGGGTGAAATGCAGCCCCAGCGCGGCATTGGTGCCCTCGGTATTGCCGGTGGTGTTGGCCGCGCCGGCTTCGCCTTGTCCTTTCCAGCCATCGAGCGCCTCCTGTCGGGCCAGCTTTTCTTTGTGCCGGGCCTCGGTTTCGGCTTTGAATCGGGCTGTCAGGGCGTCGATTTCCGCGATTGCATCGGGGTTGGTTTTTTTCGCCGTCTCGACGACGGCGGTCAGCGTTATGGCATTTCCGCTTGCCACCGCGGCGCGGATCATCTCGGCAACCGGCGCGGGAAGGGGCGCGGAAATGGGCGCGGCCAAGGCGGGCGTGGCGATCAGGGCGGCGGTGAAGGCAGACAGGCAGAGGAATTTGAGCGGGGTGGCGAGGTTCATCATCGAAAACATCTCTATGGCATAGGCATAAAAATCAGGGGTGGCAATTTTGCCTCATAAACTGGCGGGTGGCATTTCAGTCAAATCACCTTGAGGCGCAAGGAGGCAGAACCCATTCAAGGCTTCGATGTGTACAATGCCGCCCATGAAAGTCTTTGGCATTGCCGGTTATTCCGGCTCCGGCAAGACGACCTTGCTGGAAAAACTGATTCCCTGCCTGACGGCGCGCGGCTTCACGGTGTCGGTCATCAAGCACACCCACCACGGTTTTGACATCGACCGTCCGGGCAAGGATTCTTACCGTCACCGCGAGGCCGGGGCGAGCGAGGTGCTGCTTGCCTGTGACGACCGCTGGGCGTTGATGCGCGAGCAGCGCGGCGGCAGTGCCAGTCTCGATGATCTGCTGGCGCGGCTGGCGCCCTGTGATCTGGTGCTGGTCGAAGGCTTCAAACGAGAACCCGTGCCCAAGCTCGAAGTCCATCGGCCAGAAAACGGCAAGCCGCCGCTTTTTCCTGAGCGCCCGGACATCGTCGCGGTGGCGACCGACGCGCCGCTTGCTACCACACTGCCTTGCCTGCCGCTCGATGACATCGAGGGCATTGCCGATTTCATCCTGTCCACTGTCTGCCTGCCGGAGCGTCCATGCTGACTTTTGAACAAGCCCTCGACCAGTTGCTGGCGGCGGCGCGGCCCGTCGTCGAAACCCGCAGTCTGCCGCTGAGCGTTGCCGCCGGGCGGGTGCTGGCGGCGGCGCAGTATGCCGCCGTCAATTCGCCGCCGCTCGATAATTCGGCGATGGATGGCTACGCCGTGCGCGTTGCCGACATCACCGCCGCTGGCGTCAGTTTGCCGGTCAGCCAGCGGATTCCGGCGGGCTGCCTTGGTCAGCCCTTGCTGCCCGGTACGGCGGCCCGCATTTTTACCGGCGCGCCAGCGCCCTCCGGCGCTGATGCCGTGGTCATGCAGGAGCATTGCGCGGCGAGCGGCGAACAGGTGGTCATCAACTGCCTGCCGCAAGTCGGCGACAACATCCGCCGCGCCGGGGAGAGCATGGCGATTGGCGAGGCCATCCTCAAGGCAGGCATCCGGCTGCGGCCGCAGGATGTGGCGCTGGCCGCCGCCGCCGGTCTGCCGGAACTGCCGGTTTACCGCCGTCTGCGCGTCGGCGTTTTCTTCACCGGCGACGAACTCGCCGAGCCGGGCCAGCCGCTGCCGCCGGGCGGCATCTACAACTCCAACCGCTTTGCCCTGCGGGCACTGCTCGACGGCCTCGGCTGCGAAGTGCGCGACCTGGGCGAGGTGCCGGACAATCTGGCGGCGACCCGTGAAGCCTTGCGGAAAGCGGCTGCCGACAACGATCTGATCGTCACCAGCGGCGGCGTCTCGGTTGGCGAAGAAGACCACGTCAGACCCGCCGTCGAGATGGAAGGCCGCCTCGATCTGTGGAAAATCGCCATCAAGCCGGGCAAACCCCTGGCTTTCGGCGAAGTCCGCCGCGCCGATGGCAGCAAAACCTGGTTCATCGGTCTACCTGGCAACCCGGTGTCGGCGGTGGTGACTTTTCTCATTCTCGTCCGCCCCTTTGTGCTCCGCCTGCAAGGCGTCGCCGATGCGCTGCCGCGCCGTTTTTCGCTGCGCGCCGAATTTGACTGGCCCAAACCGGACGCCCGCGCCGAGTTTCTGCGCGGCCGGACGACGGCGGAGGGCGGCGTCGAACTGTTCCATAATCAGGGCGCGGGCGTTCTCACCTCGCTGTGCTGGGCCGACGGACTGGTGCCGCTACGGCCCGGCCAAGCGGTCAAACGCGGCGAGATGCTGCCTTTTCTGCCCTTTTCGGAATTGCTGGCATGAAGATCAAAATCCTCTACTTCGCCGGTTTGCGCGAGGCGCTCGGCTGCTCCGGCGAAAACCTCGAACTCCCGCCGGACATCGCCACCGTCGGCCAGTTGCGCGACTGGCTGGTCAGCCAGGGGCGCGGCAAGCTGGCCAGCGTCAAAAACCTGCGCTGCGCCGTCAATCAGGCCATGACCGGGTTCGACGCGGCGCTCGGCGACGGCGACGAAATCGCTTTCTTCCCGCCCGTCACCGGCGGTTAGGCGTCAAGCCGTCACGCCAGTTTCCAGTAAAGGACGCTTTAATGCTTGCCCAATCTTTATCTCCCTGCATCGTCACGACCAAGGTGGCGGAATCCCGCGATTTTTACGTGAAATACTTTGGCGCCAAAATCACATTCGATTGCGGGTGGTATATCAACCTCGAATTTGGCAAGGGCGCCAGCCTTCAATTCATGGCGCCGCAATCTGACCAAACCGCCTGCAATCCTGCTGGCTTAACGTACAACTTCTGTGTTGCCGACGTTGACGCAGAGTTCCAGGCGCTTGCGGCTTCCGGTCTTGCGGCCATTATGCCGCTGGCAGATCATCCCTGGGGAGACCGTGGCTTCGCAGTTCAAGACCCGAACGGTGTTGTGCTTTACATCTACTCTGACCGGGAACCTGATGCCGAATTCAAGCAGTACTACAAATGATGTTGTACGCGCTTAGAGCATTTTATGTTCAAATATTTACGCTCCCGTTCGTCCTGAGCTTGTCGAAGGACGGTGCGGAGAGATACGGCGGCTTGAACCGGGCTTCGACAGGCTCAGCCCGAACGGTATAGGGGCGTGTATGCACTTGAATCAAAACTGCTCTAGTGATGCGTCTCACATTGCGCTCAAGCCGGACGCGCCTACAGCGCGCCGTTTGATTTAAGCGTTGAACAGCATGTCGATCCAGTGGTTTCCCGGACACATGACGGCGGCCCGCAAAAAGGCTGCCGAGACGCTGGCTCTGGCCGATGTCGTGGTTGAAGTGCTCGATGCCCGTCTGCCTGCGGCTTCCAGCAATCCCATGATCGGTGAGTTGCGGGCCTTTCGTCAGCGGCCTTGCCTCAAGCTGCTCAACAAGGCTGATCTCGCCGATCCTGAGGCGACCGCTGCCTGGCTGCGGCATTTTTCGCAACAGCCGGGGGTCGCGGCGATTGCCGTTTCCTGCAAAAAAGCCAGCGACATCGGCAAAATCCGCCCTCTGGCGCAAAAGCTCGCGCCGCACCGGAATGACGCGGTCAAACCCTTGCGCCTGATGATTATGGGCATCCCCAACGTCGGCAAATCGACGCTGCTGAACGCGCTGGTCAAAAAAAAAGTCGCCGCTGTCGGCGACCAGCCTGCCGTCACCAAAAGCCAGCAGCGGATCGACATTGATTCGCGGCTGACGCTCTACGACACGCCCGGTCTGCTCTGGCCGAAAATCGCCGATCCCGTCGACGGCCTGATGCTCGCCGCCAGCCATGCTGTCGGCGTCAATGCCTATATCGGCGAGGATGTCGCCATTTTTCTCGCCGATTACCTGCGGCAAACCTACCCGGCGCTGCTGGCTGCCCGTTACGGCCCGGCGCTGGCTGGCCGGGACGGTGTCGGCATCCTCGACGCCGTCGCCGAAAAACGCGGCTGCCGCAAGCGGGGCGGCGAGTGGGACAGGGAAAAGGCGGCGGCCATTCTGCTCACCGATTACCGCAGCGGCGCGCTGGGCCGGATCAGTCTGGAAACCCCGGCTTTACGCGCCGCCCGCATACAGCAATTGGCCGCCGTGGACGAGATGTAGATGGGTAGAGCGCAGCGAAACCCATCAAACCGGAGATTCCGCGCATGATGATGGGTATCGCCTGCGGCTCCACCCATCCTACGCTGGCCTTGCGCGCCGCCCGCCTCCAGCATCCGTGAAATATCCGGGTTAGAATCCGTCCGCTGAAACCGCAAAGCGTTTCGCATTCATTTTCGGGAGACAGAGATGAAAAATATCGTGTGCGCCTCGCTGTTGGCCTGCGTCACGGCCTTGTCGGCGGGCGGTGTTTGGGCTGCGGAGACGATCAAGATTGGCTTTCCCATTCCCCTGACCGGCGAGATTCCCAAGGTTGGGGAATCTTCCAAGCTGGCGGCGGAACTGTTCAGGGAAGAAGTCAATGCCAGGGGCGGTCTGGATGTTGGCGGCAAGAAATACCCGCTCGAATTCATTTACGAGAACAACGAAGCCAAGCCGGATGTCGCCATCAACGTCACGCTCAAGCTGATTACCCGCGACAATGTGCTGGCTATCATCGGCCCGCAGTCTTCCCGCCAGGCCGTACCTGCCGGGGGTGTGGCCAACGACAACGAGACGCCGATGATTTCGCCGTGGTCGACCAACCCGGAGACGACCAGGGATCGGCCCTGGGTGTTCCGCGCCGCCTTTCTCGATAATTTCCAGGCGCCCGTGGTCGCCAATTTTGCCGCCAAACAATTCAAAGCCAAAAAAGCCGCCGTGCTGTTTGAAATTTCCAATGATTACTCCAAGGGACTGGCCGATTATTTCAAGGCAGTCTGGGAGAACAAAAACGGCAAGGCTTCGGTGGTGGCTTTCGAGTCGCACGGCCCCAAGGATCAGGATTTTTCCGCCCAGTTGACCAAGATGATCGCCGCCAAGCCGGATTTCATCTTTCTGCCGGAAAATTACAGCTTCGCCGCAGCGATCATTCCGCAGGCGCGCGACCTCGGTTACAAGGGCTATTTCATGGGTTCCGACGCCTGGGGTTCGGCTGAATTGATGAAGCTCTGCGGCGATGCCTGTAAGGGGCAGTTCTTTTCCACCCATTACGCCGCCGCTGGCGCGCAGGGCGCGACCAAGGCGTTCATCGACAAATACCAGAAGAAATACGGCTATGTGCCGGACGACGTGGCCGCCCTGACCTGGGATTCGGTGGTGCTGATGACCGAGGCGGTGCAAAAGGTCGGCAAGCTGGACAAGAACATCGACAAGATGCGCCGGGCGATCCGCGACAATCTCGCCGCCGTCAAGGAATTCAAAGGCATCACCGGCAACATGCGTTTCGATGAGCAGGGCGACCCGGTCAAGTGCGCGGTCATCGTTGAGATTGGTCAACAGGGCGAGTTCGCCTTCAAGGAATCGGTCTGTCCGTGAATTGAAGCGGCCATTGGATTTGATCGCTGATCATTTGACACCGTTCGGGCTGAGCTTGTCGAAGCCCGTTTTAAACCTGCATACTATCACGCAGCCTTCGTTGAGAATCGTATGCACGATCAGCTTCAGTTTACTGTGGTCGAAATTCATACAGCGCCTTGGGAGGCGCATATTAGTCGCGCCCTTCTGGAATCGGAGGGTATTCCTGCGTTCCTGCAAAGCGAGAATCAAATTTGGGCAAACTGGCAGTGGTCGCTTGCCCTTGGCGGTGTGCGCGTAGTTGTGCCTGCGGGTTATGCAGAGGCTGCTGCAAGCATATTGAAAATTCGGGATGCTGGAGAATTGCAAGCTGCTCTGCTAGCCGAAAATCCATTTGGGCAGCCAGTATGTATGAAGTGTGGTTCAACAAAATTTATTTCAAGAAAAAGCTGGCTATCCATTACAGCGTCGATATTCATTCTTCTGGTTTTCAGAATTATTTTCCCGCCTATTAAAATGGTCAAGTGCGCAATCTGTGGAGGGACGATCATTGGAGAAACCTAACCTTCTTAAACCAGCCGCCTGCGAGAGGCGGTTTGACTGTGGTTTTATCTCTCTATAACTGAGCTATATCAGCATGGAATTCTTCCTGCAACAGTGCGTCAACGCCTTGCAATGGGGTAGTTTCTACGCCTTGATTGCCCTCGGCTACACGCTTGTCTATGGCGTCTTGCGGCTCATCAATTTTGCTCACGGCGATGTGTTCATGGTCGGGGCTTATCTGGCTTTTTTTATTGCCACGGGTTTTCTCGCGCCGGAGGGGGCGTTCGGCTTTTCGCGCGAGTTGACCCTGTGGTTGACCATTCCGCTGACCATGATCCTGACTTCCCTGGTCGGGGTGACGCTGGAGCGGGTCGCCTATCGTCCCTTGATGCGTAAGGGGGCGCACCGGCTTTATGTCGTCATTACCGCCTTGATGTGCGGGCTGATTCTGGAAAACGGCAATCTCGCCCTGCTCGGCGCCAGCCGCCGCGCCCTGCCGGAACTGCTGGACAAGACGGTCTATCAGATCGGCGGCGTGGCCGTGACCAATCTCAAGTTGTGGGTCATTGTGGCTGCCGTTCTGGTGTTTTGCGCCTTGCATCTGATCGTCACCCGGACGCGCATGGGCATGGCCATGCGCGCCGTTTCCTGGGATCGCTTCGCCTTGCCCCTGATGGGCATACCGCTGGAGCGGGTGATCGTGTTTACCTTCGTCCTCGGCTCGGCCATCGCCGGTCTGGGCGGCCTCTTGTTCGCCATGTCCTATCCGGCGCTCGACCCTTACATGGGCGCGATGACCGGCTGGAAAGCCTTTATCGCGGCGGTTGTCGGCGGCATCGGCGAGATTCGCGGCGCTTTTGTCGGCGGTTTTCTGCTGGCTTTTGTCGAAATCATGGTCGCCGCTTTTCTGCCGTCCACTTTCCGCGACCTGTTTGCTTTTTCCACCTTGCTGTTCATTCTCTGGTTGCGGCCAACGGGACTTTTCGGCCGGCCGCTGACCAGCAAAATCTGACGGAATCCCCGTATGCGGCGTTACACCATCAACATGCTCCTCGCTCTGGCCGCCGTGCTGCTCGTGCTCATGGCGCAGACCAACCTGATGGATAAATACGCGCTGCAAATCGTGATGCTGATCGGCATCAACTGCATTTTCGCCACCAGCCTCAATCTGGTGAACGGCTACATGGGCGAATTTTCCTGCGGCCACGCCGGTTTCATGTGCGTTGGCGCTTATGTCGGCTCGCTGCTCTCCGTCGCCTTTTTCAGCGATTCGGCGCTGTTCGGCCAGGCCCTGTTCGGGCCAGAATGGGCTTTGGCGCTGTTCCCGCTGGTGCTCATCGGGGCTATGATCGCCGCCGCCGTCGCCGGGCTGCTGGTGGCGCTGCCGTCATTCAGGACGCGCGACGATTATCTCGCCATCATCACCATCGCCGCCAATTACATCGTCATTTCAATCATCGAGAATATCGACGCCATCGGCGGCCCGCGCGGTTTTTCCGGGATGAAGAAAACGGTCAACGCGATGGCCGATTCGGTCAACACCCTGCTCGATGGCTTTGTCGGTTTCCTGGGATTCGACTTTGTCGTCTCCGATTCCGACTACGCCATGTCGGCTGCGGTGGTCATGCTGATCTGGACGCTGATAGGCGCTTTTATCTGCGTCCAGGTCATCCGCCGCCTGATGACCAGCACCTATGGCAAAAGCATTTCCGCCATCTGCCAGAACGAAGTGGCGGCGGAAATCATGGGCATCAATACCAATCGCGCCAAAATCATGGCCTTTATGATTTCCTCCGGCCTGGGCGGTCTGGCGGGCGTGCTTTATGCGCATGTTTATGGCTATGTCAATGCGCAATCCTTCAACCTGCTCAAATCGACCGAAGGTCTGGTCATGGTCTATCTCGGCGGCATGGGTTCGCTGTCCGGCGTCTTGCTGGCGGCGGTCGCGTTCACGCTGCTGGTCGAATTGCTGCGCTTCGTCATCCCCTGGCTCAACACCACGCTGCACGAGGTCAATCTGCTGCCCGCCGACTATCAACTGGACCAGATCTGGACCTGGGTCATCATTCCGCTCATGCTGATATTACTGATGCAGTTTCGTCCGGAGGGTTTTCTCGGCAACCGGGAATTGACGCATGTTTTCCCCGGCCTGAAACGCTGGTTTACCTTGAAGTGATTGCTCATGCCGCTCCTTGAAATCTCCGGTCTGACGCAACGCTTCGGCGGCCTTCAGGCGCTCACCGATTTTTCCTGCCGACTGGAAGAAGGCGAACTGGTCGGCCTGATCGGCCCCAACGGCGCGGGCAAAACGACGGTGTTCAACATCGTCTCCGGTTTTTACAAGCCGAGCGCCGGCCAGGTCGTGTTCGCTGGCCGAGAGACCAACGGCCTCAAGCCGCACCGGATCACGGCGCTCGGCATGGCGCGGACATTCCAGAACATCCGGCTGTGGCACGACATGACGGTGCTCGACAATGTCCGCCTGGCCCGCTCGGCCTGGCTGGGTTACGGCCTGTGGAGCGCCGTGCTGCGCACCCCAGGCTATTTCCGCGCCGAAAAAGCCATCGAAAAGCGGGCGCGCGACGTGCTGGAAATGATGGCCTTGACCCACTACGCCGACGAATTCCCGAAAAACCTGCCCTACGGCCTGCAACGCCGCGTCGAACTGGCGCGGGCGCTGGCGGGCAACCCGCGGCTGCTGTTGCTCGACGAACCGGCGGCAGGCTTGAACTCAGCCGATGCCGACGACCTGATCCGCCTCATCCGCTGGCTGCATGATGAATTCAAATTGACCATCTGGATGATCGAACACCAGATGAAAGTGGTGATGAGCCTGTGCCAGCGGCTGACCGTGATCGACTTTGGCCGCGTCATCGCCTCCGGCCTGCCGCAAGAAGTGCGGAACAGCCCCGAGGTCATCAAGGCTTACCTCGGGGATGACACACTCTGATGCTACAGGTCAGCAATCTCAAAGCCGCTTACGGCAAGATCGAAGCCTTGCACGGCATTTCCTTTCAGGTGAACCGGGGCGAGATCGTCACCCTGATCGGCGCCAACGGCGCCGGTAAATCGACCACCCTCAAGGCGCTGATGCGCCTGCGCCCGCCCGAATCCCCCGTCGTCACCGGCGGCGACATCACTGTCGACGGTGTTTCCCTCCTCGACATGGCCGCCCATCGCGTCGTCGCCGACATCGGCATGACCCTCGCCCCGGAAGGGCGGCGCATCTTCGGCAACCTGACGGTCATGGAAAACCTGCAACTGGCCTCCTGGTCGCGCCGGGAACAAGACACCGACAAGGCCATCCGCCATATCTTCGACCTTTTCCCGCGCCTCGCCGAACGGGCCAGACAAAGAAGCGACACCCTCTCCGGCGGCGAACAGCAAATGCTCGCCATCGGCCGCGCGCTGATGACCCAATGCGCCATCCTGCTCCTCGACGAACCCTCGATGGGCCTCGCCCCGCTCATCATGTACGACATGTTCCGCACCCTCAAAAAACTCAACGCCGAAGCCGGGCTGACCCTCATCATCGTCGAACAAAACGCCCACCTCGCCCTGCAAGTCGCCGACCGCGGCTACGTCCTCGACACCGGCCAAATCGTCGCCGAAGGCCCGGCCCAGGAACTCCTCCACCGACCGGAAATCAAGGCGGCGTATCTGGGCGGGTAGGGTGCCGGTAAAGAAAATGAAAAAAATACTCTCCTTGACCACTTTTGCTTTTGCGCTATATGGCAGCGAACTGTTTTTGGCTCTTGTTCTCAGCCAGGATTGGGTCAGCAAGGCGACGGTTCTCGTTTCTCTTGCCGACGCGCTGAAGTCGATTTTTCCGGTGATTGGCAATTTTGACCGTATCGCCGACTACCCGGAAGGGCTTAGGGTTTTTTTGGCGATAACTATTTTGCTGATGCCTGTAAAAATGCTTTTTTTATATAAATGCTTTATCGCCAAAGAAAGTTTTTACAAAAATTTCATTATCTCCCCTTTCTCCCGTGATAAAGGAGTAAAGACATCTGATTTTGTTCATTCCAGGGATGTCAGCAAATACAAGGAGCAGAGATCGCTTCTGTCTGTGGCGTTTGTTTCTTTTATGATTGTGCTGTTTGCTTTTGGAGCGTTATTTGAATGTAGTATGTATGGCTATGAAATATCAGAAGGGAAAAGGACTCTTGTAAGCATAGAGGCCAAGTATAAAGCTATCGCTTATGGCGGATTAGGTGCATGGCTTGCTTGGTCGTGTATTCAGATGACAGTTTATTCAACTGTAGCAACAGCCGCGATTTGCGTTATACGAGACTGGATTTTGTTTATTTTTCAGAAACCAAGGAGAGATTGAATCGGTAGGATGGGTGGAGCCGCAGGCGATACCCATCATGGTCATACGCGGCAAGGCCCCGATTTGATGGGTTTCGCTGCGCTCTACCCATCCTACGGGGCTACCGGGAGAATGTGCAGTTTGACGCCCTTCTTCATCTTGCCGATGACGTGCATTTCGCAGGCTTTGCAGTCGAATTTTAGGAGGAGCCGCTCGTTGCCGTTGATGAGGGTCATCGGGTCGGGTTTGAGGTGTTTGATTTCTTTGGGGCAGAGGTTGAAGCTGTGGCGCAGGCAGTGGCGGGTAATCATCAGGGAGACCATGCCTTTTTCCTGGCCGCTCTCGAAGGCGTCGTCAATCAGTTTGACGCCGTGTTTTTCGTAAAAGGCGCGGGCTTTTGAGTTGAACACATTGCCGAGGTAGCTCAGTTCCGATTCCGGGTAGGGGGCCGCTTGGGCTGTGGGCAGGGCGCGCGGCGGGCGCGGGTGGGTGGCAATGCGGGCGGCTGCGAGTTTTTCGGCGCAAGCGCGGCGCAGCGCGTTGATGGCGGCGGGCGGGAGGAACCACGGTTCCTGGAGGCGGAGTTCGACTGTTGCGACGGTAAACATCGTCTGGCCGAATTTGCCGAGATTTTCCTTGAGCCGGGCGGCGACCGTTGCGGCGTCGCGGGCGTGGTCGAGGCCGGTTTTGGGTAGATCGACGGCGGCCTGGACGTGATCTTCGTCGGTCAGCGTCAGCGTGAAATGATCGGCGTGTTCGGCGAAGCAGAGGTTTATGGCGATGCGGCGGTCGGCGGAGTCTTTTTCGAGCGTCCGCTCGAATGCCTGGTCGCGGTTGCGAAAGAGGGTTGCGCCTGCCGTCAGTTCGGGCGGCATGGCGGCGGGGTAGAGGCGTTGCCCTGCGACGCGGTTGATCCGCATTCCTTGAATGTCGCCGTGGGCGTCGTAAAAACAGAGGCCGTCGCCGTTGTGTAGCGGCTGTTCGGCGGCAATGTCGAGCCAGCCGTCGCCGATGGCGGCGACTTCGCCAAGCGGCTGGCCGACGAAGGCGGGGGAATCGAAGGCGGCGATATCATCCTGGCGGCCTCCGGTGAAGTAGTCGGTATAGCCGCGATTGAAGGTTTTGTCGGGCTGCGGCGTAAAGCTGAAGGTCGAGCGCCCTGAGGCGGCGCGTTGATATTGCGGGTCGTCGGCGATGATCTGGTCGAGCAGTTGCCGGTAATGGGCGGTGATGTTCTTGACGTAGGCGAGGTCTTTCAGGCGGCCTTCGATTTTGAAGGAACTGACGCCCGCTGCGATCAGCGCCCGCAGGTTGGCGCTCTGGTTGTTGTCCTTCATCGACAGCAGATGCCGGTTTTCGGCGATGGTGCGGCCCTTGTCGTCGAGCAGGCTGTAGGGCAGGCGGCAGGCTTGCGAGCATTCGCCACGGTTGGCGCTGCGTCCGGTATGGGCGTGGCTGAGATAGCACTGTCCGGAATAAGCGACACATAGGGCGCCATGCACGAAATATTCCAGTGTAATGTCGGTCTGGCGGGCGATGGCGGCGATTTCGGGGAGGCTCATCTCGCGCGCCAGAACGATTTGCGAAAAGCCAACGTCAGCGAGAAAACGGGCCTTGGCCGGGCTGCGGATGTCGGTCTGTGTTGAGGCGTGGAGCTGGATCGGCGGCAGATCGAGTTCGAGCAGGCCCATGTCTTGAATAATCAGGGCGTCGGCCCCGGCGGCGTAGAGCTGGTGCGCCAGCCGCCGGGCGCTTTCCAGTTCCTTGTCATGGAGGATGGTGTTAAGCGTAACGAATATTTTGGCCCGGTAGCGATGGGCGAAATCGCATAGGTGTTGGATTTCAGCGACAGAATTGCCCGCGCCATAGCGGGCGCCAAATGCCGGGCCGCCGATATAGACGGCATCGGCCCCGTGCTTGATGGCTTCAATGCCAAAGCGGGCGTTTTGAGCAGGGGCGAGGAGTTCGAGGGGCGGGCGCGGGCGGTGGCCCCTCTCCCCTCGTGGGAGAGGGGTTGGGGAGAGGGGGAGGGCGTTCGCTGGATGTGTTGGTCGCTCCATGTTCACGTTCAATAAATAAAGCGACTGGCGAGGTTTTCGATATGGAAGGCCGACAAAATGGCCTCGGCCCGCTCGCGGGCGTTCTGGCGTGGCGCACCACGTCGGCTGGCAAGGATCAACTCGTTTTTCAGCGAATGTTCCCAGCCGACCAGTTCCGTGACCGTTACCGCGTAGCCATGCGCTTCGAGCAGCAGGCAGCGCAGGACATTGCTCAGGTGGCTGCCGAGTTCGCGGCTGTGCAGCGGATGCCGCCACAATTCGGCAAGCGGCGTCTGGCCCAGCGATTCGTTCTTTCTGGCGCGCAGGGCGGCGGCGACTTCGGCCTGGCAGCAGGGGACGAGGACGATATGAGTGGCCTGCCGGTCAAGCGCGAAGCGGATGGCGTCGTCGGTCGCCGTATCGCAGGCGTGGAGGGCGGTGACGACATCGACGCGGGCCGGTAATTCGGGCGCGGCAAAGGATTCCTCAACCGTCGAGGCAACAAAGCGCATCCGTTGAAAGCCCAGCCGAGCGGCGAGTTCGCGGGATCGGGCAACGAGTTCGGGGCGGCTTTCGATGCCGATGATTTCGCCGCTGGCACGGTTCTTGATATACGAATCGTAGAGAAGAAAGCCGAGATAGGACTTGCCAGCGCCATGATCGACCAGCGTTTCGGCATCAGGCAGCAGCGGCTCGATGAACTGGAGCAGGTGATAGACCTGTTTGAGTTTGCGGCGGCTGTCCTGATTGAGTTTGCCGTCGCGGGTCAGGATGTGCAGTTCCTTCAGGAGTTCGAGGGACTGTCCGGGGCGGATTTCCGGGGCGGCGGCGGGGATGTTCGGCTTCTTCATCGGGCGTGATTATCGCATTCGGGAGACGATGATTTTTGTGTCAACGGAATCGAAATCACGTCGTTATTCGGCGCATGGTGCTCACCGCACCGCACTTTAACGGAGAAGCAAATGGGCAGTCTGAGCAATGAATCCTTCGAACAGTTTCTGGATTCCCTGAAAAAAGCGGGTATTGCAATTTCGAACGAGGCCGAACTGCGCGAACGGCTGGCCGAAGCCCAACGCTGGCGCTATGCCTTCCAGACGCTCGCCGCCAACGGCAAGACCATCGGCATCTGTTTTGAAGACCACTCGGAAGGCCGCAACGAAGCCGAAATTGACCGGGCCTTTAACGATTTTCAGTTTTCCGAAAAAAGCAAGGCGGTTTTTTCCGCCAGCCTGCGCCACTGAGCCGCTACGCCACTGAATCACACCAAGCCGCGCCGAGAGCGCGGCTTTTTCGTATCTGGTTTTCAGCGCCCGGCGCTGCGGGAAGGCAGGCGTTGCGCCGCTACCCTGTCTTTCAACGCCGGTATCGAGCGGATCAGCCATTTCTCTGTTTCAACAATCAGAAAAAAGAGAACTCCCCCGGCAAACAGGCCAGCCCATACCGTCAGCGGCAAGTTGTCGGTATCGAAAACGGCGTGGAAGGGCAGGGTGTAGGTAAAGAGCAGTTGCAGCACGACGACGGCGCTGACGCCGTACCAGAGGTAGGGATTGTTGCGATGGGCGGCGAAGGAGAGCGAGGAGTCGAGCAGGTAGCGGCTGTTGAACAGGTAAAAGACCTGGCCCAGCGTGATGGCGTTGACGGCGGCGGTGCGGGCGAGGGCTTCGGAAGCGCCCGCTGAGGTCAGCCAGAAGAAAACGATCAGGGTGTAGATGACCAGCGCCGCGCCGACGAAGATGATGCGCCAGACGCCAAAGAGGCTCAGGATGGGGCTGTCGATCGGGCGCGGCGGGCGGCGCATGACATCCTTTTCGTGCGGCTCGAAGGAGACGACTAGGCCGAGGGCGACGGAAGTCACCATATTGACCCACAGCACCTGCGGCGCGGTGATCGGCAGGGTGGCGAAGCCGAACAGGATGGCAATGGCGATCACCGCGCCCTGCGCGATATTGGTCGGCAGCATGAACAGCATGGCTTTTTCGATATTGTTGCGAACCGTGCGGCCTTCCTTGACGGCGGCGGTAATGGAGGCGAAATTGTCGTCGGCGAGAATCATGCCCGCCGCTTCCTTGGTCACTTCCGTGCCTTTGATGCCCATCGCCACGCCGATGTCGGCTTTTTTGAGCGCCGGGGCGTCGTTGACGCCGTCGCCGGTCATGGCGACGATCTGGCCGTTGGCCTGAATGGCTTTGACCAGCCGGAGCTTGTGTTCCGGGCTGGCGCGGGCGAAGACGTCGACCTCGCGCACGCAATCCTGCAATTCGGCGTCGTTCATGGCTTCGATGTCGGCCCCGGTCACCGCCGTTTTGCCGTCGCCGATGTCGAGCATCCCGGCGATGGCGGCGGCGGTGACTTTGTGGTCGCCGGTAATCATCGTGACGCGGATGCCGCCGGCGTGACATTCGCGCACGGCGGCAATGGCTTCCTGGCGCGGCGGGTCCATCAGGCCGACCAGGCCGAGGAGGATGAGGTTTTCCGGCAAATCCCGCGCCTTCAAGTGGCCTGCCGCGAGGCCGCAATCCGGCAGCCAGGCCAGCGCCAGCACGCGCTCGCCCTGCGCCGCCAGCCGGTTGCCCTGGTCGTTGAAATAGTCGCGGTCAAGCGGCGCCTCGCCGGTTTCGCTTTGCTGCCGGTCGCAATGCGCCAAAATCACTTCCGGCGCGCCCTTGACCAGCAGCATGTCACCAGCGGCGGCGCGGTTGAGGGTGGCCATGAACTTGTGTTCCGATTCAAACGGAATGGCGTCAAGGCGCGGCGCGGCTGCGGTTTCGGCGGCATGGCCGGGCATCCCGATTTTCGCGGCAAAGGGATAAAGCGCGCCTTCAGTCGGGTCGCCCTCGACTTTCCACTGCTGGTCTTCTTCAAACAGCCTGGCGTCGTTGCACAGCAGTGATACGCGGCCCATGAGTTTGAGCGTTTCCGGCGCGGCAGCAAGCGGCTGGCCGTCGATCCGTACTTCACCCTCGGCGGCGTAGCCTTTGCCCGTCACCTGATAGCTTGCCTCAGCGGTAACGACGGAAGTCACCATCATCTCCATCAGCGTCAGCGTGCCGGTCTTGTCCGAACAGATGCGCGACACCGAACCCAGCGTTTCGACCGCCGGCAGGCGGCGGATGATGGCGTGGCGCTCGGCCATGCGCGTTACGCCAATCGCCAGCGTGATGGTGATGAGCGCCGGCAAGCCTTCCGGGATGATCGACACGGCAATGCCGACAATGGCCTGGAACAGTTGGACGAAGGTCATGTGCCCCAGCCAGTGGCC
>JAITMS010000034.1 GCA_031277255.1 Azonexus sp.
AGCCTGCCCGCGCTCAAGGCGGCGGTCGATCATGGCGCCGATGCGGTTTATTTCGGCTACAAGAACGACACCAATGCGCGTAATTTCGCGGGCCTCAATTTCGACGCCAAAACGCTGGCCGAGGGCGTTCGTTACGCTCGCGGCAAGGCTTGTGAAACGCTGCTGGCGATCAATACCTTTGCCCAGGCCGGGCGCGTCGGCGATTGGCGAAAGGCGGTGGACGCCGCCGTCGATCAGGGGGTGGACGCCATTATTCTGGCCGACATCGGGCTGCTCGATTACGCCCGCCAGCGCCACCCGGAGCAGCGTTTGCATTTGTCGGTGCAGGGGTCGGCCACCAGTTACGAGGCGATCAATTTCTGCCAGCGCGAATTTGGCGTGCGCCGCGCTGTGCTGCCGCGGGTGCTGACGCTGGCGCAGGTCGAGCAGGTGATTAAAAACACCACGGTCGAGATCGAGGTGTTCGGCTTTGGCAGCCTCTGCGTGATGAACGAGGGCCGCTGCTGGCTGTCGTCCTACGCCTGCGGCGAGTCGCCCAATACCGTCGGCGCTTGCTCGCCCGCCAAATACGTCAAATGGGACAAGGGGCCGGGACGCCTGGATACGCGCTTGAACGGCATCCTCATCGACCGCTTCGGCGACGGCGAAGCCGCCGGTTATCCGACCTTGTGCAAGGGCCGCTTCGATGTCGCCGGCGAGATTTACTACGCGCTGGAGGAGCCGACCAGCCTCAATGTGCTGCCGATTCTGCCGGAGATCGTCAACATCGGCGTGCGCGCCATCAAGGTCGAAGGCCGCCAGCGCAGCCCGACTTACGTCGCTCAGGTGACGCGCACCCTGCGCGCCGCGCTCGACGCCCTGCGCGATGGGGTTTACCGCGTCAACCCGGCCTGGCAGGCGGAACTGGCCAAAGTCTCGGAAGGCAGCCAGGCAACGCTGGGCGCTTACAACCGGCCCTGGCGCTAAGAGCAGGAGGCAGGATGAAACTCTCATTGGGGCCATTGCTCTATTTCTGGCCCAAGGCCGAGGTCATGGCTTTTTATGCCGAGATGGCGCAAAACCCGGGGCTGGACATCATTTATGTCGGCGAAGTCGTCTGCTCGCGCCGCCAGCAATTGCGCACCGCCGACTGGATCGGTCTGGCCCGCGATCTGACCGATGCGGGCAAGGAAGTCGTCGTTTCGGCCCAGGCCCTGCTGGAATCGGAAAGTGACCTCAAAGCCTTGCGGCGGCTGATCGACGAGGCCGGTTGCAGGGTCGAAGCCAACGATCTCGGCGCGGTCAATCTCCTCTCCGGGCGTGATTTCGTCGCCGGGCCGCATCTCAACATCTACAACGAAGCGACGCTCGCCACCTTTGCCCGCTACGGCATGAGGCGCTGGATACCGCCGCTGGAAGCCTCGCGGACGTTGATCGAGACGCTGCATCAGAGCCGTCCCGCCGGGGTGGAGACGGAGGTTTTCGTCTTTGGCAAGCTGCCGCTCGCTTTTTCGGCGCGGTGTTTTACCGCCCGCCACTACGAACTGAACAAAGACGACTGCCAGTTCAAATGCCTCGACCACGCTGAAGGGTTGACGCTGAAAACGCGCGAAGGGCTGGATTTTCTCACCCTCAACGGCATCCAGACCCTGTCGGCGCAAAGTTACAATCTGCTCAAGGAGATTCCCGACATGCTGAAGATCGGCATCGACAGCATCCGCCTCAGCCCACAGCAACAACACATGCCCGCCATCATCGCCGCCTTTGACGCCGCCCGCCGGGGCCAGACAGCCGATGTCGACAGCCGCGCCTGGAGCGCCAACGGCGAGGTCGATGGCTACTGGTTTGGCGCTGCGGGCATCGTCCGCCACGCGCCATCCGCCGCCACTCCGGGAGCCTGACCATGAACCCGCTGCTTGCCCGCCCGCTCGCCATCCCGACCTTCCGCCTGCCCGCCCTGGTCGCCAGCCTGGGCCGCAAACTGCCGCAGTGGCCGCATACGCTGGCCCTCATCGCCGCCCTCAACGCGGCCCTGAAAATGAAGCTGCTGCCGGAAAGCGAACTCGCCCTGCTCGAAGACAAACTGTTTCGCGTGCGCGTCACCGATACCGGCACTGAGGCGACCTACACCTACCGCGCCGGCCTGTTCCGCCCGGTTTTCCAGCCGGAGCGCGAACCCGATCTGGCCTTTGCCGCCAATCTCTCGGCCTACCTGCAACTCCTCGCCCGTCAGGAAGACCCGGACACGCTATTTTTCAAACGCGAACTGGAAATCACCGGCGACACCGAACTGGGGCTGATGGTCAAAAACATGCTCGACGCCATCGACTGGCCGCGTTTGCCGCGCTGGCCCGCCGCGAGCTATTCGCCTGGGATGCAACAGCTGGGACGACATTGAAGACTGGGGGCGAGCACCGAGAGGGCTGGTTACGGAAATACCTGCTTACGTTGCGGGATACCCGGTCACGACACCATACGGCGGGTCTTTGAAGCCTTATGCCCTACCGAATTGGAACAACGTTTTGAAGAATGGATGGCAGACATCTGTCCGGCGGTCACGGGACGGATCATCGCCATTGACGGCAAGGCCTTGCGGGGATCAGGGCGGGTTGGGCGCG
>JAITMS010000047.1 GCA_031277255.1 Azonexus sp.
AGACCACCGGCGTTGAAGCCGGGCGGACGGTGACGCTGACCATCAGCGACAGCAGCCAGGGCACGCCCGATGTCATCGCCATTGCGACGGTAGAGGCCGACGGCTCGTGGAGCGCCAGCGCCCCGGTGAACCTGTCGGGCCTGCTCGACGGCGCGCTGACGGTCAAGGCCGATGTCAGTTCGGCGGCAGGCACGCCCGCCAGCGCCACGGAGAGCGTCATCAAGGACGCCGCCGCGCCAACGCAGAGCGTGAGCTTCACCACGGTGACGGACGATACGGGCGACTCGGCCACGGATTTCAACACCAGCGACCAGACCCTGCGCTTTGACGGCACGCTGTCGACCGCGCTGGGTAATGGCGAAAAACTGCAAATCTCGCTCGATGGCGGCGCGAGCTGGCTTGATGTCAGCAACGTCAGCGGCACGAACTGGTTCTACGACAATACCGCCAACCTCATGGCGGCGGGAACTCACACGCTGCAAGCGCGGGTCATCGACACGGTGGGCAACACCGGCGCGACCGGCAGCAAGCAACTGGTGATCGACACCGAGGGGCCGGATAGCAGCGGCGTCACGCTGACGATAGACCCGATTACTGGCGACGACATCATCAATGCCGGTGAAGCGGCAGGCGACGTGACGATCAGCGGCACAATCGCCAATCTGCCCGCCGACGCCGCTTCGCGCGCGCTCGTCGTGACGGTCGGCGGCAGCGGCTACACGGCGACAATCAGCGGCAACAACTGGAGCGTGACGGTTCCGGGCAGTGTGATGGCCAGCGACGCCGCCGTAGACGCGACGCTGACCCTGACCGACGCGGCGGGCAACAGCAGCACGGCGGAAGCCAGCCGTGACTACACGGTGGTGACGACCATTCCGACCATCAGCATCACGACGCCGATTGCCGATGACGGCTATGTCAGCGCCAGTGAACAGAATGGCGTGACGCTGGCGGGCAAGACCACCGGCGTTGAAGCCGGGCGGACGGTGACGCTGACCATCGGCAACGGCGGCTCAGGAGCCAGCGATGTCATCGTCAGCGCGACGGTACAGGCCGACGGTTCCTGGAGCACCAGCGCCCCGGTCAATCTGTCGGGCCTGCTCGACGGCGCGCTGACGGTCAAGGCCGATGTCAGTTCGGCGGCAGGCACGCCCGCCAGCGCCACGGCAAGCGTCATCAAGGACGCCGCCGCGCCAACGCAGAGCGTGAGCTTTACCACGGTGACGGACGATAGCGGCGGCTCGGCCACCGACTTCATCACCAACGACCAGACCCTGCGCTTTGACGGCGCGTTATCGGCCCCGCTGGGCAATGGCGAGAAACTGCAACTCTCGCTCGACGGCGGCGCCAGTTGGCTGGACGCCGGGGTTTCCGGTACGAGTTGGTTCTACGACAACACCGCCAACGTCATGGCGGCGGGCAGCTACACGCTGCAAGCGCGGGTCATCGACACGGCGGGCAACACCAGCGCGACCGCCAGCAAGCAACTGCTGATCGACACCGAGGGTGCGGACAAGACGGCGACCCTGACGGCGATTACCGACGATACCGGCGAATCCTCGACCGATTTCGTCACCAGCGACGCGACGCTGACCTTCTCCGGCACGCTCTCGCAGGCCATCGCCGCGGGCGAGACGGTGCAGATCGCCATTGACGGCGGCCCCTGGCTCGACGCCAACGCCACGGGCGCGACCTGGAATTACGCCGCCAACGCGCTGACCGAGGGCGTCCATGAGATCCAGACGCGGGTCATCGACCTGGCCGGTAACCCCGGCGCGGTCGTGAACGCGCAGATCGAAATCGACCGCACCGCGCCGTCGCAGACTGTCAGCATCGACGCGATCAGCGATGATCTGGGCGTCGCCGCCGACGATTTCATCACCGCCGACTCGACGCTGATTTTCTCCGGCGCGCTGTCGCAGGAACTCGGCGCGGGCGAGAAGGTGCAACTCTCGCTCGACGGCGGCGCGACCTGGCGCGAGGCCACGACCATTGGCCTTGCCTGGACTTACGACAACAGCGCCAATCCGCTGGCCGCTGGCGTCTATGACATTCAGGCGCGGGTCATCGACCTTGCTGGCAACACCGGCGCGGCCAGCAGTCGGCAACTGGAAATCGACACCACGCCGCCGCCGCACGCCACGACCACCACCACCGTGGTCTTGCAGGACGACACCACGCACGGCTTGCCGACGGCGGGCAACGGCTACGCCAGCCCGTCGACGGCGACCGACAACGACCTCATCACCCGCGACCGCGAAGGGCTGACGGTGACGGGCGTACTGAGCAAGGCGCTCGCCGCCGGGGAAATCCTGCAAATTTCCACCGACGGCGGCCAGACCTGGGCAACCGCCCTGTCCGGCAGCGGCGTGAACTGGAGCCATGAGATCGCCGCTGGCGCGGTGACCGAGGGCGCGCACAGCTTCGACTTCCGCATCATCGACCTGGCCGGTAATGTCGGCAGCAGTACGGCGGCGCTGCCGCCACGGACGGTGATCGTCGATCACACCGGGCCAGCCGACATCACGGTCGCGCCCATCGTGCCCGATACGCCGCTGGTGGCAGGTTCCGCCTTTACGGTAGCGGGCAGCGGCGGCGCGGCGGGCGATTACGTCGCCTTGATCCAGGACGCCAACTTCAACGGCGTCTATGAGGAGAACATCGACCGCGTCCTCGGCTGGACAGAAGTCGGCAGCAGCGGCGGCGCCTGGAGTTTTTCCGCGACGGCAGAGGCCGGGCTGACCAACCTCGCCTTCATCGCCTTCGACGCCGCCGGTAACCAGTCGCGCCTCGGCCCCGTGACCACGGTGGCGGCCACCGAATCGACCGCCATCATCAACACCACCTGGGGTTCCGGCGACGCCGGGCGCGGCGGCCATGCCGAAACCGGCTCGATGGCGATCTCGCGTACCGGCGGCTGGCTGTTCTTCCAGCCGACCTCCGACTACGGCGGCAACCTGTACACCCAACAGCAGACCGGCTGGGACAACATCACCTCGTCGCCGCTGCCGCAGACCATCAACTACAGCAACGACTACGGCAAGACCTACACCGGCTCGACCTTCGCCGACATTGACCGCAACGGCTACATCGACATGGTCAATACGCCTTCCGACTTCAGCTCGCACGACTTCAACATCTACTACCAGTCGGCGAGCGGCTGGACGCAGGCGCGGGTCGATGTCGGCGCGGCGGTGCACATGGGCGCGACCATCGCCTACGACAAGGAAGGCGACGGCTGGCTCGACGTGGTTTCCGCCGATTCGCAGGCCGACAGCATCACCTTCATCTACAACAACGCCGGCGCGCTGACCCCGGCCAACGGCAACGGCAGACCGACCAACAGCGCCAACGGCAACTCGTTTACGACCGCCCAGGGCGCGATCATGAAGGGCGCCAGCACGGTCGATATCGACAACGACGGCAAGGTGGACATCGCCGGTCACATCGGTTCTTCCAACAGCCAGAACCTGGGCGTCTACTACGACTACCAGCCCGGCAGCAGCGCCACGGCGGGGTCGTTCTCGATGAAGTACATCAACACTGTGCTGCGCAACGACGGCGGCGACCCGGACTACAACGACATCGAGCCGAAGGAAAGCTGGGCCGACTTCAATAACGACGGCATGATGGACTTGTTCCTGAGCCGTGGCGCGGCCATCAACGCCAGCACCGGCGCTTTCGTCCAGTCCACCGGCACCTCCGGCAACAGCAACGAAAGCCGCATCCTCTACAACAATGGCGGCAGTCTCGATTCGGCGGCGGGCAGCTTCACGCGCTTCAACGACAACCACGACGGCGTCCTGTCGTTCGCGGTGGATTGGAACATGGACGGCCAGATCGACGTCATCGAAGCGCCCAAGGCGCTGAGTTCGGACGACGGCGGCAACACGCCCGCGACCAGCCACAGCAGCGACATCCTGTTGTGGACCGGCAGCGGCATCAGCGGCGGCAAGGCGAGCTTTGCCGGCAGCACGCTCGGCACTCAGGGCGGCGTGATCGGCGCGATGGCGGCGGACATCAACTGGGACGGCTCGACCGATCTCATCATGATGACCACCGGCACGACCAAGGTGCTGTTGAATGCCAACGTCGCCAGGGACGGTACCAGCCTGCACCTGCGCATCGTCGATCAGGCGGGCGTCAACATCTTCTACGGCAACACCGTCAACCTCTACGACTCGCACGGCAACCGGGTGGCGACGCAGATGATTAACCCGCAGGGTTCGGCCACCGACAGTTCCGGCCTGGTCAGCTTCTACGGGCTGGATGCCAGTGAAACCTACTCGGTGCAGTTGCTGCGCGTCACCAATGGCGAAGTGAACCACACTGGGGCCAGCGGCGCTGCTGGTGATTTCACCGAGGCCACGGTCAACGAAACCTGGGGCGGCCTGAAAGCCGGTTCGGCGCACGACGCCTACATGCTGACCGCCGAGCAGAACAGCGGCGTCAGCCGGGCCGTCAATGACTCGACGCAGTTCGGCTCCGGCTACAACGACAGCTTCTTCTCCTCCGCCGGTAACGACAGTTTTGACGGCGCGGGCGGCTGGGCGCGCGATTTCGGCGCCGGTTCGCAATGGGTTTCCAACGGCGGTCAGGACTACGTCGATTACAGCCACGTCGCCGGGCCGGTCACGGTCAATCTGGCGACCGGCACAGCGACGGGCGACGGCAACGACACGCTGACCAACATCGAAGGACTGATCGGCACCCAGAGCGGCGATACCTTCACCGGCTCGGCGGTCGATAACTTCTTCGACGGGCGCGGCGGCGACGATGTCTTCAACCTGGCCAACGGCGGCCACACGACGCTGGAATACGGCCTGCTCAATCCGTCCGACCCGACCGGCGGCAACGGCCACGACACGGTCAGCGGCTTCAAGGTCGGCGAGGTCAAGACCGACGCCAATGCCGATCTGATCGACCTCTCCCGGCTGTTCGCGGGTACGGCGGGGCTGCCGGTGTTGAGCGGTTATGTCGATAGCGACGGCGTTTTCAAGCTTGATGTCGCCACCGATCCAAACGGCGGCGAGCCGGGCGGCATCAGCGACTTCCTGCGCGTCACGGCAAGCGGCGGCAACACCACCATCGAGGTCGATCTGACCGGCGGCGGCAATTCCTTCGCACCGCTCTTGACGCTCACCGGCGTCACGACCACGCTGGAAGAACTGGTGCAGAACCACCAGATCATCGTCGGCAACGGCGCGCAGGGTTTGAGCGGGGCCAGCGCGCCGCTGGCGGCCAGCGTCGTCATCGACGGCAGCAGCGGCGTCGATGTCTTCGCCGATGGCGGCAACGCCAGCGTCGCCCTCAACGGCGGCGACGGCGACGACCGTTTCCTGATCGGCAACGCCGGTACGGCGGTCAACGGCGGCGAGGGCTTCGACGCGCTGCGGGTGGTCGGGCAGGGCTTGAGCCTCAATCTCGCCAGGATCACCGGCATCGAGCAGGTCGACCTCGGCGCGGATGGCAGCAACAGCCTCGCCATCCGGCTGGCCGACGTGCTGCGGATGCCCGACGCCACGCCGAAGACGCTGCTGGTCACGGGCGACGCCAGCGCCAGCGTGACGCTGGCGGCGGCCGACGGCTTCGTCCGGGCGGCGGGCGGCAGCGAAATGCACGACGGCATGGCCTTCGACGTGTATCAGGCTGGCGTCGGGGACGGTGTCGCCACCTTGCTGCTGCAACAGGGCGTGCATATGCAACAGGTGCCTTGAGGCGACAACGGGAATGTCCGGTTGCGGCGGCCGCTCAGCCGCCGCAACCGGCAACCCTCATCAACCAGAAATAGACAAGACAGTGATGACGGAATCATCGTATGGGCAGGCCGGGCATGGTCGCGCCCTGGGGCTGTTGTGGCGCGTAGGCAGGCATTTTTGCCTGGCCTGGCTGGCCTTGGCCTCAGTCCCGGCGCTGGCGCAGCCGCCGTCCGACCCGGACGCCCCGGTTTTTGCCGACCGCGCCATCCCGGCCTGGCCCGGCGTTTTGCCGCCGCAGACGGCGGTGGCGCTGGCGATTGCCCGCCATCCCGAAATCCGCGGGGCGGAGGCGATGATCGCCCGGCGGCAGGCCGACGTGGCGCTGGCCGAAGCGGAACGCTGGCCGACCATCCAATACGGCCTCGGCCCCGGCTACGGCAAGAGCTATGGCGGCGACGGCAACGCCACGGCGCTGCGCGGCAACATCGGCATCGAACAGCCCTTGTGGGATTTCGGCGCGACGACGGGCCGCATCACGGCGGCGGAAAGACTGCGGGCCGTGGCCGATGCCGGTAAGGCCGACAGCGCCGAAAAAGTCGCGCAAGACACGCTCGCCGCCTACGCCGATGTGCTTGCCGGACGGGAGCGCCTGGCCGCCGCCCGCGCCGCCATCACCGCCATGCGACAGGTGGCCGAGCGCATCGGGCAACGCGCCCGGGCCGGGCTGTCGGATCGTTCCGACGTCAACGCCGCCGGTATCGCCGTGCGCCGCGCCCGGGCTGACGCCGAACAGGCGCGCACCGCCGCCGACGCCGCCCTGAGCCGCCTGATCGAGTTGGTCGGCGTCGTCCCCGGCGATTTGGCGAGCTTGCCGGAGAGTTACGCGCTGCTTGCCGCGCCCGATTGGAGCGAGCCGGATTTCGAGGCCGCGCCCGCCGTCCGCGAGGCCCGGAACGCCCTTGCCGCCGCCCAGGCCAAGGCCGAGGTGGCCGATGCCGAGCGTTATCCCGTCCTCAGCCTGGGGGCCAGCCGCAGCGCCTCGACCGGCGCCGCCAGCGCCAATGACAGCACCTGGATCGGGCTGACCCTGCGCGGCAGCTTCTCGCTCGGCGGCGCCGGGCGGCAGCGCCTCCTCGCCGCCCGCGCCGACCACGCCGCCGCCGAGCAGGAACTGGCGGCCCGGCGGCTTGAGGCGCGTACCGGCTGGCTGGTCGCCAGCCGCGAAGAAAGCGGCGCCCGCGAACGCCTGCAAGAACTGCGGGACGTTGCCGATCTCTGGGCGGCCACGCGCGATCTGTACTGGCAGGAATACATCCTCGACAAACGCGCGTTGTCCGAAGTGCTCAACGCCGAACGCGAAATTTACGCCGCCCGCGCCGAGCAGGCGGCGGCCCTGCGCGACGCCGTCGCGGCGGCGGTCAAGGGGCGCGTCGCTCAAGGCGGGCTGGTGGCGCTGCTCCAGCAGCCGCCCGCCGCCGCCAGCGGCGATCAAACCGGGCTGGCCGCCCGGCCCGCGCCGCGCCGCGTCGCCAGCGCGGGCATCATCTCGGCGCTGTCGGCGGCCTCGCTGGAGCGCCTGTTCCCGTCGGAGCAAGGCGTCGCCCCGACCGCCGCTCCCCTTGGCGCGGCAGCGCCGTACCGCCTGGCGGCGCGGTCGGCCAACGCCACAGCCGACATTCGTCCGCGGCTCACCCTGAGCTACGAACTGTCGGCGGCGCGGGGAGTCGATTGATGAATTTGCGCGATCTCGGCATGACCGCCGCCGACGCGCCACCGGCAACGGCAACGACGCGCTGGGCCGAGGCGATCCTGCTGCTTGCCCAGCGTCAGGGCGTGGCGGCTTCGCCCGCCGCCGTGCGCGGGGCGGCGGCCTGGTCGTCGCCGGACGGCGAGGAGGCGGTGCTGGCGCTGGCGCGCGCCGCCGGGCTGTCCGGCAGCTTCGCCAGGATGCGTCTTGCCGCCGTGCCGCGCGCGCTGTGGCCCTTTCTGGTCGAAATCGACGGCACGGTGGTGATGGTCGCCGAGGTGGCGGTTGATGGCGGTCTGGCAATCGAGGTGCCGGTGGGCGGCGCGGTGATTCCGGTCGGCCTGAAGCTCGCTGACCTGTCGGGCGGCGACGCGCCGCGCCGCCTGCTGCTGCTGCAACCGGCGGTCAGCCGCCGCGACGAGCGGATCGGCGACTACGCGCCACGGCAGAACCGCGACTGGCTGCGCGAGGTGTTCGCCCGCAACAAGCGGCTGCTGCTGGAACTGGGCGCCGGTTCGCTGGTCGGCAACCTGCTCGGCATCGCCACCGCCCTGTTCTCGATGCAGGTCTGGGATCGCGTGGTCCCCGCGCGTTCGCTCAACACCCTGTGGGTGCTGGCGCTCGGCGTCGGGCTGGCGCTGCTTCTCGAATACGGCCTGCGCGTCACGCGCGCCGCGATCAACGACCATTTCGGCAAAAAGACCGATCTCGATCTTTCCGACTTTTTCTATGCGCGCCTGCTCGACATCAGGAACGACGCCCGCCCGCGCTCGCCGGGGTCGCTCATCGCCCAGATGCGCGACTTCGAGCAGGTGCGGGAGTTGCTCACCTCGACCGCCTTCGGCGTTCTCCTCGACATTCCGTTCGTGCTCGCCTTCATCGGCGTCATCGCCCTGATCGGCGGCTCGCTCGCCTTGGTGCCGCTGGTCGCCGCGCCGCTGGTGGTGCTGCCGGGGCTGCTCGCGCAACGTCCGCTGGCCAAACTCTCAACCGACGGCATGGCCGAAGCGGCGCTCAAGAATGCCATCCTCATGGAATCGGTGTACCGCGTCGAGGACATCAAGAACCTGCAAGCCGAGCCGCGCTTTCGCGCCCTGTGGCGTCAGGTCAACCAGCGTTCGGGCGAGATTTCGCTGCGCCAGCGGCATCTGACCAACATGCTGGTGAGTTTTTCCGGTACCACGCAGAACCTCGCTTACGCCGGAGTCATCATCGCCGGCGTCTATGGCGTTCTCTTTGGCGGGCTGTCGACGGGGACGGTGATTGCCTGCTCGATCCTGACCAGCCGCACGCTGGCGCCGCTCGCCCAGATTCCGGCGGCGCTGTCGCGCCTGCAAAACGCCAGAGTCGCCAAGGAGGGGCTGGACAAGCTGCTGGCCCTGCCGCTCGATCACGACCCGCAGCGGGAGCGTTACCACAAACCGGCGCTCCTGGGCCGCTACCGCTTCGAGCGCGTGCAATACGCCTACGGCCCCGACGACGGCGTGGCGCTGGACGCGCCCAGGTTCTCGATTGAGCCGGGCGAGCGCGTCGCCGTGCTGGGGCGCACCGGCGCTGGCAAATCGACCTTGCTGCGCCTCTTGGCGGGCATGGCGCAGCCGCAGGCGGGGCGCGTCACGCTCGACGGTATGCCGCTCGATTTCATCGACGTGGCCGACACGCGCCGCGCCATCGGCACGCTGATGCAGGATTCGAGCCTCTTTTACGGCAGCCTGCGCGAGAACCTGCTGCTCGGCGCGCCACGGGCCGACGACGCGGCGCTCCAGCGGGCGCTTCAGATCGCCTGCGCCGACCGCCTGCTGCTCAACCAGCCGCACGGACTCGACCTGAAACTGCGCGAAAGCGGCGCCGGTCTGTCGGGCGGCCAGAAACAGGCGCTGCTCTTGGCGCGGCTGATTCTGCGCAACCCGGACATCCTGCTGCTCGACGAACCCACCGCCGCGCTCGACGAAGCCACCGAGCGCGAGGTCATCCGCCGCCTCGACCAGTGGCTCGGCGCGCGGACGTTGGTGGTGGCGACGCACCGCTGGCCGATTCTCGCCATCGTCCAGCGGGTGATTGTCATCGAGGGCGGGCGGATCGTCATCGACGCGCCGCGCGATCAGGCGCTGGCGCAACTCTCCGGCAACAGCGAAGGGCCGCGGAAGGAGGCCGCCAATGGCTGAGCGCCTGTTCGCCATGACGCGCCCATCGGCCAGCGCCGGGCAGCGTCGGCTATTCTGGCTGCTGCTGGTGGTGGTGGCGGTGTTCTTCATCTGGGCGGCGCTGGCCGAACTCGACGAGGTGGCCATCGGCGAGAGCAAGGTGATTCCGTTCTCGCGCAGCCAGATGATTCAGAGTCTGGAAGGCGGCATCGTTGCGCGGCTCGACGTGCATGAAGGCGACGTGGTGGCCAACGGCCAGATTCTGGCCCAGCTTGATCCGGTGCTGGCCGCCGCCAATACCGGCGAGGCCAGAGCCAGAATCGTCGGCCTGAAAGCCCGCGCCGCCCGGCTCGACGCTGAGATACGCGGCCTCGCCAGCGTTTCCTTCCCCGACGACGTGCTTGCCGAAGCGGCGGTGGCGGCGCGCGAAAATGCCGCCTTCCACGAGAACCGCGCGGCCATCGCGCAGACGCTGGCCGATCTCTCCGAACAGCAGAAGCTCGCCAGCCAGCAATTGAATCTGGCGCTGCCGCTGCTTCAGAGCGGGGCCACCAACGACGTTGAAATCCTGCGCCTGCGCGAAAAGGTCGCCGACCTCAACAGCCGCATCAACGCCGCGCGCAGCGAATACGAGGTGGCGCTGAAAAAAGACTATGCCGTCACCATGGCCGAACTGGAACCGCTGGAACAGGTCGCCAGAGGCCGCGCGGCGACGCTGAAGCGAACCGAAATCCGTTCCCCGGCGCGCGGTATCGTCAAGGAAATCCGCGTCTCCACCATTGGCGGCGTCGTCGCGCCGGGCGGCGTGCTGATGGAGATCGTGCCGCTCGGCGATCAGTTGCTGGTCGAGGCGCGCATCAGCCCGCGCGACATCGCCTTCATCCGCCCCGGCCAGGAGGCGACCGTCAAGATCACCGCCTACGACAGTTCAATCTATGGCGCCTTGCCCGGCGCGGTGGAAACGGTGTCGCCCGACAGCATGGTGGATGAAGTCGACCGCCGCAGCACCTACTATAAAGTGTATGTCCGCACGCAAAAGGCCTACCTCGAAACGAGCGACGGCAAGCAATATCCGATCATGCCCGGCATGGTCGCTTCAGTCGAAATCCGCACCGGCCACAAGAGCGTTCTGGCCTATCTGCTGAAGCCGCTGGACAAAGCCGCCGAGGCGCTGCGCGAGCGATGAAGGGAGAAACGCGCGTGGAACCGGCAAATCCCGATCTGTATCTGGATACGCAGACGCTCGACCAACTGGTGCCGCTGGCGGTGCTCAACCAGACCGCGGTCGAGATGCACGGCACGGCGGCCAACCCGGTCGCGCTGCCGCCCCGGATTGCGCTCGACCGCAATTTGCAGGTGATGCTGCTGCTCATCCGGCAGGCCGGGCAGCGGACGCTGCACGAGATGACGCTCAAATTTCTGGTGCACGCCGCCGCCGCCCACATCGTCGAGACGCAGGGCGTGGCGACCACGGGCAAGGCGCGGGCGGCCGAGCCGCCGCGCCTGTCGCGTCGCAAAATGGAACAGATCGAGACTTACATTGAGGCCAGGCTCGCCGGTGAAATCCGGGTCGACGATCTGGCGCGGCAGGTGGCCATGAGCCGCTCGCGCTTCATGGGCCGCTTCAAGGCGACGACGGGTACGACGCCGCACCAGTTCATCATTGCCGCCCGGGTGCGCGTCGCCAAGGCGCTGCTTGCCGAGGGCGGCCTGAGTCTGGCCGAAATCGCCGCCCGCACCGGCTTTGCCAGCCCGTCGCATTTCGCCTCGGTATTCCGGCGGCTGGTCAAATGTTCGCCTTCCGCCTATCACCGGCAGGTCGCGCCGGGCTATAAGCGCGACCGGGGCCGGGCCAAAACCGCCCGCCCGCCACAACTGCTGTCGGTCGCTTCAGCGAGCGTCCCGGCTGCCCCAGCGCCAGCGCCGGGATTGGCGGAATTTCAACTGGAACAGACCTCCCTGCCGCTCAACCGTCAGGTGCGTCTGCTCAAATCCAGTCAGGGACTGGGCTGGACCGACCTCTTTGCCGCCATCACCGATGAGCAGCCGCACGAAGGACTGCGCGGCGCGGTGCCAGCGGTCTGGATTGTCACCTCGACCGCCGCCAACAACATCCAGCGCATCGACCGCGCGGGGATGCACGACGGCATCCTGCCGCAGCGCGCCATCTCGGTCACCGGCGCCGGGGAGGCGGTGTATGACGAACTCGGCGCGCCGCTGGAGGCGCGGCACCTCTATCTGCGGCAGAGTCTGATCGACGAAATTGCCGAGGAAATGTTCAAAGGCAGCGCCGAGCAGCGTTTCATCGGCTCCTCGCTGGGCCGCAACGACCCCCTCCTGTACCGGCTGATCACCGCCATCCGCGAGGCGCTCAACAGCCCGCCGCGCGGCAGCCGACTGAAGATGGACTGCCTCGCCCAGGCTCTGGCCTCGCACCTCCTGGCGCACTACTCGGTGGCGGGCGCACCGCGCCCGTTGCCCGTGCACGCCTTCGGCGCGCGCCAGACCGGCATCCTCAGCGACTACATCAACGACAACCTGGCCGCCGACCTCAGCCTCAACCAACTGGCCCAAACCGTCGGCTTGAGCCGCGCCCAGTTCAGCCAACGCTTCAAGGCCACGGCCTTGATGACGCCGCACCAGTTCGTTACGCTCCGCCGGATCAAGGAAGCGCGCAAACTGCTCGCCCGCCATGACGCCGACTTCGCTCTCATCGCGCTGACCTGCGGCTTCGCCGACCAATCGCACTTCACCGCCGCCTTCAAACGCATCGTCGGCCTGACGCCAGGAGAATACTGGCGCCAGGCGGCGTGATGAGGGATGCTTTGGCCTCCGTATTCTCTCTCCGCACCGTCCTTCGACAAGCTCAGGACGAACGGGAGTGTAAGGACTTGGACAAAAACCGCTCTAGAATTTCACCCCTGTTGCCCACTGGCATTGCTGTCGGCCAGCAGTTTGCGACGCCACCACACGCCGCCGCCGCCCAATAAGGCCAGTAGCGCCGCCACGCCCATCATGCCGCCCGAGGCAAAGAACGCCTTGTCGGCATCGGCATGCCGTTGCGATAACGCCGCGGCGTCGGTATAGGACATCAGATCCTTGCCGCCCTGCTGAATCACGTAGGTGCTGTTGTCATCATTCGGGTCATATTTGACCGTCACGTCCTCGTCGATGGCTGCTTCGAGAACGGTGCGCGACACATCATGGTCCACGCGCAGCTTGATTATTGCGCCGCTGGCGGGGTTCAAATCGAGTTCGTAGTATTTTCTGGTTGTCTTCCCGCCGCGCCGACGCTGGGTTTCGACGACCATCTCCCGGCCTTCCGTGATGTGGCCGCTCATGCTGCTCAGGGCGGATTCCGGAGGAATGCTGCCGCCGTGGCTGGCGCTGTAGATCGAATAAATCGCCATGCCCAGGAATCCCAAACCCAATAGCAGCGCGATCCAGGCGTAGCTCAAGACCCACAAGATCAGTTTTTTGACCATCTTCGCCCCTCTCAATCCCCTTTCGGGGTTGTTGTTGAAATTTCGCCGTCATGGAAGGAATGCCCCACTCCGGGCATGACCGGCCAACCCCTGTGCCATCGAAAATACGGGGGTTGGCCGTTTTTTTACTGCTCTCCTTCCACTTCTGCTTCGGCGGCTGCTGGCTCCAGTTCCCGGTCGGCGGCCTGGTCTTCGCCCGCGGCCTGGGCCTTGCGGCTGCGGTGGTGGGCGAGGCCGGTGCCGGCGGGGATGAGGCGGCCGACGATGACGTTTTCCTTCAGGCCGCGCAGTTCATCGCGTTTGCCCATGATCGCGGCTTCGGTGAGGACGCGGGTGGTTTCCTGGAAGGAGGCGGCGGAGATGAAGGAATCGGTCGACAGCGAGGCCTTGGTGATGCCGAGCAGCATGTGCTCGAAGGTGGCGGGGAGCTTGCCTTCGGCGGTGACGCGGTCGTTTTCGGCCAGGAGTTCGGCGCGTTCGACCTGCTCCGACTTGATGAAGCGGGTGTCGCCCGGCTCGACGATATTGACCCGGCGCAGCATCTGGCGAACGATGACTTCGATGTGCTTGTCGTTGATCTTGACGCCTTGCAGACGGTAGACGTCCTGCACTTCGTCGGTGATGTAACGGGCCAGCGCCTCGATACCTTGCAGGCGCAGGATGTCGTGCGGGTCGGGCAGACCTTCGACGATTTTTTCGCCTTTGTTGACCACCTGGCCGTCGTGCACCAGCACGTGTTTGTCCTTGGGAATCAGGAACTCGTGGGGCAGGCCGTCGAGATCGGTGATGATCAGACGCTGTTTGCCCTTGGTGTCCTTGCCGAAGGAAATGGTGCCGGTAAATTCGGCGAGCACCGAGGCGTCTTTCGGCGTCCGGGCTTCGAACAGTTCGGCGACGCGCGGCAGACCGCCGGTGATGTCGCGGGTCTTGGCCGATTCCTGCGGCATCCGGGCAAGCACGTCGCCGACGCCGACCTCTTGACCTTCGGCGACCGAGATGATCGAACCGACCTGAAAGGCGATCGAAACCGCGTGGTCGCTGCCCTGGATTCTGACTTCCTGACCGCTTTCGTCGAGCAGCTTGACGACCGGGCGCAGGCCCTTGGTCGCCGCCTTGCCGCCGCGCTTGTGGTCGATGACGACGAGGGTGGAGAGGCCGGTCACGTCGTCGACCTGCTTGGCGACGGTGACGCCTTCTTCGACATTCTCGAATTTCACCGTACCGGCGTATTCGGTGACGATCGGACGGGTGTGCGGGTCCCAGGTGGCGAGCTTGACGCCAGCCTTGACGGCCTGGCCTTCGTCGGCCAGCAGCATGGCGCCGTAGGGCACCTTGTGGCGCTCGCGCTCGCGGCCATGATCGTCGGTGATGAGGACTTCGCCGGAGCGGGAAATGACGACTTTTTCGCCCTTGGCGCTGGTGACGTAGCGCATGTTGCTGGTGTAGCGGATGGTGCCCGCCGACTTGGCTTCGACCTGCGAGGCGACGGCGGCGCGGGAGGCGGCGCCACCGACGTGGAAGGTGCGCATGGTCAACTGCGTGCCTGGCTCGCCGATCGACTGGGCGGCGATGACGCCGACCGATTCACCGGCGCTGACCAGCGTGCCGCGGCCAAGATCGCGGCCATAGCACTTGGAGCAGAGGCCGTAACGGGTGTCGCAGGTGAGCGGGGTGCGCACCTTGACTTCGTCGATGCCGAGCTTGTCGATCAGATCAACGAGGTCTTCGTCGAGCATGGCGCCGCTGAAAATGACGGTTTCCTGGGTTTCCGGGTCCACCAGATCATCAATGGTGACGCGACCGAGAATCCGCTCGCGCAAGGGTTCGATGACTTCGCCGCCTTCCACCAGGGCCTTGACGACGAAGCCGTTGGTCGTGCCGCAGTTGTCCTCGGTGATGACCAGGTCTTGCGTGACGTCGACCAGACGGCGGGTCAGATAGCCGGAGTTGGCGGTTTTCAGGGCGGTGTCGGCCAGACCCTTGCGCGCGCCGTGGGTCGAGATGAAGTACTGGAGAACGTTCAAGCCTTCGCGGAAGTTGGTCGTGATCGGCGTTTCGATGATCGAGCCGTCGGGTTTCGCCATCAGGCCGCGCATTCCGGCCAACTGGCGAATCTGGGCGGCGGAGCCGCGAGCGCCGGAGTCGGCCATCATGTAGATGGAGTTGAACGACTCCTGCTTGACTTTCTTGCCGTGGCGGTCGATCACATCCTCGTGGCCGAGTTCGTCCATCATCACCTTGGCGACCTGATCGCCGGTGCGGCCCCAGATGTCGACGACCTTGTTGTAACGCTCGCCCTGGGTGACCAGACCGTTGGTGTATTGGGTTTCGATCTCTTTGACTTCGGCTTCGGCGGCGGTGATGATCTCGGCTTTTTTGGCCGGCACGAGCATGTCGTCGGAACAGAAGGAAATACCGGCGCGGGTCGCCAGCGCGTAGCCGTTTTGCATCAGCTTGTCGGCGAAGACGACGGTTTCCTTGAGGCCGCAGCGACGGAAGGATTCGTCGATGAGCTTGGAGATTTCCTTTTTCTTCAGCGCCCGGTCGATCACCTTGAACGGCAGGCCCTTGGGCAGAATCCGCGAGAGCAGGGCGCGTCCGGCGGTGGTTTCGACGCGGACCCAGGTTTCGATCCACTCGCCATCGGCGGCGCCCGGCTCGTACTGTTTCAGCCGCACCGAAATGCGGGACTGGATTTCCAGTTCCTTGACCGCCATCGCCCGCTCGACTTCGGCAATGTCGGCGAAGTACATGCCTTCGCCCTTGCCGTTGGTTTTCTCGCGGGTGGCGTAGTAGAGGCCGAGCACGATGTCCTGCGAGGGGACGATGATCGGCTGGCCGTTGGCCGGTGACAGGACGTTGTTCGAGGCCAGCATCAGGGTCCGCGCTTCCATCTGCGCTTCGAGCGAGAGCGGTACGTGCACGGCCATCTGGTCGCCGTCGAAGTCGGCGTTGAAGGCGGCGCAGGCGAGCGGGTGCAACTGGATGGCCTTGCCTTCGATCAGGGTCGGCTCGAAAGCCTGGATGCCGAGACGGTGCAGGGTCGGCGCGCGGTTCAACATGACCGGATGTTCGCGGATGACATCTTCCAGAATGTCCCACACCACCGGCTCCTGACCTTCGACCATCTTCTTGGCCTGCTTGATGGTGGTGGCGTAGCCGAGCACTTCGAGCTTGTTGAAGATGAAGGGCTTGAACAGTTCGAGGGCCATCAGCTTGGGCAGGCCGCACTGGTGCAGCTTCAATTGCGGGCCGACGACGATGACCGAACGGCCAGAATAGTCGACGCGTTTACCCAGAAGGTTCTGGCGGAAACGCCCGCCCTTGCCTTTAATCATGTCGGCCAGCGATTTCAGGGGCCGCTTGTTGGCTCCGGTCATGGCCTTGCCGCGGCGGCCATTGTCGAGCAGAGAGTCGACCGCTTCCTGCAACATGCGCTTTTCGTTGCGGACGATGATTTCCGGCGCTTTCAGTTCGAGCAGGCGCTTCAGGCGGTTGTTGCGGTTGATGACGCGCCGGTACAAATCATTCAAGTCGGAAGTGGCGAAGCGGCCACCGTCGAGCGGCACCAGCGGGCGCAGGTCGGGCGGCAGCACGGGCAGCACTTCGAGCACCATCCAGTCCGGCTTGATGCCGGATTTCTGGAAGCCTTCAAGAATTTTCAGGCGCTTGGCGAGTTTTTTGTTCTTGGCTTCCGAGCCGGTGACTTCGAGTTCGGCGCGCAGATTGTCGACTTCGGTATTGAGGTCGAGGTTGCGCAGCAATTCACGGATACCTTCGGCGCCCATGAAGGCGGTGAATTCGTCGCCGTGCTCCTCCATCATTTCCAGATACTGCTCCTCGGTGAGCAGTTGGGCGCGCTGGAGATTGCTGACCAGACCCGGATCGGTGACGACGTAGGCTTCAAAGTAGAGCACGCGCTCGATGTCGCGCAGCGTCATGTCGAGCACCATGCCGAGACGCGAGGGCAGCGACTTCAAGAACCAGATGTGGGCGACCGGCGAGGCCAGTTCGATGTGGCCCATGCGGTCGCGGCGCACCTTGGCCAGCGTCACTTCGACGCCGCATTTTTCGCAGATCACGCCACGGTGCTTCAAACGCTTGTACTTGCCGCAGAGGCACTCGTAATCCTTGATCGGGCCGAAGATCTTGGCGCAGAACAGGCCGTCGCGCTCCGGCTTGAAGGTGCGGTAATTGATGGTTTCCGGTTTCTTGACTTCGCCGTAGGACCAGGAGCGGATTTTTTCGGGCGAGGCCAGACCAATGGTAATGGCGTCGAATTCTTCTTCGGCGGTTACCTGCTTGAACAGATCGAGTAATGCTTTCATGGTTTAACTCCCAGCCCTCTATCAGTAACGTTCCAAGTCGATGTCAATCGCCAGCGAACGGATTTCCTTGACCAGCACATTGAAGGATTCCGGCATCCCGGCGTCGATGCGGTGCTCGCCCTTGACGATGTTTTCGTACACCTTGGTGCGGCCATTGACGTCGTCCGATTTGACCGTCAGCATTTCCTGCAAGACGTAGGAAGCGCCGTAGGCTTCGAGCGCCCACACTTCCATTTCGCCGAAACGCTGGCCGCCGAACTGCGCCTTGCCGCCCAGAGGCTGCTGGGTGACCAGCGAGTAAGGGCCGGTCGAGCGGGCGTGCATCTTGTCGTCGACCAGATGGTGCAGTTTGAGATAGTGCATGTAGCCGACCGTCACCGGGCGCTCGAACGGCTCGCCGGTGCGGCCATCGTAGAGGGTCATCTGGCCGGATTCCGGCATCCCGGAGAGGCGCAGCATGGCCTTGATTTCCTTTTCCTCGGCGCCGTCGAAAACCGGCGTCGCAAACGGCACGCCGCCCGTGAGGTTGGCGGCCATTTCCATGATTTCGCCATCGGCCAGCGTGTCGAGCTGTTCGGGTTTACCGTTGGCGTTGTACACGGTGTCGAGGAATTTCCGCACCTCCTTGACCTTGGCCTGGGCGTTCAGCATGGCGCCGATCTTGAAGCCCAGCCCCTTGGCGGCAAGCCCCAGGTGCACTTCGAGAATCTGCCCGACGTTCATCCGCGACGGCACGCCGAGCGGATTCAGGACGATGTCGACCGGCGTCCCGTCGGCCATGTGCGGCATGTCCTCGACCGGCAGAATGAGCGAGACGACGCCCTTGTTGCCATGCCGCCCCGCCATCTTGTCGCCGGGTTGCAGGCGGCGCTTGACGGCGACATAGACCTTGACCATCTTCTGCACGCCGGGCGGCAGTTCGTCGCCCTGCGTCAGTTTTTTGCGCTTGGCTTCAAAGGCTACGTCAAAATCCTTGCGCGCCTGTTCGAGGCCGTCCTTGACCTGTTCCAGTTGCAGCGCGGCGTCATCGTCGGCCAGCCGGATGTCGAACCAGTGATGCGGGTCCATGCCATCGAGGTAGGCCTGGTCAATGGTCGTGCCCTTGGCCAGTTTCTTCGGCCCGCCGTTGGCTTTCTTGCCGAGAATCAGGCGGCCAATGCGCTCGAAGGCGTCGCCTTCGACGATGCGCATCTGGTCGGCGAGGTCGAGCTTGTAGTGGCGCAGATGCTCGTCGATGATCGACTGGGCGCGCTTGTCGCGCTCGATGCCCTCGCGGGTGAATACCTGCACGTCGATGACGGTGCCGGCAATGCCCGACGGCACGCGCAGCGAGGTGTCCTTCACATCCGACGCCTTCTCGCCGAAGATGGCGCGCAAGAGCTTTTCTTCCGGCGTCAACTGGGTTTCGCCCTTGGGCGTGACCTTGCCGACCAGCACGTCGCCGGTGTCGACTTCGGCGCCGATGTAGACGATGCCTGCCTCGTCGAGACGGGACAGTTGCGCCTCGCCGAGGGAAGCGATGTCGCGGGTGATTTCTTCCGGGCCGAGCTTGGTGTCGCGGGCGACCACCGTCAGTTCCTCGATGTGGATCGAGGTATAACGGTCTTCGGCGACGACGCGCTCGGAAATCAGGATCGAATCCTCGAAGTTGTAACCGTTCCACGGCATGAAGGCGATCAGCATGTTCTGGCCGAGCGCCAGTTCCCCCTTGTCGGTCGATGCGCCATCGGCGACCACGTCGCCCCTGGCGATGACATCGCCAACCTTGACCAGGGGCCGCTGGTTGATGTTGGTGTTCTGGTTGGAACGGGTGTACTTGACGAGGTTGTAAATATCGACGCCGACTTCACCGGCCACGGCTTCCTCATCATTGACGCGGACGACGATGCGACCGGCGTCGACGTAATCGACCTTGCCGCCGCGCAGGGCGACGACGGCGGTGCCGGAGTCGACGGCGACGGTGCGCTCGATGCCGGTGCCGACCAGCGGTTTTTCCGGGCGCAGGCAGGGCACGGCTTGGCGCTGCATGTTGGCGCCCATCAAGGCGCGGTTGGCGTCGTCATGCTCAAGGAAGGGAATCAGCGAGGCGGCGACGGAAACGATCTGGCCCGGCGCCACGTCCATGTATTGCACGCGCGAAGGTTCGGCGAGGATGGTTTCGCCCTTTTCGCGGCAGGTGACGAGATCGTCGATCAGGCGATTTTTGCCGTCGAGGGCGGCATTGGCCTGGGCGACGACATATTTGCCTTCTTCGATGGCCGACAGGTATTCGATGTCATTGGTCACCTTGCCGTCGTTCACCTTGCGGTAAGCGGTTTCGATGAAACCGTAGCTGTTGACGCGGGCGTAGAGGGCGAGCGAGTTGATGAGGCCGATGTTCGGGCCTTCCGGCGTCTCGATCGGGCAGACGCGACCGTAATGCGTCGGATGCACGTCGCGCACCTCGAAACCGGCGCGCTCGCGGGTCAGACCGCCGGGGCCAAGGGCCGAGACGCGGCGCTTGTGGGTGATTTCCGACAGCGGGTTGGTCTGGTCCATGAACTGCGACAACTGGCTGGAGCCGAAAAATTCCTTGATGGCGGCGCTGATCGGCTTGGCGTTGATGAGGTCGTGCGGCATCAGGTTGTCCGATTCGGCCTGACTCAAACGCTCCTTGACGGCGCGCTCGACGCGCACCAGACCGGCGCGGAACTGGTTTTCCGCCAGTTCGCCGACCGAGCGCACGCGGCGGTTGCCGAGGTGGTCGATGTCGTCGATGTCGCCGCGGCCATTCCTGAGTTCGACGAGAATCTTGATGACATCGACGATGTCGCGCGGCGACAGGGTCAGTTGCTCGCGCACTTCGATATTGGCCCCATGCGGCTTGACCTTGGCGGCCAGCGCCGTGGCGTCGGCCTCGGTCATGTTCTCGCCCAGGGCGCGGGCGCCGAGGGAAAGCACGCTGGCCATCTCCTGCACGGCGGCGAGCGGCTGGCCGAGGTCATCGGCGAGTTTTCTCAAGGCGGCTTCGGCTCGCGAGGCGAGCCCCTTCAGCATGACCTTGTGTTCGACCGCATCGGCGCGTTCGAGGCGGCGGTTGAACTTCATCCGGCCAACGCTCGACAGATCGTAGCGGTCGTCGGAATAGAACAGACCGTTGAAAAGGATTTCGACGGCTTCGTCGGTCGGCGGCTCGCCCGGACGCATCATCCGGTAAATGGCGACGCGGGCGGCCTGGCGGTTGGCCGTCTCATCACTGCGCAGGGTGTTGGAAATGAAGGCGCCACGGTCGAGATCGTTGGTGTACAGGGTTTCGACCGTCTTGATTTCAGCCTGGCGCAGTTTGGCGAGCAGCGTCTCGGTGATCTCGTCATTGGCGTTGGCGACGATTTCGCCGGTCGCCGTGTCAATGATGTTGCGGGCGATGACGCGGCCAAGAATGAAATCTTCCGGCACGGCGATCTGCCTCAACCTGGCGGCTTCGATGTCGCGGATATGCTTGGCGGTGATCCGCTTGTCCTTGGCGACGATGACCTTGCCGTCGGGGGCGACGAAATCGAAACGCGCCGTTTCGCCGCGCAGGCGCTCCGGCACCAGGGTGAACTGGACGCCGTCCTTGCTCAACAAGAAGGTGTCGAAATCGAAAAATTCACTGAGGATTTCCTCGGCGGAAAGGCCAATGGCCTTGAGCAAGGCCGTGACCGGCATTTTGCGGCGGCGGTCGACGCGGAAGAACAGGATGTCTTTCGGGTCGAACTCGAAGTCGAGCCAGGAGCCACGGTAAGGAATCACCCGCGCCGAGAACAGGAGTTTGCCGGAACTGTGCGTCTTGCCGCGATCATGCTCGAAGAAAACGCCGGGCGAGCGGTGCAACTGGGAAACGATGACGCGCTCGGTGCCGTTGATGACGAAGGAGCCATTGGTCGTCATCAGGGGAATTTCGCCCATGTAGTCTTCCTGCTCCTTGACTTCCTTGATCGTCTCCGGGGCGTCGCGGTCCATGATGACGAGGCGGACGCGGGCGCGCAGCGAGGAGGCGAAGGTCAGGCCGCGCTGATGACATTCGGCGACATCGAAGGCCGGTTCGCCGAGCATGTAGCTGACGAACTCCAGGCGGGCGTTGCCGGAATGCGAAACGATCGGAAAGATCGAGGTGAACGCCGCCTGCAAGCCTTCATTCCTGCGCTGTTCGGCAGGAATCTCGGCCTGTAGAAAGGCCGTGAAGGAGGCCAGCTGGGTCGCCAGCAGGAAGGGCACATCGAGGACGCTGGCGCGCTTGGCGAAGCTCTTGCGGATGCGTTTTTTCTCGGTGAAGGAGTAAGTCATGGTAACTCCGTGAGGGTCAGTCAAACTGGGTGGAAATGACGGCAACAGGCAAACGCAAACACGGCTCTCCTTCCCGGCGGGGAAGAAGAAAGCTGCATTTGCGTTTGCCGGCGGGCGGTTTTCAAGTTGTTCGGTTTTCGCTCAGTTTCGGGGTGAAGCAAACCTGCTGCAAAACGGAAAAAGGCTGGCGGACTCGCCGCCAGCCAGCCTCTGCTTGTCGCTTACTTGACTTCGACCTTGGCGCCAGCGTCTTCCAACTGCTTCTTGAGCGCCTCGGCGTCGGCCTTGTTGATGCCTTCCTTGACCGGCTTCGGCGCGCCGTCGACGAGGTCTTTGGCTTCCTTCAAGCCCAAGCCGGTGACGGCGCGGACGACCTTGATGACCTCGACCTTCTTCTCGCCCGCGCCGGTCAGGACGACGGTGAACTCGGTCTGCTCCTCAACAGCGGCGGCAGCGCCGCCGCCCGCCGGGCCAGCGACAGCCACGGCAGCGGCGGAAACGCCGAATTTTTCTTCAAACGCCTTGACCAGGTCGTTCAAGTCCATCACGCTCATCGCGCCGACGGCTTCCAGAATGTCTTCTTTGCTCATAGCCATTTTCAAAAAACTCCTAAATCAGTTTGTATAAAACAGAGGATCAAGTGGCGGCGGCTTCGCGCTGCGCGGCCAGCGCGCCCAGGGCGCGGGCAAAGCCGGAAACCGGAGCCTGCATGACGAACAGCAGCTTGGACAGCAGCTCGTCGCGGCTGGGGATGGAGGCCAGCGCCTGCACACCCGCTTTGTCGAGCACCTTGCCGCCGTAGGAACCGGCCTTCAAGACCAACTTGTCATTGCCTTTGGCGAAGTCGTGGAGCACTTTCGCCGCCGCCACCGGGTCGGTGGAGACGCTGTAAAGCAGCGGCCCGACCATGTGGTCGGCAAGACCGGCAAACGGCGTACCGTCCACCGCTCGGCGCACCAGCGTATTTTTCAGCACGCGCAGATAAACGCCCGACTCGCGCGCCTTTTTCCGCAGCAGGGTGATGTCACCCGCTTCAATGCCGCGGTATTCGGCAATCGCTATCGTCTGGGCGTTGGCTACCCGTGCCGACACTTCAGCCACGACGGCTTTTTTTTCATCCAGATTGAGACCCACGGGTCTTTCCTCCTTTCAAGTCATCACACGGCAGGGACCATCCCCGCCGCACCCACGGCGACCTGAACCAGAAACCGTGCCGTCCGCTTGTTGATGCATCAGCGTCCGGCAAAAATCCTGTTCGGGGACACCGTCTACGCGGGTGGCGGCTGGTGCGACCCAGCCCCCATTAAGCTCCGGGGAGCGCCTGCGGTCTTTGACGATCCGCCGCCATCCGCAAAGCGGACGGCAACGGCCCAAAGTTCTGTTGTTAGCCAAGCAAGCTGGCCTGATCGACGCGCACCCCCGGCCCCATCGTGGCGGCCACGGCGATTTTGCGCAGATACTGGCCCTTGGCGGAAGCTGGCTTGGCCTTGTTCAAAGCGTCGATCAAGGCTTTCAGATTCTGCTCCAGGCTGTCTACGGCAAAGGAAGCGCGGCCGATGGTGGCGTGGATGATGCCCGCCTTGTCGGTACGGTACTGAACCTGTCCGGCCTTGGCGTTATTGACGGCGGTGGCGACATCCATGGTCACGGTGCCGACTTTCGGGTTCGGCATCAGGCCGCGCGGGCCGAGAATCTGGCCGAGTTGGCCGACGACCTTCATGGCGTCGGGCGTGGCGATGACGACATCGAAATCGAGCTTGCCCGCCTTGACCTCAGCCGCCAGATCGTCAAAACCGACGACTTCGGCCCCTGCGGCCTTGGCCGCTTCGGCTTTTTCGCCCTGGGCAAAAACGGCGACGCGCACCGACTTGCCGGTACCGGCGGGCAACACGACGGAGCCGCGGACGACCTGATCGGACTTGCGCGCATCGACGCCGAGATTGACGGCAACGTCAATCGACTCGTCAAACTTGGCGGTGGCGGTTTCTTTCGCCAGCGCCAGGGCTTCCTGCACCGGATAGAGTTTCTGGGCGACGATCTTGCCGTGCACCGTTTTTTGTTTCTTGGTCAGCTTTGCCATGTTACAGGCCCTCCACCGTAATGCCCATCGAGCGGGCCGAGCCGGCGATGGTGCGCACCGCGCCGTCGAGGTCGGCAGCCGTCAGGTCGGGTTCCTTGGCCTTGGCGATTTCTTCGGCCTGGGCGCGGGTGATCTTGCCGACCTTGTCGGTATGCGGCTTGGCCGAACCGGATTTGATCCCCGCCGCCTTCTTGATGAGAATGGTCGCTGGCGGCGTCTTCATCACGAAGGTGAAGGACTTGTCGGCAAAAGCGGTAATGACGACGGGAATCGGCAAGCCCGGCTCCATGCCCTGAGTCTGGGCATTGAAAGCCTTGCAGAATTCCATGATGTTAAGACCGCGCTGGCCGAGGGCGGGACCGATCGGCGGCGACGGATTGGCTTTGCCCGCAGGCACTTGCAGCTTGATGTAGCCAACGATTTTCTTGGCCATGTTTACTCCTCAATGGTGAGTCATAACGCGATTTCACGGGATCAAACCCGCTACTGACGCTCCTCTTGCCGAAACACCGGGCCTTCGGCTGGCCCTTGCAACCGGAACCCGTCAGGCTTTTTCGACCTGGGCAAATTCCAACTCGACCGGCGTGGCGCGACCGAAGATGGTCACCGACACGCGCAGGCGGCTTTTTTCGTAATTGACATCCTCGACCGAGCCATTGAAGTCGGTGAATGGGCCTTCCTTGATCCGCACCATTTCACCCGTCTCGAACAGCACCTTGGGCCGGGGTTTTTCCACCCCTTCCTGCATCTGCTGCATGATTTTTTCGACTTCCTTTTCGGAAATCGGCGTCGGCCTGGTCGCGGTGCCGCCAACAAAACCCGTGACTTTCGGCGTGTTTTTGACGAGATGCCAGGAATCGTCGTCCATTTCCATTTCCACCAGCACGTAGCCGGGGAAGAACTTGCGCTCGGAAATGGATTTCTGGCCGCCCTTCATTTCGACGACTTCTTCGACCGGCACCAGGATTTTGCCGAATTTCTCCTGCATTTCCAGCCGGTTGATGCGTTCCTGAATGGCGCGCATGACGCTTTTCTCAAAGCCGGAGTAGGCGTGGACGACGTACCAGCGTTTGCTCATGATTTCTTCCAGCCGAGAACGAGATCGTACAGCACCCATTCGAGGCTCTTGTCGGTCAGGTACAGGAACAGGGCCATGACGACGACAAAGGCGAAGACCGCGCCCGTCATCTGCATGGTTTCCTTGCGGGTCGGCCAGACGACTTTTTTGACCTCGACCACCGCTTCATTGGCAAAGACGAAAAAACGCTGACCGGGTTCGGTTCGCCAGGCGACGGCGGCAGCCACCGCGCATCCGGCGAGAACCGCGAGGACGCGCAGAATCATCGCCTCCCCGGCGAGCAGGTAGAAGCCAGCCACGCCAGCCGCCAGAATAACCAGCGCCAGCGCAAACTTGATCTTGTCAGCCATGACCTTTCACGATCTTTGATGAGTGGCAGGGGCGGAGGGAATCGAACCCCCGACCTACGGTTTTGGAAACCGTTGCTCTACCAATTGAGCTACACCCCTGCGGACAGAAACGGCGCTCCGGTTGCCCGCAGCGCCCAAAACAAGAGCTTGCCGCCGCTTACTCGACAATCTTCGCCACAACGCCCGCGCCGACAGTCCGGCCGCCTTCGCGGATGGCGAAGCGCAGACCTTCTTCCATGGCGATCGGGGCAATCAGCTTGACCGTCATCGCCACGTTGTCGCCCGGCATCACCATTTCAACGCCTTCCGGCAGCGAGATGGCGCCGGTCACATCCGTCGTGCGGAAGTAGAACTGCGGCCGGTAGTTGTT
>JAITMS010000068.1 GCA_031277255.1 Azonexus sp.
CGATGCCGCGCTCGACGAAAATGCGGCTGGCGGCCATGCAGGCCTGGCCCTGAAAGAAGAACTGGCTGAAGGCGGCGGCCTCGACGGCGGCCTCCAGATCGGCGTCGGCCAGCACCACCAGCGGACTCTTGCCGCCCAGTTCAAGCACGACACGGCGCATCAGCGGGCCGCAGAGGCTGGCGATATGTCTGCCGACGCGGCTGGAACCGGTGAACATGACCACCTTGACCAGCGGATGCGTGGTCAGGGCGTCGCCGATCTGCTCGCCAAAGCCGGTGACGACATTGAAAGCCCCTGGGGGAATGCCCGCCTCGTGATAGATTTCGGCAAGGCGGCTGGCCACCATCGGCGCTTCCTCGGAAGGCAGCATCACCACCGTGTTGCCGGTAGCCAGAGGCGTCGAACTCAGCTTGACGTTCTTCAACAAGGGGACATTGAAGGGCGTGATGCTGGCAATCACCCCCAGCGGCTCGCGCACCGACAGGCTGAAGCGTCCCGGCGTCTCCGACGGCATGGTCTGGCCGGTAACCCGGCGCGCGACGCCAGCGGCGGCGCGCAGACAATGGATGGCGTAGCGCACTTCAAAATGGGCCTTGCCGAGCGGCGAGCCGACTTCGTCCACCAGAATATCGATGAAATCGTCCTGATATTTTTCGACCAGCGCCGCAGCTTTCGCCAGCCAGCCCTCGCGTTCGGCGGCCAGCGTCTCACGATAGCTGGCAAAGGCGGCGTCGGCGCTCTGTACGGCGCGATCCATGTCGCTCGCCGCGCCTTCGGCGACCTCGGCGTAGGCCGAGTCATCGTCGGGATTGCGGTCGATGAAATACTTGCCAGTGGCCGGGGCGGCGCGTTTGCCGTCGATCCACAGATCCACCGCTTGCTTCTGGTCGGCCACGTTGGTCTCCTTTTGGTGTTATCGCCGGAATGACTATAGCGATGGCGTGGCAGAAGCGTTAGCGCCAGCGCGCAAGCGGTAACGGATTTGCGCAAAAGCGCGCGGGATTTTAGGCGCGGCGGCTCACTGCGCGGGACTCATTCCGTTTTCAGATCAAGCGAGTACGCGAAGACGAAGCGTAGACAGTGCTATTGCACGGCAAGCGAAGTCGACAAAGTAATCGTTTGGTCTGGAAATGGAATCAGGATTGCTCTGCCGCGCATGGGGCCGTCTCGGCAGGTTTTTTCTTTTTGAAAAAGGATTTCACGCTGCCGAGAATCCCCGTGCTGGATTCGGCTTCAGCCGTGTCGGCGGCCTCGACCACCTTGATCCGTTCGGTCAGCGCGGCGATGAATTTGGCGTTGATGCTGTCGGCGAACTTGTCCATCACGCCACCGGCGAATTTGCCGAGTTTGCCGACGATCTGGACTTTCGAGGCATAGGTGATTTCGGTGCGGACGCCGTCGATGTCCTTCAAGGACACCGTGGATTCGGCGCTGACCTTGCTGCCGCCGTCCTTGTCGTCGCCGCGCATCGTGTACACCGAATACACCGGAGGCGTTTGTTCAATCGTCTCGACCTCGACATTGAAACCCGCCTTGATCGGGCCAACCTTCAAGCCGACGGTGGCTTTGTATTTCCCCGGCCCGACCACCTCGACGGTATGGCAGCCCGGCAGGCAGGCGCCGACCTTCTCCGGTTCGTTGAGAAAATCCCAGGTTCGCTGCAATGGGGAATCGACGATGAAAGTACGTTCGATATACATGTGTCGTCTGCTCCAGTTGGTTCCGGATCGTCCCTCCGGGAGTCGCGCCGATCAAGGCGCGAAGGGAGCATAGGCAGGCCATGAGCCGCTGTCTTGACTGAGGAAGCAGTAAGAAATGACCGTCGGCGCAGGAAAAAAACATCCGCCGCGCCGCTCAAGACTCCGGGCGGCGGAAGAAAATCCAGTAAGCGCCGCCGATGGCGCCGAGCAGGGGTAATTCAAACAAAAAGGGGAATTGCCAGGTGACGACCCCCAGCAGCGCGAGCAGCAGCAGGTAGAGAACGATCTTGATAGCCAAGGCTGTTCCTTGTTTATTTATGCCAAATGGGCGCAAAATCGGCGCCCGTCATATTTTCTCCGCTTCGCCGGACGAAAGGAACAAGCCGCATGAACGCCACTGATCTCGCCGCCCCGGAAACCGCCTTGTGGCACGCCCTGCCGGTGGATGAAATCAGTCAGCGGCTCGCTGTCGACGCGGCGCAGGGACTTGCTGCCGCCGAAGCCGCCCGGCGGCTGGCCGCCCACGGCCCGAACCGGCTGCCGCCGGGCAGGAAGAAAGGCCCGCTGCGCCGTTTTCTGGGTCAGCTCAACAATATCCTCATCTACGTTCTGCTCGTCTCCGGCTTCATCAAGCTGATGTTGAGCCTGTGGCTCGATGCCTCGATCATTTTTGGCGTCGTCGTCCTCAACTCGCTGCTCGGTTTCATTCAGGAGGGCCGGGCCGAGAAGGCGCTCGATTCAATTCGCAACATGCTGTCGGCGGAAGCGCGGGTATTGCGCGACGGCGTGGCCCGCCTGATTCCCGCCGAGGAGGTGGTGCCCGGCGATGTCGCGCTGCTGGAATCGGGCGACCGCATTCCCGCCGATCTGCGCCTCGTCGAAGTCAAGAATCTGCGCACCGAAGAAGCGGCGCTGACCGGCGAATCGCTACCGGCAGCCAAGGCGGCGGCAAGCGTTGCCCGCAAGGCGACGGTGGGCGATCGCAAGAACATGGCTTTTTCCGGGACGATGGTGGTTTCCGGCCGCGCCACCGGCATCGTGGTCGCCACCGGCAGCCAGACCGAATTGGGCCGCATCAATCAGATGCTGAACGCGGTCAATGCGCTGGAGACGCCCTTGCTGCGCCAGATCAAGAAATTCGGCGTAACCATCACCATCGCCATTGGATTTCTCAGCGTGCTGCTTTTTTCCTGGGGCCACTGGCTGGGGCACATGACCTTCGTCCAACTGTTCCAGGCCATTGTCGGCATTGCCGTGTCGATCATCCCGGAAGGCTTGCCGGCGCTCATCACCATCACGCTGGCGATTGGCGT
>JAITMS010000099.1 GCA_031277255.1 Azonexus sp.
AAAAGTCAGGCGCAGCCGATGGCCGGATAGCGCCTTGACCGCCTTGAAGCGGGGCCGTTTCATTACGGATGCCATTTTTTCCATTCCTCCATCAATACCGTCTGGTTTGCGGCCACCCAAGCCAGCGCCTCCTGCAACACGGCAGGCGGGCAAGCGCCTGCGGTAGCCAAACTTTCCAGACTAATCATCACATTGACTCCGGCGCCAGTCAGATGCACATGCGGCGGCAGGTGATCCCGTTCACGCAGTTCAATCCGGAAACATTGCGGATGCGGTGTTTTGTGCTCATATGTATACGATATAGAAATATTTTCTATTCGCCAACAGGGCATTTCAGCAAATCCCGTCCCGGATTTTCCCGCCCAATCCTCGCGCCGCCGCGGCTATACTTGCTTCCCCGCCACCAGACGATCTCCCCATGAGCACCCAGCCGCCAGCCTGGCAGAAACAGCGCGATTATTCCGATATTCTTTACGACGCCGCTGCGGGTATCGCCCGTATCACCATCAACCGGCCTGCCCGGCGCAATGCTTTTCGGCCGGAGACGGTGAGTCAGTTGATCGACGCTTTTCACCGGGCGCAGCACGACAACGCGATTGGCGTCATCATCCTGACCGGCGCGGGCAGTGAGGCTTTCTGTTCCGGCGGCGACCAGACGGTGCGCGGCGACGAGGGCTATATCGACGAAGACGGCACGCCGCATCTCAATGTGCTCGATTTGCAGATGCAGATTCGCCGCCTGCCCAAGCCCGTGGTGGCGATGATTGCCGGTTACGCCATCGGCGGCGGCCATGTCCTGCATCTCGTCTGCGATCTCAGCATTGCCGCCGACAATGCCCGCTTCGGCCAGACCGGGCCGCGCGTCGGCAGTTTTGACGCCGGTCTGGGGTGCGGCTTGCTGGCCCGCGCCATCGGCCTCAAACGGGCCAAGGAAATCTGGCTGCTGTGCCGCCAGTACGACGCGGCGACGGCTCTCGATTGGGGGCTGGTCAACGCCGTCGTCCCGCTGGCGCGGCTGGAAGAAGAAACGCTGGCCTGGTGCCGCGACATGCTGCAACTGTCGCCGATGGCGCTGCGCATGATTAAAGCCGGTTTCAACGCCGACACCGACGGGCTGGCCGGTATTCAGGAACTGGCGGGCAACGCCACCGGCCTGTTTTATATGTCAGAAGAAGGTCAGGAAGGCCGCAACGCCTGGCTGGAACGCCGCCCGCCCGATTTTGCCCGCTACCGCAAGCGGCCATGACCACGGCTCCGTGACCACCGCCGCCTGGCTGCCTTACGCCCTGCCGCTCTGCCAGCCGTGGCAGAGCGGCCGCGGCAGCATCGCACTGCGCCGCGGGCGGCTGCGCCGCCTCGACCATGAGGACGGCACGGCAGGCTGGGGCGATTGTGCGCCGCTACCGGCATTTGGCATCGACGCAGCCCGCGCCACCGCCTTTGCCGAAGAATCCGCGCATCTCGATCTGGCCGCCCGCCACGCCGGGAAACCGCTTGCTGTCTGGCTGGGCGGCGATCCAGCGATCACCGCGCTGGCGGTCAATGCCCATATCGGCCCGCTGACGGCTGATTCGGCAAGCGCCGCCGCAGCAGCCTGGGCTGCCGGTTTCACGGTGCTCAAACTGAAAGTCGGCATCGCCCCGGTTGCCGACGACATCGCCCGGCTGCACACCTTGTCCGCCGCCTTGCCGGATGGCTGCCGCCTGCGGCTCGACGCCAACGGCGCCTGGGACATGATTGATGCCGCCCGCTTTCTCGCCGCCTGCCGCGAATTGCCGGTCGAGGCTTGCGAAGAACCGCTACGCGCGCCTGACCTGAGGAGTCTCACGCATTTGCAGGCGGCGACGCCATTTGCCCTGGCTGTCGATGAATCGCTGGTGGCCTTGGGCGACGATTTTTTCCGCCACCCGCCGGTGCGCCGCCTCGTCATCAAACCGGCCCGTCTGGGCGGCCTCTGGGCGGCCCTGTCTCTTGCCCGCCAAGCCCGCGCCGCCGGTATTGAGATCGTCATCAGCAGCGCCCTCGAAAGCAGTTGCGGCCTGCTCGCCTCTGCCCATCTGGCGGCGGCGGCAGCGCCGGAGGCCGTGCATGGTCTGGCGACGGCGGCCTGGTTTGCCTGTGATACGGGAGAGCCGCCGCGCATCGAACGGGGGCGGCTGCTCCTGCCGCCGGATGCCGGGCTGGGTTTTCGCTGGGCTGGCGCGCGCGCCCCGGCTTTTACCGGAGCAAACTGACAAAGCGCTACTTGTCTTCTTCCTGGCTCGACTGAAAGCCGGAAAACATATTGCGCGTCTGGGTTTGCAGGCGGTCCTGCATCGACTGGAACATTTTTTTCGACTGATCCATGTAGGCCGACATCATGCTCTGCATGGCCGGTTGCTGGAAGTTGAGAAACTGGGTCCAGAAATCGGCCTGCAAATGGCTGTGGTCGCCCGCGCCGTACATGGCGCGGGATTGCTCCTGCAATTTGCTCTGGAAATCGACAAAGGTCTTCATGTTATTTTCCAGATATTTACCGAGCATACTCTGCGTCGCGCTGCCGTAAAAACGGATGAAGCCGGACAGCAATTCGCTGGAAAACAGCGGCACGCCCGCCGATTCTTCCTCAAGAATGATCTGGAGCAGGATGCTGCGGGTCAGATCCTCGTCGCTCTTGGCGTCGACCACCTTGAAGGCTTCGTATTTGAGCACCAGATCCTTGACATCGCCCAGAGTGATATAGGCGCTGGCCTTGGTGTCGTAAAGGCGGCGGTTGGGGTATTTCTTGATCAGACGTAGCGGTTCCGACATGCTGAAATCCTTCAGTGCCCGTTTGTGTGCAATGCAGCATTATAGCTTGAAAAAAAGGCGCCCGGAGGCGCCTTTTTCTATATCGGCGAATCCAGCTTACTGGTAGTGGAGGCCGCCGTTGATGTTGAGCGTCGCGCCGGTGGTGAAGCCGGAGAGTTCGTTAGCCAGGAAGGCGCAGGCAAAGCCGATTTCCTCCGGCTTGGCGAGGCGCTTCATCGGCACGGAATCGACGATGGTTTTGAGGATTTCCGGCTTGATCGCCATGACCATCTTGGTCGCCACGTAGCCGGGGGCGATGGCGTTGACCGTCACGCCCTTGGCCGCCAGTTCCGCCGCCAGCGCCTTGGTGAAGCCAATGGCCCCGGCCTTGGCCGCCGAGTAATTGGTCTGCCCGGCCTGGCCTTTGACGCCATTGACCGAGGAGATGTTGATGATGCGGCCCCAGCCGCGCTCGGCCATCTTGGCGGAAACCTGCTTGGCCATGTTGAACATGGAAGTCAGGTTGGTGCTGATGACGGCGTCCCAGCCTTCGCGCTCCATTTTGGCGAACATCCGGTCACGGGTAATCCCGGCGTTGTTGACCAGAATATCGACCGGGCCGCAGGCGGCTTCGGCTTCGGCGACCATGCGCTGGCAATCTTCAAGGAGGGAAACGTCGCCCGCGACGCAGGCAAAGTCGTTAAACCCGGCTGCCGACATATCTCTCAGCCATTGCTCCTTGTTGTCGAACTGGGGATGATAGGCGGCAACCACTTTGTGACCGGCCTTGGCCAGTTCCTGACAGATGGCGGTGCCGAGGCCGCCCATGGCGCCGGTAACGAGAGCAACACGTTGTGTCATGATTTTTCCTTCCTTGACGATGTATGACGGAGGTATAAAAAACTTGTGTGCAGTGCAGCATTATAGCGCAAAAAAAGGGCGTCCGCAGACGCCCTTTGTGACGAATCGTGATGACGATCCCGGTCAGTACATATGCTGGCCGCCGTTGATGGAAATGTTGGCGCCGGTGACGAAAGCCGCTTCATCGGAGGCGAGGTAGGCGACCAGACCGGCGATTTCTTCCGGCTTGCCGAGTCGGCTGACCGGGATTTGCGGCAGGATTTTGGAATCGAGAATTTCCTGCGGAATGGCGGTCACCATCTTGGTGCCGATGTAGCCCGGCGAAATGGTGTTGACCGTGACGCCGTACTTGGCGACTTCAAGCGCCATCGCCTTGGTGAAACCGTGCATCCCGGCTTTCGCCGCCGAGTAGTTGGTCTGGCCGAAAGCGCCCTTCTGGCCGTTGACCGAAGCGACGTTCATGACGCGCCCCCATTTGCGCTCGACCATGCCGTCCATGACCTGCTTGGTCATGTTGAAGACGGAATCGAGGTTGGTGCGGATGACCGCGTCCCAATCGGCCTTGGTCATTTTCTTGAAGGTCATGTCGCGGGTGATGCCGGCGTTGTTGACCAGCACGTCGACGGGGCCGACTTCCTTGGTCACGGCCTCGACACAGGCGCGCGCTGATTCAAAATCGGTCACGTCACAGGGATAGGCTTTGAAGCCGTAGCCCATGTTGTTCATCGTATTGAGCCATTCTTGCGCCTTGGTGTTGCCGGGCGAATAGGTGGTCACCACCTTGTCGCCCAAAGCCGCGAGCTTGATGCAGATCGCTTCGCCCAAACCGCCCATGCCGCCGGTTACCAATGCTACTCGTACCATCACTGTCTCTCCTTGAGGTTTCTGATTTGATTAAATGACGCGCTCTTTGACGTAGCGTCCCGGCGCCGGTTCAATCGGCTTGTACTTGACGCTACCGGGCGAGCGCGGCGCCCGTAAACTGCCGGTCATGGGTTTGAGCCAGGCGGCCCAATCGTTCCACCAACTGCCGGGTTTTTCTTCGGCGGCGGCCAGCCAGGCTTCGGGGCCGCCGCGCAGATTGTCGTTGATCCAGAAGCTGCGTTTATTCTTGCTGGCCGGATTGATGACCCCGGCGATATGGCCGGAAGCGCCAAGGACAAAGCGTTTCTTGCCGCCCAAGAGCTTGGTGCCGAGATAGGATGAACGCCACGGCACGATATGGTCTTCGCGCGTCGCCAGAAGATAGACCGGCATTTTCAGCGTTTTCAGATCAATCTTCTCGCCGCACATGGTCAGCTTGCCGGGCGTGCGCAGGTTGTTGTCGAGATAGAGATTGCGCATGTACCAGCAGGCGAACGGCCCCGGCAGATTGGTCGAATCGGAATTCCAGTAGAGCAGGTCGAAGGCGGGCGGCTTCTGGCCTTTCAAGTATTTGCTCTGGACGTAATTCCAGACCAGATCGTTGGCGCGCAGGAAGGAGAAGGTATTTTGCAGGTCGCGCGCCGGCAGCAAGCCGCCCTGACCAATCGTCGCCTCGCGCATGACGAGGCCCTGTTCGTCGATAAAGAGGCCGATTTCGCCAGGTTCGCTGAAATCGAGCAGCGTGGTCAGGAGCGTCAGCGAAACCGCCGCCTCGTCGCCGCGCGCCTTCAGCACCGCCAGAGCCGAAGTCAGAATGGTGCCGCCGACGCAAAAACCCAGGGTGTTGACCTGCTTGACCTTGGCGATCTCGCGGGCCACCCGCAAGGCGGTGATCGGGCCGCCCTCCAGATAATCATCCCAGGTCAGATGGCCGCAATCCTCGGTCGGATTGCGCCAGGAAACGAGAAAGACCGTATTGCCCTGCTCGACCATGAAGCGGATCAGCGAATTTTCCGGCTGCAAGTCCATGATGTAGAACTTGTTGATGCACGGCGGCACCACCACCAGTGGCGTCGCGCCGACCTTGGGCGTCAGCGGCGCGTACTGGATCAACTGCATCAGATCGTTCTCAAAGACGACGGCCCCTTCGGCGGTGGCGACATTCCTGCCGACTTCAAAAACGCTCTCATCGGTCGTCGCCATACGCCCCCGCTCGAAATCTTCGAGCAGATTGTTGATGCCGTCGGTAATGCTCTGGCCCTGGGTTTCCAGCGCCAGTTTGATGAACTCCGGGTTGGTCGCGGCAAAATTGGCGGGCGACATGGCGTCAGTCACCTGACGGGCGACGAAGCGCAGACGCTCCTTCGCCTTCTCGTCGCTGGCCGGGATCGTTTCGACCAGCGCCTTCAGATACTGCGTATTGAGCAGATAGGCTTGATGCAGGTAATCAAACACCGGGCTGTCATGCCACTCCGGCGCGGCGAAGCGGCGATCGCCGGGTTCCGCCGCCACTTTGAACGCCTGCTCCTGCCCCTGCTGCTTGGCCAGCACGGCTTGCCACAAGGCCGTCTGCTGTTCCATGTATTTTTTTTGCAGCGCCGTCAGCGCCTCTGGATCGACGGCGGACGAGGCGCTTCCAGCCTGACCAAGATAGGCCATGAATTGCTGAGCCATGTTCTGACCGCTCTGCATGAACTGCATCGCCGAACCCAGAAAAGCGTCCTTGCCGTCCGATCCTTGCGTCATGGAAGTCCCCTCTCTCTCATATTATTGGAGGATAAAGCCTTTGGATTCTCCATGCCGCTACCAGCCGTGTCAATGTAAACATCGGCGGCAGGGCTTCTGCCGTCTGGCCCGCGCTGCCCCGGCGGAGCGGCTTTTGCCCGTACAATGCGGCAATGCCTTTTGCTTTTGTCATCGTCATCGGCTGGTTGTACGTCACCCTCCTGATCGCCATCAACGAACCGAGCCTCGTCGCGGGCATTGTCTCCTTCCTGTTTTACGGCGCTTTGCCGTGTGCGCTCATCCTCTGGTTTGCCGGTCGCAACATGCGCCGACGGCGGCGGAAATATCTGGAGCAACGGGACGGCGGCGCTTGATCTCGCCGCTTATGGTGCCAGCCAGATCAGCGTCGCCATGCGCCCGGTAAGGCCGTCGCGGCGGTAGGAGAAAAAGCGTTCCGGTTCGCTGACGGTGCAATGCTCGCCGCCGGAAATGGCCTTGACGCCGAGGGCTGCGAGGCGCTGGCGGGCCAGCAGGTAGAGATCGGCCAGCCATTTGCCGCTGCCCTGGGGCTGGAAAGCTGCTGCCGCCGCCGGGTCGTGTCCGGTAAATACGGCCCGCACCTCGCCGCCGACTTCAAAACGCCGGGGGCCGATGGCCGGGCCGAGCCAGGCCAGCAATTGATCGGGCGGGCTGTTCATGGCGGCGACGGTGGCTTCCAGCACGCCCGCCGCCAGCCCGCGCCAACCGGCATGGGCGACGGCGACGACGCTGGCGGCGCGGTCGCAGAACAACACCGGCAGACAATCGGCGGTCATCACGGCGCAGACGACGCCCGGCTGGCGGCTAAAGGCGGCGTCGGCCTCCGGCGCGTCCTTGACGGTGGCGGCATTGACCACCGCGATACCGTGCACCTGCCGCAGCCAGCGCGGTTCCGCTGGCAGCAAGGCGCGTAGCCGCGCCCGGTTGGCGGCGACCCGTTCAGGCGCGTCGCCCACGTGATCGCCGAGATTGAAGCTGGCCCACGGGACCGGGCTGCAACCGCCGCCGCGCAGCGTTTGCCAGGCGGCGACGCGCGGCGGCGCGGGCCATTGGGGGCGGAGCGTTTCAGCCACGGCGCAGCTTCGTCAGCAAGGCGGCAAAATCCGGCGGCAGCGGAATTTCCCACTGCACGGCCTCACCGCTGAGCGGATGCCTCAGACCGAGACGCGCCGCATGCAGCGCCTGCCGCGAAAAATCCGGCAGATTGGCCTTGGCCCGTCCATAAACCGGGTCGCCGACGAGCGGATGGCCGATTGAAGCGAGATGGACGCGAATCTGGTGCGTCCGCCCGGTTTCCAGCGAACATTCGAGCAAGGCGCACTGGGCGAAGGATTCAATCACCCGGAAATGCGTTTTCGCCGGTTTGCCGCCGCGATTTTCCGGCACCACGGCCATTTTGACGCGCTGCACCGGATGGCGGCCAATCGCCGCCTCGACGCTGCCGCTGCCCTTAATTCCACCCGCCGCCAGCGCCATGTAAATGCGCCGCACCGTCCGCGCCTGCAACTGGCGCACCAGAGCGGTTTGCGCTGCCAGCGTCTTGGCCACCACCAGCAGACCGCTGGTGTCCTTGTCCAGCCGATGCACGATGCCCGCCCGTGGAATCGCCTCGATGCCGGGCGCGTGATGCAGCAGCGCGTTCAGCAGCGTGCCGCTGCGGTTGCCGTTGCCGGGATGGACAACCAGCCCGGCAGGTTTGTTGATGACGAGCAGGGTCGCGTCCTCAAAAACGATGTCGAGCGGGATGTCTTCCGGCAATTCCGGGCCGTCGCCGGTCGCAACCGGCTCGGTGATGGCGAGACATTCGCCGCCGCGCAGCTTGCGCTTTGCCTCGCGCTCGATCTCGCCGTCGATGGCGACCAGGCCGCCACGCACCCAGGCTTGCAGGCGGCTGCGCGAATGCTGCGGCAGCAGCGCCGCCAGCGCCTGATCGAGACGACGGCCGGATTCGCTCGCCGACACCATCAGGTAGCGCGGCTCAGTTCGGCTATAATCGCCGCAATTTTCCAGAGGAATTTTCATGATGCGAAGTTTAGCCGCAGTCGGCCCAGCCGCAGCCTTCTTCCGCCTCCTCGCCGCCTGCTGCGCCGCGCTCGTTCTCGCCGCCTGTGGTTCGCTCTCCGAGCAGGCCGACGAAACCGCCGGCTGGTCAGCGGGCCGACTTTATTCCGAAGCCAAGGATGCGCAAAACGACGGCAACTGGGACTTGGCGACCAAGCATCTGGAACAACTCGAAGCCCGCTTCCCCTATGGCCGCTTCGCCCAGCAGGCGCAGCTTGAACTCGGCTATGTCTACTGGAAGGCAGGCGAACCCGGCTCGGCGCTGGCCGCCTGCGACCGTTTCATCAAGCTGCACCCCAACCATCCAGCCATTGATTACGTCTATTACCTAAAGGGCCTCATCAATTTCAACGAAGATCAGGGCCTGGTTGGCTACATCAGCGACCAGAACCTTTCCGAGCGCGACCCCAAGGCAGCGCGCGAAGCCTTTGGATCCTTCCGCGAACTGACCACCCGCTTCCCCGACAGCAAATACGCCGCCGACGCCGCCAAGCGCATGAATTACCTGGTCAACGCCCTGGCCCAGCAGGACGTCAACGTCGCCCATTACTACTATCGCCGCGGCGCCTACATCGCCGCCGCCAACCGCGCCCAGTACGCGATCAAGACCTACCCGCAGACACCGGCCCTTGAAGAAGCGATGTTCATCCTCGTCAGCGCCTACGAGCAACTCGGCATGACCGACCTCTACAAAGACGCCGACCGCGTCATGCGCCAGAACTTCCCCGACAGCCGCTTTTACGAAACCGGCCTGGAACGGAAAAGCGCCTGGTGGAAGCTGTGGTGACGGGGTAGCGGTAACAGCCATGGGATGCAGCCGCGACTGCATGATTGGTGTTATAGGCTTTAGCATTCTGAAATGCTCGTAACCATCGCCACTTTTTCGTTTCCGCATGAAGCACATGTTGCCAAGGCACAGCTAGATGCCTTTGGTATCCCCTCATTTATTGCGAATGAGCACACCATCAATATGCAGTGGTTGTTTTCCAATGCCATGGGTGGGGTTCTGCTTCAGGTTCCAGAAGAATTTGCTGTGCAGGCTCAGGAGCTTCTCAACGCACCAGTTGAGATAATGTCTATTTCTGAGTCAGAAATTGGCCCTGAACCAGAGTCAGCCGTTTGCCCGCACTGTGGAGGATCACTGAGTGAGCCATATGTCACAGGCAAACGTCCAGCCTTTGTTACCTGGCTTTGTCTAGGATTTCCGCTCTGGCCAATCAAAAAAGTACGCAAATGCACGGCCTGTGGTAAAACGACCAAAGTCTGATAAGACACTCAACCCAAACGCCTTTGGCAGAGGTTAATTTGGGCGATCCCAACAGATTAAAGGCTCAGCTTCGCTTTACTTTATGAAGATGATTGAAAACAATTTGAAGCTGACCTCAATCACAGCAAGCGGGTAGCGTAAGCCGCCGCCGGATCAATGCTGTTCGTCCCCGGATCAAGTACGGGGCGGCGAGGCGATGGGACAAAGGGGTCAGACTGAATTTCTCTCTCCTGGCAATTAAATGGGTTAGATAGACCCCTTTAATTGCTACCTCTTTAGAGCGGTTTTGATTCAAGTGAATACATACCCCTATACCATTCGGGCTGAGCCTGTCGCCGAGGCAGTTGCCGGAAAACGGCGCGGTATCGTCAGTCCTTCCGCTCACTTCTGGCCTCGATGATCGGGATGTTCGCCTCGGTTGGCACGTAGATGATCTTCTGAATGTTGCCGTTTTGCATGGCCTCGGCAAAGGCGCCGATGAATTCCTGATTCCGGTATTCTGGGTATTCCTTGGCGGCCTTGCCGACAATGGCAATGGCTTCTGCCCGCAATACCGCCGCGTCTTTTTCCGCCTGGGCTTGCTCGACAAGGATGCGTTTGGCGCTTTCGGCTTGCGCAAGCGCCGCCTCGCCCGCCAGCCTTTGACTATAGACCTTGTACTGCGGGAGCGCCCACATGCCCAGCGCGATCACGATAACGCCCATGACAATCGTGATGACTACCGCACCCATCTGGGTGTTTCCCTTTTCGTGTTTCATGGTCTTGACTCCCTGTTGTCGATCACTGAATAAAATTTGGCTTTTGCCGCCTCTCAATCCAAGGCGCTTCCTCGTTCCCGATCAGTTGCGTGCCGCCCGCTTGCGCCATGTCCGGCCTGCCGCCGCCTTTTTGAGGGACATTTTCGATTCAATGCCGTCAATCATGCCCGTTCTTCTTCGATGCCCGTGAAATTGTTGATTTTTACCGCACCGTCGGGAAATCTGGCGATGATTTCAAGGTCGCCGCCCATGGCGCGAATGTAGTCTCGCAATGTGCTGATATAGACATCCGCCCGATGCTCAATTTTCGATACAGCAGCCTGATTGACACGCAAGGATTGAGCCAGCTTGACTTGAGACAGGGCTTTGGCCTGACGCAGTTCATGCAGCGGCATTTCCGCAAGCCACTGGTGGTAAAGCTGATCCGACTGCGCCAGCGAAGCGGGCGACATCTTTGCTTCGAGGTCGGCAAATTTTCTGGCCATTCAGATCCACCCCTCTTTCTTCAGTTCCGCCAAATGTTCGTCATAGAGCCTGTCGGCAATGGGTACATATTCCGCATACCATCTGTCATTGCCCGTCTTGTCCCCGCCAATGAGCAGAATTGCCGTTCGGCGCGGGTCAAACGCATACAGGGTTCGATAGGGCCGTCCTTCATGCTGAGTGCGAAGTTCCCGCAGGTGGCTGTGTCTTGAGGTTTCGATGCCGCTGCTGTGGGGAAACTTGAGGTTCGGCCCGTAATCGCCCAGCAGCTTGACGCTGGCGCGCACGGACACTTGCTCCTCCTCGGTCAGCTCGTTCCACCATATCTCAAACTCGTCGGTGTATTCAATTTCCCATGACATGGAGAGATTGTTGCCAAAAAGAACTATTCCGTCAAGGGAATATTCTGGGTGGTATAGCGCGCAAATAATCTGTTCGGATTTGTCGCAATGCGTATTACTGCCTGGCGGTCATTTAATTTTCTCTGCGACCCAACCCGCCACCCCCGCCAGCGCCTGGTCCAGATGCTCCGGCTGGGTGCCGCCCGCCTGTGCCATGTCGGGTCTGCCGCCGCCTTTGCCGCCGACTTGTTGGGCGACGAAATTGACCAATTCATCGGCTTTAATTTTGGCGGTGGTGTCGGCGGTGACACCGGCGATCAAACTCACTTTGCCGTCGTTTACCGAGGCCAGGACGATGGCGGCGGTTTTGAGTTTGTCTTTGAGTTTGTCCAGCGTTTCGCGCAGCGTGGCGGCGTCGGTGCCGTCGAGTTTGGCGGCCAATACCTTAACGCCGTTGATGTCTTGTGCCTGGGCGACGAGGTCGTCGCCTTGCGCCGAGGCGAGTCTGGATTTGAGCGCGGCGAGTTCGCGTTCCAGTGTGCGGGTGTTGTCCATCATCTGCGCGATGCGTGATGCGGCTTCCTGCGGCGCGGTTTTTACGATGTCGGCGACGCGGTGCAGTTGATCTTGCTGCCGCTGCACCAGCGTCAGCGCGCCTTCGCCCGTCACGGCTTCGACGCGGCGCACACCGGCGGCGACGCCGCTTTCGGCGACGATCTTGAACAGGCCGATGTCGCCGGTTCTGGCGACGTGCGTGCCGCCGCACAATTCGCGGCTGCTGCCGATGTCGAGCACGCGCACGTCGTCGCCGTATTTTTCGCCGAACAGCATCATCGCGCCGGTTTTTTGCGCGTCCTCAATCGCCATCACCCGCGCTTCCGTGGCCGTATTGGCGAGGATTTCGGCATTGACGAGATTTTCCACGCGGTGGATTTCGGCGTCCGTCATCGGTTGCGTGTGGGCGAAGTCGAAGCGGGTTTTGTCGGGATCGACTTGCGAGCCTTTTTGCTGCACATGCGCGCCCAGCACTTCGCGCAAGGCTTTGTGCATCAAGTGCGTGGCGGAATGATTACGCATGGTGGCAGTGCGGGCGGCGGTGTCGACGCGCGCCGTCACCGGCTGGCCGACGGCGAGCTTGCCGGTTTTCATCACGCCGTGATGGCCGAACACATTGGCTTGGATTTTTTGCGTGTCTTCGACGGCGAACAGCCCCGCGCCCTTGATTTCGCCACGGTCGCCAACCTGGCCGCCGGATTCGGCGTAGAACGGCGTGTCGTCCAGCACCACCACGCCCTGCTCGCCTTCGGCCAGTTCGCTGACCGCCGCGCCGTCTTTGTACAAAGCGAGAATGCTGGCCTTGTGTTCCAGCGTGTCGTAGCCGTGGAAGGTCGTCGCCGCGCCGTTGTAGTCGAGGTTTGCCGCCATCTTGAATTTACCGGCGGCGCGCGCTTGTTCCTTTTGCCGCGCCATCGCGGCATCGAACGCGGCTTCGTCCACCGTGACGCCGCGCTCGCGGCAGATGTCGGCGGTGAGGTCGAGCGGGAAGCCGTAGGTGTCGTGGAGTTTGAAGGCGAGTTCGCCGTTCAAGGCCACGGACGCGCCCAAGGCGGCCAGTTCGGTTTCCAGTATTGCCATGCCATGTTCGATGGTGGCGAAGAAGCGTTCTTCCTCCTGCCGCAGCACATCCATCACGCGCGTTTGCGCTTCGGCGAGTTCAGGATAGGCCGCGCCCATTTGCGCGACCAGATCGGGAACCATCCGGTAGAAAAACGCCGCCCGCGCGCCGAGTTTGTAGCCGTGGCG
>JAITMS010000164.1 GCA_031277255.1 Azonexus sp.
CCCCAACCCTCCCCCGCAAGCGGGGGAGGGGGCAAAACCGGACGCACGCTGGGCGAAGAAAAGATGTGCGCAAGAGGCAGCCCCGAGAGGAGAGGGGAAATACCGGCGCAACGAAAAGATGTGCGCAAGAGACAGCCTCGGGGAGAGGGCAGGGTGAGGGGGCGCTTGCTGAAGCGCGCGAAGCTCGTCCAAGGCACGAACTCCATGATCTGGGCGAACAGGGTCTTGCCGACATTCATGGTCGCTCCTCGGGGACATCCACCCCGAGAAACTACCTACTTTTCGAGCATCAGAATTCAAATCGGCGCCAAATGAAATCGACCGTAAATCCGTGTTAATACTCGTTTTTTGATTTGTCATGTCAGATTCAACCGGATAATAATAGTTTTTTGATTGTGATATCAGATTTAACCGGTCAATACTCTGTTTTTGATTTGTCATGGCAGATTTAACCGGATAGCAGTAATCCGGAGTTTGTTCTAAAATTTTCTCTCGGCGGCGGTTTTCCTATCCGGGTCCGCGCCCCATCGATGGGAGGTGTACCTAAATTTCAACTGGGGATGACGATTGAACATGAAACGCCAGTAGCGTCCGGTTAAACGCTCCGCTCCAAGCCCAAGAACAAGCATTGGCGCGGTCTGCAGGCTGACTTTGTTTGGTGCCGATTTGAATTTCATGGCTCACAACTTACGTAGCTTCCCAGGGTTGACAACCCAGAAGGGTATCTGTGACCGCTACCGTAGTCATTGCTATCGTCAAGAAGTCGCTTCAACCCGGCGGCTTGCGCTGACACATGTCTACAGATTCTGTTGGCCTCGGTTTTCGAGAAAGCCCGGTTTTTATGGGCCTTGCAGCCCAATGACTCCCGAATCGAGCCACAACATCTCGATAGCCGATTGATTTTGTTCAACTTTTAACCGGACGGCAGTGATGAAGCGCCTACAACCTGCTGCCATCGGCTCCCGGCTTCGCATGATGAAGCTCGAGGCCCGTCTGTTATTCGATGGCGCGGCCGTGGCGCAGGCCGCCGCCGCGGATCAGTCGCATGACGCCGGCCCGCCGGACGATGCGAGCCAGGCCGCGCCCATCAGGCACGCCAATTCCACGCCTGCGGATTCCAAACGGCAGGAATTTCAGCGCGATCCGGCGGATCCGGCAATTTCCTATTTCGACGCCGGTGGCCTGCCGCCCGAATTTCAGCAGGCCGCCGAAAGCGCGTCCCAAAGTATTCTCGATTTCGCCCGGCAGGCCACCGACTGGCAGTGGCAAGCCATCTTCGACGCGGGCAACACCAGCGACCCCGCCTGGCAGGCCCGCCTGAGCGCGTTGCGCGAAGGGCTGCTCGACGGTACGCTGACGGTGAACGTGCAGGCCATCAGCCCCGGCGCCATGCCCAACGCCGTGGCCGCCTTCACCGCGCAGGGGCCGGACGGCGGCCCGACGATTTTCGTCAATACCGCCTGGACCAGCCTGCTGGGCGCGCCCGACCTGACCCGCACGCTGGTCGAAGAATATGGTCACGCCATCGACAACTGGCTGAGCGCGGGCCGCGACAGCGCGGGCGACGAGGGCGAGCGCTTCGCCCAGGCCGCGCTGAACTGGAACCTGGACCCCGACGCCGCCCTGCAACGCATGGCGCTGGAACAAGACCGCCGGGTCATCGAATGGGAAGGCGCCAGCTACCAGATAGAAACCGCCACCTTCACCTTCGCCGACTCTTACGAAATACTGGACGCCAACCCCGCCAAGGAACAGTCCAGCTTCAGCTTCGACAAGACCGATTCCAAAGGCGTCGCCACCATCGACGACGACAACTACAACAACGCCTACGTCAGCGGCAACGACGTTTCGGCCATCGGCATCGACGTGGGCGGCGAGACGTTCTACGGCTGGATCAGCCGCACCGTCAAAGTGGGCGGCGTCGTCACCGCCTTTTATTTCTGGACGGACGTCGAATTTACCGACCTGGCCTCCGCCCAGCAGGACGGCAACCAGGACGGTGACGGCAACCCTGCCGACAACCGCGGCTTCGTGCTGGTGGTGGACCCCATCCGCTTCCAGCAGCAAATCGCCGGCGGCAACAACATCGTCAACTTGAGCACCTCGTCCGACCGCGTCGACAAGGCCATCAACGAAGTCATCGAAGAAGTCATCAACAACCCCAACCCGCCGCCGCCCCTGGTGACCGCCGTGGCCGACATCGCCGACGGCGAGCCCGGCAACGGCGACCCGGCGGTGGAAGGCGTGGACGGCGCCCCTGGCCTGGCCGCCAGCGGGAACGTGCTGAACAACGACAGCACCGCCAACGTGGGCGCTTCGCTGCAAGTCACCCAGATCAGCAACGCCAGCAGCATCAGCAACGTGGTGGGCGGCAGCTTGCCCTCGGCGGGGGTCGTCGTGGGCCAATACGGCACGCTGACCATGAACGCCGACGGCAGCTACACCTACGTGCTGAACGACACCCTGCCCGCCGTGGACAGCCTGAACGACGGCGACCGCCTGCAAGA
>JAITMS010000179.1 GCA_031277255.1 Azonexus sp.
GCTCGAGAAGAACCGCAGGCTATGGAAAAACTGCGAACGGCTACTCAACACCAGCTTGCAATTTGTTCATCTCGCATTCTTGGCGGTGCTGCTCAGAAGATTTTGAACAGGCTCTTAGAGCATTTTATGTTCAAGTCTTTACACTTCCGTTCGTCCTGAGCTTGTCCCTTCGACAGGCTCAGGACAGGCGAAGGACGGTGCGGAGAGAGGGGACGGAGGCTTGAACCGGGCTTCGACAAGCTCAGCCCGAACGGTATAGGGGTGTGTATGCACTTGAATCAAAACCGCTCTAGATCGGCGGCGGCGCGTCGCTGCCGTGTTCGATGCGGTAGAGCCAGGCCAGCAGTTCGGCGACGGCCATGTAAAGTTGCGGCGGGATGTGTTCGTCGATGTCGACCTGGGTCAGAAGGGCCACCAGTTCCGGCGATTCATGGACGTAAACGCCGTGTTCGCGGGCGCGTTCGATGATCTGTTCGGCAATCAGGCCCTTGCCGCGGGCGACGACGCGCGGTGCGGCGTCGGTTTGCCGGTAGGTCAGGGCGACGGCTTCGCGGGCTGAATCAGCCGGGGTCTTCGCCATGTTGTACCTGCAAGCGGGTCAGGTCGAGGCCAGCGGCGGCAAACTGCTCGCGCAGACGGGGCAGTTCGTTGGCGAGGCGTTTTTCGCTGTCGCCGCTGGCGGTGATGATCTCGATATCGACCTGGCCGCCCGCCTGTAGCCGCAAACGGGCTTCGATGCCGCCCAAGGCGGGCAGATCGAGTTTGAGACGGGTTTGCCAGCGGCGCTCAGGCTCGTCGCCGTCGCCGCCCGTTTGTTCGGATTCCTGGGAAATTTCCCACCACATCTTCTGGTTCTGCCAGACCTGGCCTTGCCAGGCGTAGTTCTGCGTCGCCAGGGCATCGAGCTGTTGCTGGACGATGGGCGTTAATTCGCGGGGGATGGCGTTGCCTTGCTGGGTCTGCTGGGCCGCCGCACCTTGTTGCGCGCTCTGTTGCGGCGCGCCGGGCTGGGTTGCCGCCGCCTGCTCATTGCGGGCTGTCGCTGCTGCCGTCGTCGTTGCTGCCGTCGTTGCAGCTTCCGGTTGCGCGGCGGGCGGCTGCGTCGTCGGCGGCATCTTGCCTTGCGGTTCCTGGCGCAAGGCGTCGGTCGGCAACTGACCGGCGACCCAGCGGGCCTGATGGGCTTCATAAAAAACGCCGCTTCGGCTCAGAGCCTCCTTGAGCACAGGGGCCAGTTGGGCGGCGTCAGGCATGCCTTTCAACAGCGGCTGGTTGCCGTTCAAGGGGGCGGGCGCGGCGCGGGCGGCGCCGTCGTCGGCGCGGCCGATCAGGCTGCCGATCAGGCGGCCCGTCTGGCTCAGGGTGGTCGGCACCGATTGCCCGGCTTGCCCGGCGGCCTGCTGGCCGGTGGTGCGATTGGCGACGAAAGCGAGCGTCATCTTGCCGTTGCTTTCGAGCACTTCCAGTTCCAGACTGTCGCCCGCCTTGGCCGCGAAGGGCAGGGCCAGCGTTACCTCACGCTGGGCGACCATGGCGCGGAAAGCGCCGTTCGGCAGCATGGCCTGGATTTCGGCCATGATCCGCTGGCCGGGCATGAGGTTGGATAGCGCATCGGTGATTCTCTGCGCCGAAACGACCGGCGCGGCGGCATCCTGCTGTTGTGGCGCTGGCGGTAATACCCCCCGCAGATTACTGGCGAGGTCGGGGGGGATCATGGCGCCGGTTTTTCAGGCGCCACCTTGCTGTGCCACGCCTGAAGCAGCGGCAGTATCTGCTGACGCCGTTCCGTGGCGCGGGTTTGCAAGGCGTTGGCGAGATCGAGCGTTTGCCGCAGCGCCGGAGCATCCGCCGCGACCGGCTGGCCGGGGTGTTCCAGCAAGTCGCTCATGGCCCGGTTGGCCGCCGGGGCCAGGGGGTCGAGCCGCTCCCATTGACCGGCGCGCATGGCGGCGTCGAGTTCGTCGAGGCGCTGCCTGAGCTGATCGAGTCGGCTGCGCCAGGTGCTGCCGCTAGGGCTGGTATTGGGGGGCAATTTCTTTCCAGGCATCGCTGATTTCGGTCAAGAGTCCCCGTACTTCGCGGACGGCGCTGAGGTCGTTGTGGAAATTGGCGTAGGTCAGCCGTGCAGCCATGTAGTCGTACAGCGCCCGGAGATTGGCGGCCACTTCGCCGCCGCCTTCGTCATTGAGGCTGGCTGAGAGGCCGTCGACGATAAGTTCGGTGGCGCGGGTCAGCGCATTGTGCCGGGCCTCGATATTCTTGCTGGCGATACCGGCTTCGGCCTTGTCGAGCGCCGACAGCGCGCCGTCAAAGAGCAGCACGATCAGCCGGTGCGGATCGGAGCCGCGAATATCGGCTTCAAAGCCGACATTCTGGTAAGACTGGATCGGATTGGGAGCAAAACCCATGAATATTTCCTGATGGCGTGGGGGCTGGGTTGGAGCTTACCAGTTTTCAGTTTGCCGTTGCGCTTTTCAGTCGCCGACCGACCTGTTCCCCGCCTGCCGCCGTACCGCTTCGAGGTAGGCGGCGGCGTCGAGCGGGCTGCCGTTTCTTTGCGCCTGCCAGATCGTCGCGGCCAGGGCTTCGAGCAGGACGTGCTCGGCGGCGTGGGGCGTCAGGCGTTGGTTGAGACGCGCAAAGGCGGCGCGGATGCCGGGGGGCTGGTCGATGCTCAACTGTTCGGCAATGGCGAGATGCAGCGACAGATGCAAAAAGGGGTTCATCTGCCCGCCTTCCGGCGTCCATTCGCGGTTCAGCGCGTTTTCCGGGTCGGCGAGGAGGGCGTGATATTCGGGATGATCGGCGATCACATCGGCGGCGGCGATTTCGGCCCCGGCGAGCGGTAGGCGTTCGTCCTGCTTCTGCCAGACGGCGCAGAAAAAACGGCGGACTTCTTCGCGTGAGGGATTAAACATGCGGGCGGCGGTAGAGCAGGGTCAGGTTGGCGTTCTGGAACAGCCGGTTGCCGCTGGCGGCGGGGGCGATCTGGCCGCTGCCGTAAGCGCCGAGCAGCGGCGTGGCGGGAAAGCGTTGGCGAAAGGCGATCAGATCGTGATCGTCGCTGCCGTAGAACAAGGGGCCGCGGCCAATGCAGGAAAACATCAGGGCGAAGTCCGGCGTTTCGGCTTCGGCCAGGAGTTGCCGCATTTCCGCCTCGGCGGCGAGCGGCTGGCGCAGCGCCCAGGTGATCGGCTGACCGGCGGCCAGCGGCGCGGCCAGGGTCAGCGAGCCATCGCTGTTGGCGGCGAGAATGCCGATGGCTGGCTCGTTGGCGGCGGCGATGACGGCGATCTGGTGCAGCGGCGGCGCATCGCGCAGGGCGGCTGGCAAGGCGCGGCGCAGGCTGTCGATAGCGGAGAAACCGGCGACGCGGCGCAAATCGTAAGCGGCGCAATCGTCGACCGGCAGCAGCGCGGCGACGGGGCGCAGGCCGTCGGCCCGCAGCACGTCGCAGACGAGGCCGGGCAGTGCGATGCCGACGCCGTCGTGGCCGCCGGGCCGGGCCTGTGACCAGGCGGCGGCGTCGGTTTCGAGCAGACCGACGCGCGGCGGCCCGTCGCGCCAGCCGTAGGGCAGGGCGGCCTGGCCGCTGAAGGACAACAGCGGCGCGGCCGCCGCCGCTGCGGCATCGGGCAGTTCACCGAGAACCAGCGCGGCGGCGGCGGGCTGGTCGATCAGCCAACCCGCCTCGGTCAGCAAACCGCTGGCGGTGCAGCCGCCCACTTGCAGACAACCGGCGGCGCCCGCGGCGGCGAGGACGGCTGGCGTGGCCTGGCGGTTGAAGGCGCGGGAGAGGAGCAGCAAGACCCGCTCAGCCCGTTCCAGCCCGGCGGCGGCGAGCGCCATGCGCACCGCGGCGGCGGCCAGTTCCTTGTCCGGGTGCGGGCCGCTGGCGAAGCCGCTGGCGGCCTTCATGCCGTTTTATCCGGCCAGGCGCAGAGGTCGGCGACCGGGCAGCGCGGGCATTCGGGCTGGCGCGCCTTGCAGATGTAGCGGCCATGCAGGATCAGCCAATGGTGCGCGTTCTGGCGAAATTCACCGGGTGTGACGCGGAGCAGCTTGGCTTCAACCTCGCCGACTGTCTTGCCGGGGGCGAGGCCGGTGCGGTTGCTGACGCGGAAAATATGCGTATCGACGGCAATGGTCGGCTGGCCGAAGGCGGTGTTGAGGACGACGTTGGCGGTTTTGCGGCCAACGCCGGGCAGGGCTTCGAGGGCGGCGCGGGTGGCGGGCACCGCGCCGCCGTGGCGTTCAAGCAGCAATTGACAGGTGGCGATGAGGTTCTTCGCCTTGGTCCGGTAGAGGCCGATGGCGCGGATGTACTCGGTCAGCCCCTCGACGCCCAGCGCCAGCAGGGTTTCCGGCGTCGGCGCGACGGCAAAGAGCTTTTTCGTCGCCTTGTTCACGCTGATGTCGGTCGCCTGGGCCGAGAGGATCACGGCGACCAGCAACTGAAACGGCGTGGCGTAGCCGAGTTCGGTGGTCGGGGCTGGATTGGCCGCCTGCAGGCGGCTGTAGAACTGCGCGATGTCGGCTTTTTTCACGACGGATGGGGAGGCTGGAAAACGGCGCAGAATACGTGATTCTGTACCAAACAAAAACGGAGCGGTACAAAAAGGGCACAAAAAAGACGAAAAGCGCACCAGGCGGGCGCGGCAAACCATGCCGATCCGCATAAGGCCAGCCTTGCCCGCAGCCGCCCGCCGGTTACGGTAAATGCCTGTTTTAACGCCGTCAATTCAAGGATAATCGCCGTATGCGAGTCGACCGATATGCTTTCTCCATAGTTATTTCCATCATCTTGCTGGTTGCCGTGCTGGCCTGGTTCATGGGTTGGCGGGAGCAGCAGGAATCGCCGCCGCCGCTGGTGCCGCCGCTGGGCGCCCAGGAGGGCGCGCTGCAACCGATCCTGCCGCTGGAGCCGTTAGCGGGACTTGATCCAGAGCGCGTGGCGCTAGGCGAACGCCTGTTCCATGACGCCCGTCTGTCGGCGGATATGACGGTTTCCTGCGCCTCCTGCCACAATCTGGCCGCTGGCGGCGTTGATGGACGGCGGTTTTCCATCGGCGTCGGCGGCGCGGTTGGCGAGATCAATGCGCCGACGGTGCTCAACAGCGCCTACAACCTCGCCCAGTTCTGGGATGGCCGGGCCGCGACGCTCGAGGCGCAGGCCGTCGGGCCGATCGAGAACCCGATCGAAATGGCCGCCACCCTGCCGCAGATCGTCGACCGTCTGGCGCAGGACAGCGATCTCGTCGACCGTTTCAACCGCCTCTATGCCGATGGCTTGACGGCGGACAACCTGTTGAACGCCATTGCCACCTTCGAGCGTTCGCTGGTGACGGTCAATTCGCCTTTCGACCGCTATCTGCGCGGCGACAGCGAGGCGCTGACGGCGCGGGAAGTCGACGGCTACCGGCGCTTTCTTGCTCTCGGCTGCGTCAGTTGTCATCAGGGCCGCCTGGTCGGCGGCAACATGTACCAGAAAGTTGGCGTGATGGCCGACTATTTTGCCGGCCGCACCGTCAAACACAGCGATCTTGGCCGTTTCAACGTCACCGGCGACGAGGCAGACCGCTATGTCTTCAAGGTGCCGAGCCTGCGCAATGTGGCGCTGACAGCGCCCTACCTCCACGACGGTTCGGCGGCGACGCTGGAGGACGCAGTGCGGGCCATGGGCCGCTACCAGCTTGGGCGCAGGCTGTCGGACGATGATGTCGAGGCCATTGCCGCTTTCCTCAAAACCTTGACCGGCGAACTGCCGGCAGCGGGCCAATGAACGCCGCCGAGCAGAAGCGCCGCCTCTGGCGCCGCCTTGCCCAGGCTGGCGCTTTCGCTGTGCTGCTGGGTCTGCTCTATGTGCTGTTTTTGCGTTCCGAACTGCTCTCGCCGCGATCTCACTACGCCTATCTCGAATCGCTGCGCCGGGTCCAGCAGGCCGACGCCGAACTCAATGCGGCGATCTTGGCCAACTATTCCGGCATGTTGCGCAACTATGACCCGCTGGTGCGCCATGTCGCCGCCATCCGCGCCGAAGAAAAAAACCTGCAAGCCATTCCTGAGGGTCTGCCGGAAGCTGCCCGCAACGCCCTGCGCCTGCTGGTCGGGCAACTGCTGCTCAGTCAGGACGAAAAAGCCAAGGATATCGACCGCTTCAAGCGCAGCTATTCGATCCTGAACAATTCCCGCATCTACTTTCTCCGGCTTGCCAATGACGCGCTGCCGCAAGGCGGCCAGGAGATGTTGGAACTGCACGCCTTCGTCCACCACATCATGGTCCAGCACCTTGCCTCCCTGGCTTTCGACCGGGAGACGCTGCTCGGCGAACTCAGCCATCTGCGCGAGCACAGCGGGCAACTCGCCAGCCAGCCGGCGATCAGGCATCTGCTGACCCATGCCGAGCAGATCATCGAGCGGCAACCGGAGGTCAATATCCTCGTTGAGCGCGTCCTGCAACCCACGTCGACCCGCTTGCTCAACGACACGCTCCGCGTCTATACCGAGGGTTACGAGGAGGCCCAGCGGATTGCTGGCGGCTACCGTCTGCTGCTGTATTTCCTCACCTTGTCGCTGGTTGCCTACGCCCTGTACACCCTGTTCCGCTTCGAGCGCGACCGGCGGCAACTGGCGGCGGCTCACCGCGAACTGGCGGAACGCTACGCCGTGCAGCAGGCCGCCGAGCGTCAATTGCGCCTCTACGCCACGGTGTTTACCCATGCCGCCGAGGGCATGACCATCACCGACGCCCAGTCCCGCATCGTCGCCGTCAATCCGGCCTTCGAAACCATTACCGGCTATCCGGCGGAGGAAGCCATCGGGCAGACGTCCGCCGTCCTTAAATCGGGCCTGCAAGGGGATGATTTCTATCGCGCGATGTGGACGGATCTGATGACCGAGGGCCATTGGCAGGGCGAAATCTTCAACCGGCACAAGAATGGCGGCATCGTTCCCGAATGGCTGTCGATCACCGCCGTCCCCGACCAGCAGGGCGTCGCGGCCCATTACGTCGGTATTTTTACCGACATCACCGAGCGCAAGGAGAACGAGGAGCGCATCCGCTACATGGCCCACCACGATGTGCTGACCGGCCTGCCCAACCGCCTGCTGCTCGAAGACCGGGTCGAGCAGGCGATACGGCAAGCCAAGCGCAGCGGCAAATCGCTGGCGCTGGTTTTCATCGACCTCGACCGCTTCAAGAATATCAACGACACCCTCGGCCACGAGGTCGGCGACCAGTTGCTGATTCAGGCGGCGGAACGCGGCCTGGCCGTGCTGCGCGAAAGCGATACCTTGTCGCGTCAGGGCGGCGACGAATTTGTCGCCATCCTGCCTGAACTCGACCAGCCGCAGGACGCCGCGCACGCCGCCCACAAACTGCTGGCGGCGCTGACCCGGCCCTACCAACTGGCCGGTCACGAACTGACGGTGACCGGCAGCGCCGGAATCGCCATCTATCCCGATCACGGTCACAACACCTCCGAATTGCTGAGAAAGGCCGACGCCGCGATGTACCAGGCCAAGGCCGAAGGCGGCAACACCTGGTGCCTGTTCTCGACCGACGTCCACCACGCCTCGCTCGGCGAACTGGTTCTTGAAAACGACCTCTACGGCGCTTTGGATCGCGGCGAACTCCTCATGTACTACCAGCCCAAGATCGACGCGGCGAGCGGCAAGCTGGCCGGGGTCGAAGCCTTGATGCGCTGGCGGCATCCCAAGCGCGGCATGGTGTCGCCGGGCGTCTTCATCCCGATCGCCGAAGCCAACGGCCTCATCAAAACCTTTGACGCCTGGGCGCTGCGCGCCGTCTGCGCCCAGCAGCGGGCGTGGCTGGACGAAGGTCTGGCCGTGGTGCCCGCGGCGGTCAATCTCTCGGCCCAGCAATTCACCGACCACAATCTGCCGCGGCTGGTGGCCGACATCCTGGCCGAATACCAGTTGCCGACCGATCTGATTGAACTGGAACTGACCGAATCGCTGCTGATGAAAAACGCCGAGCGCGCCGCCGGGGTGCTGGAAATGCTCGACCAGATCAGTGTCCGGGTGGCGATCGACGATTTCGGCACCGGCTATTCCTCGTTCAGTTACCTCAAGCAGTTTCCGGTCGATGTGCTCAAGATCGACCGCTCCTTCATCCGCGAAATCGACGAACATGGCGAGCCGGTCAAGTTGGCGGCGGCGATGATCGCCATGGCGCACGAACTCAATCTGGAGGTCGTCGCCGAAGGCGTCGAGAAAGAATCCCAACGCGACTACCTGCGCCGCCACGGCTGCGATGTCTTGCAAGGCTACCTGTTCGGCCGCCCCCAACCCGCCGCCGACCTGGCGCGGCTGCTGGCTGACGGGCACGACCAAGCGGCCAGCGCAGTGGCCTGAGGGGCGCTGACAGGCTTCTCTTTTTTTGAGGCGCAAGAGTAAAAGGCGCGTCGGGCCGCGCTGAAGCCAACGCTTGCCAAGCAAGAGAAAATGACGGATTAAACCGGATTACCCTACAATACTTGGCGGGGGCGAACGAAAAAGCCCCGCAGCAACGGGGCTTTTGTCGTCTCCAATCCAAAAGAAAGGAGAGTTCGATGGAAGATTCCACTGCGAGGACAAACCATCGGCGGCGCATCTTGCGATACACAGCGATGTTCATCATAGCGGTGCTGCTCGCAATGTGCAATACGTCCGTATGGTAGTCGTTTGGTAGTACCCGCCGCCCGCGTCAGCGGGCGGTTCCACATCGGGCGGCAGGTTGGTCGCCAGCACTATGGTTCACGCCCTTGCGTCAGGCCGTCGGCCAGCCGGGCGCGTAACTGGCCGCAAGCGGCTTCGACATCCTGCCCGGCGGATTGCCGTAGCCGGGTGAGTATCTGGCGGCGGTTGAGGCGCTCCGCCAGTATGGCCGCCCGTTCGGCGGTGGGGCGCTCGAACCCGCTGCCGGCGGCCGGGTTGTAGGGGATCAGGTTCATCATCGCGTACTTGCCTGTCAGCAGGCGGACGATGCCGTCCATTTCGGCGTCGCTGTCGTTGACGCCCGCCAGCAGCGTCCATTGATACTGGATCGGATGGCCGACGGCGCGGGCATAGGCTTCGCCCAATTCGACCAGTTCCGCCGGGTCGATGCGCGGCGCCTTGGGTAAGAGATGGGCGCGCAGGGCCGGGTCGGTGCTGTGCAAGGACAGGGCCAGCGCCGGTTTGACCGTCCGCTGCGGCAGACGCGCGAACGCCCGGCGGTCGCCGACCGTCGAAAAAACCAGATTCTTGTGGCCGATGTTGCCCGCCGTGCCAAGCAGGTCGATGGCCGCCAGCACCTGATCGAGATTGTGCGCCGGTTCCCCCATGCCCATGAAGACGACGCGCCGCACCGGGCGCAGGGCGCGGGCGGCGACCATCTGGGCGACGATTTCGCCGCTCGTCAACTGGCGCCGCAGACCATCCCGGCCGGTCAGGCAAAAACGGCAGCCAACGGCGCAGCCGACCTGGGTCGAGACGCACAGGCCGCCGCGCGGCAGGAGCACGCTTTCGACCGTTTGACCATCGGCCAGATCGACCAGCAGGCGAGCCGAACCATCGGCGCTGGGGTGCTCGGAGCGAATCCGGGCGAGGTTGGCGAGGCGTTCGCTGAGGAGCGGCAGCGCCTGCCGCAAGGCGAGCGGCAAACAATCCGCCGCCGCTTTCCGGCGCGGCCCGGCGTCCAGAGGCCGGGCGGCAAGCCAGGCGCGCAGCAGACGCGCCTCATGCGGCGGGCGAGCGCCGTGGTCGCGGAGCATCTGGCGGATGCCGCTGATATTCATCGGGTTTTGCCGCTGCTCCGGGCGGCTTCACGCTGCGCCTTGGCCCGCGCTATCGCCGCTTGAATGATGGCCTGCCGGGCTGCTTTTTCTTTTTCAGCCGCCGTGGCCTGTGGCTCGCCGCCGTGGCCGATGGCCTGAACGGCGGCGGCCAGCCGGGCGGTTTTTTCCGCCTTGTCGCGGGCCTTGCGGAACTGCCGGAAGGCAAAACGCGCCCGCGCCTGATCGGCGGCGGGTCGCCAATCGTCAGCTATTTCAGCCGTCGGCAGCAGGTCGATACATTCGGTCGGGCAGGGCGGCAGGCACAGCGCGCAGCCGGTGCACCAGGCGGCGACGACGCTGTGCATCTGCCGCGCCGCGCCGATGATGGCGTCGACCGGGCAAGCCTGAATGCACAAGGTACAGCCGATGCAGGCCGCTTCGTCAATGCGGGCGACGGTCGGCGGCTGTTCCGGCCTCGCCAGCGGCTTCACCGCGCGACCAAGGAGAGCAGCCAGCCGCCGCACCCCCGCCGCGCCGCCCGGCGGACACTGGTTGATTGCCGCGCCGTCGGCAATCGCTTCGGCATAAGGCCGACAGCCCGCGTAACCGCACTGACCGCACTGCGTCTGCGGCAGCAGGGCGTCGATATGGTCGGCCAGCGGCTCGTCTTTGGCGGTTAACCGGGTCGAAACAGTCATGCCGGATGCAACTCCTCCCGGATGACCTGACGCAGCGCCGAGAGGGTTAACGGCTCGTCATCGCTGGCTGAGCGCAGCGTTTCATTGATGAGCGTCTGATAACCCTTGCCCTGCGCCGCGGCGCGAGCGCGGAAAGCATCAAGCACGGCGTCATCGACCCAGATGGTGATGCGCGTTTTGCCTTTGGGCGCAAGCACCGCGCCGCGCCGCGCGGTAGAAAAATCGTAACTGTCTTTCATGGTTTACTCCTCGTAACAGCGCCGTTCGTGCGGTTCGGCGCGACGCGCCGAAATGACGCGGATTTCATCCTCGCCGCGCCAGACATAGACCACCACCAGCAAGCGCCCAAAACCATCGACGCCCAAGGTGACAAAACGCCTTTCATCGTGATCCTTGTCTTCGCGGGTCAGGGCAAATTGATCGAAGAAAACGCCTTCCACCTCAGCCAGATCAATGCCGTGGTTATGGACATTCAAATGGTTTTTGTGAGGATCGAAAGAGATTTTCATGGCTGTATTATACATACAAAATACATATAAAGTTTTGCACGCTCACGCCCCCAGCCGCCGCAAGGCCCAAGCGACGTGTTCGCGCACCAGGGCCGAAGGGTGGTCGGCCCGTGTTTGCAGGGCGGCGATCGCCGCCGCCGTCGGCGGGCCGTTGCCGAGGGCGACGGCGATGTTGCGCAGCCAGCGTTGATGACCGATGCGGCGGATCGGGTTACCGGCGAGGCGTTCTTTGAAATCGTCTTCACTCCAGGCCAGCAGTTCGACCAGCGTCGCCGCGTCAAGGCCGTGGCGTGGCGCGAATGCCGGATCGCCGGTTTGGGCAAAGCGGTTCCACGGGCAGCACAGTTGGCAATCGTCGCAGCCGTAGATGCGGTTGCCGATGAGGGGGCGCAGGTCGGCGGGGATGGCGTCGGGCAGTTCGATGGTCAGGTAGCTGATGCAGCGCCGCGCGTCGACCCGGTAGGGGGCGGTGATGGCCCCGGTCGGGCAGGCTTTGAGGCAGGCGGCGCAGCGGCCACAATGTGCCGTGGCGGGGGCGTCGGGCGGCAGCGGCAGGTCGCTGTAAATTTCGCCGAGAAAGCGCCAGGAGCCTTGCCTTGACACCAGCAGCGTGTGTTTGCCGCGCCAGCCGATCCCGGCCTGACGGGCAAATTCGACTTCCATGACCGGCGCTGAATCAGAGAAAACGCGGTAGCCAAAGGGGCTGATCAGGGCGGCGATGGCCGCGGCCAGCCGTTGCAGGCGCTGGCGCATGATTTTGTGGTAATCGCGGCCCTGGGCGTAGCGTGAGATCGCCGCCTGTTCCGGCTTGGCCGCCCCGGCTTCCGGCGCTTTCTGGTCAGACGGCAGGTAATCGAGCGCCGCCGTAATCACCGTCAGCGTGCCCGGATGCAGCAATGACGGCTGGGCGCGCAGTTCGGCGTGGCGGGCCATATAATCCATTGCCCCGTGACAGCCGGCGGCCAGCCAGGCGCGCAGCCCGTCGACGGCGATTTTTTCCGGCGCGGCGCGGGCGACGCCGATGGCGGCAAAACCCAGCGCCCGGCCCGCGGCGCGGATTTTTTCACGCAGCGCCGGGGCGTTTACCGTGGAGTTCTGATCGTGCATAAGCCTGATGTTAGAGTATTTTCTGTTCAAGTCTTTACACTCCCGTTCGTCCTGAGCTTGTCGAAGGACGGTGCGGAGAGAGGATACGGCGGCTTGAACCGGGCTTCGACAGGCTCAGCCCGAACGGTATAGGAGGGGTATGCGCTTGAATCAAAACCGCTCTAGCGCCGTTTACCACCTGCCTGACGAGGCGGCGACGCAGTCTTTTGGCGTCGCGCTGGCGGCGGGGCTTACGCCCCTCTCCCTTGATGGGAGAGGGGTTGGGGGAGAGGGTGAAAGCGTACCGAAGGCGCTGGTAGAAACCTCCCCCCTCTCCCCAACCCCTCTCCCGCCAGGGGAGAGGGGCTTGAGAGGCGGCGGCCTCGTCATCTACCTCGAAGGCGATCTCGGCGCGGGCAAAACAACCTTGGCGCGGGCGCTGATTC
>JAITMS010000124.1 GCA_031277255.1 Azonexus sp.
AACTCCGCCCGCTCGTCAGCCGTCAAGATAATCTTCGGCGCAACCCGCATGTCACCCTCCGTTCTCCACCTACAGAACATTGTAACGGATATGACTTGTTAAGATTTATTAAGAATGCATCATTACACTAGGTGGTGCGGTTGGCCGCTGTCGGCGTCACCACGGAATCCATCACCCAGCGCATCACCATACACCAATAGTTGATCCGTGTAGGTGTGGTTAAATACAATCTGAAAGCAATCTGAAAGCAATCTTAAACTCTCTGAGGCCCTTTTCAGCCACTTTCCAGACGTAAAAAAACCACCCGAAGGTGGTTAAGTGCTTGATTTCCTTGGAGGCGCGAGCCGGAGTCGAACCGACCTACACGGATTTGCAATCTTCCGTTTGCCTTGCGCCACGGGGATTTAGAGGTAAAAACCTTTTTTTGACGACTCTTTTTCTATCTTTTTTGCTCTGATTGCGAAAATTTTTTTTGTTGGCGCTGCGAACCTACCTGTCCAATACTTTCCGCTCCAGCAGTATGTCGATCGCTATACGGGCCTGCCGCATCCTCTCTTGCTCAGGCCGCTGACACCAATGGTGAATGTCCCTGAGATCTCTGTTAAGCCAACGATTTGGAGAAAGCAAACAATGACGGCTATCGAGGATTGAAGACCAGCCGTACTTCTCATAAGCCGAGGGTTCAAGCAAACTGACTTTGCGCATTACATCACAAATATCCTTTTTTCCTCCTACCATCGTCCCTTTCACACACTTGTTGCGATCGCTCACTTGCAGCACATCGTGATCCGAGGCTGCCCAATTAAGCGGTTGACTGTTTTCATAAGACATCCAGTTGAGCGTAAGTCCGCCAACAACGAAGACAATCAGCCAAAAAGTCAGTTCTTTTTTCATACCCTACCCTCTCACCGCTACGCATGAGCAACCGGACAGCTACCTGATAATCCCAACGCCCTCATGTCGTTTGAGTGTTTCGGACACTTGCGGAAATGTCTCCAAGGCTACGCGGTGTTGACACCTTTTCCCGTTTGCATCAATCCATCGACATACATACTCATAGCTGGTAAGAAGTCGTCCGTCGGCATTTGGTTTTTCCAAGAGCTTCATGGGAAGCAAGTGGTGAGGGCAGATTACATCAGGGTCAATCTGGCCAAGCAAGTTGTCAAAGACGCGCTCTGAGGTTTCCTTCAGAACGTCTGGTCTTTCCCAAATGGCGCGACGCTCGCTTAGATCAAGGTTGGGGTCAGGCATCCGAATCAGCGAGGCAACATCCTTCTCTTTCTCAGGGTTAAACGTGATTGTGCGACAGAAAGGACGAGGCAGCGACGTGCACTGCCAGTATAAGTTGGGTTTGTTAGTTTTACTGACAACGCCTCCTTGACGCATAGTCATCGGGGCACCGCATTCAGGACACACCTTTGAAGCCAATATTCCAACCGTGGCGCTGATTTCGTCATGTCCGGGCGGGACAGCAATGACGCTCTTTTCGTTCTTCCGCAACTCCGCAGCCGCTTCGTTCGATTTCGCGGCAGCGATGTCTTTTCTGAGGGCATTCCGCCTAGCGGCGATCTCCCGCAGGCGGTCATCATCAGCAGGCGTTCGCTTGCGGTCATGTCTATACTTTTCCCCCAGTTCGCGCTCCGCCTCGGCCAGTTCTTCGGCTTCGCCAAAATAGCGTTTGGTAATGCCTTGCACCAATTGCGTTGCAGCGCGACCAAAGGAGGATTTGTCGATCTCCTCCAATACCGCGCGAACGCCTTCAGCGACGACCCCGACGACTTCGCGTACCAACGCCTTAACGCCAGAGAATAGAGAGGTGAGTATTCCCATTAAGCTGCCTTTCTAATGGGACAATAGAGTACCCCGGCGAAGACCTCTTTGATCTTGTCTTTCACGACGCCCCCTCTCCTGCCTCCGCCAAAGCCCTCAATCTACACCTCTCACCGTTCCCGCGTAAAGTCCATGCCTTGTAGCTGGTTCCCGGATGAGCCTATAATCCAAAAGGCGATGCACTTGAAAGGACAATAGCATGTATGCCATCACTTTTGATCTTGAAATGTCATCCCTGCGGGACGCCTACCAGAACGACTCGTACAACAATGCCTACATGGACATCCGCAAGGTGCTGGTCGATGAGTACGGGTTTGAGTGGCAACAGGGATCGGTGTATTTCGGCGGCTCGACCGTCGATGCCGTGACATGTGTCCTGGCTGTTCAAGACCTTGCCACCCGCTATACCTGGTTTGCCGCCTCCGTGCGCGACATCCGCATGTTGCGCATCGAGGAGAACAACGACCTGATGCCCGCAGTAGAGCGGGGTTCTGGCGGCAAGGGCGCGGTAAAAAAAAACGAGCCGTCCGCGCCGTTTAAGCTAGCTGCTTGATCCCACGGCTCAGAAAACGGTCGTTTTCTGAACCACCGCCCGGCGCTGCTCGGCAGCGCCGTTTTTTTCAGTTTTTCACAGCATCCTCACTGCACGGAGAACAAGACAAACCCGGCAACAGGCATCGGCTACGCCCCTGTTTTTGAGATACCTCACCGCTCGCGCGTAAAGTCCATGCGGCGGAGCACGTTGCCAGCGGGCAGAGCGCCGAGCGCCTCGCCGAGCAGGGTGTGGTCGTAGGTCAGCGTCGTCTCGCCCTTGAAGGGGCTGAGGTTGAGGCTGGTCTTGGGCAGGGGGATGCTGAGGATGTCCTGAATCTGGTCGACCGTGGGGCCGAACAGCCGGGCCGGGTCGAGATTGACAATTTCATGCCCGTACATCTGCGGGATGCCGAGCACGCCCGCCGTCCGCCAGCCGTAGTCGAGGTAGCCGTTCAAGCCCTGCTTCATCCACGGCGGTTCGTCGCCGGGGAGCAGCATCTCCTTGATGACTCCGGCAGCGATCATAATCGGGATATTGGTGGCGAAGGTCGCCAGAATCGGGCGGTAATTGCCGAGCCTGGCCTGGTTGATGGCGCTTTTGAGAAAGACGCGGTGGTAGCTGTAAGTCCAGTTCTTCAGGTGCATGAAAATCTGAAAACGCGGATCGCTGCCCCAGATGGTGCGGTTGGCCGCCGTCGGCGTCACCACGGAATCCATCACCCAGCGCATCACCGCCCGCTGGTTGGCCTGGTCGCGGATGTCGAGCCGCCCCTGCTCGTCGAGCTTGATGCTCTCTGGCGCCGCCCCCTTGCCGTAGAGCCGCTCGAAGCGAGCCACGGCAGCCTTGTCGTTGCGGTCGAGGCCGTTGTTCTTGAAGTCGAGGATGGTGCGCTCGGCAACGTGGGCGGCGTAGGCGCGGATGCCGCGATTCCAGCCTTCCATGCCGACCCACTTGAAGAACCAGTCCGACATGCGCTTGGCCCGGCTGGTCATAAATGTAGTGCCGTGGGTCTGACCGAGCACGTCGAGGAAGCTGCTGGCGTCGACCACGCCCCACTCTTCCGCCCGCCGAGTCATCTCGCTATCGTCCTTCTCGCCCGCCCAGGTCATCTTGATGCCCTTGATGCCGTTGACAAATGCCTGCCAGGCGTCACCCAGTTCACCGCTGTTGACGCTGATGCCCGCCACGTCGTTGAAGCTGGTAAACAACATCAAGGGGAGCACGCGGAAACTCTGGTAAACCATCACCCAACTCAAGCCCTTGCGCATCGTCGGCGTGATCTTGTCGTGGCCGAGCGTCCCTTCCATCGCCTGAACCGCCTTGAACGACGGCTCCAGCTTGGCAACCGCCTGGCGCAAGTCGGCCTCGGCGGTTTCCGGGTGATCCGTCTGGTGAAGGTCCTGGCCGACGCTGCGCAAGGTGGGGAAGCTCCCCCGCTCATCGGGGTCCATCTTCGCCCACGCCTCGCGCGCCGCTTCAAGACGGCTCTCGGCCCGATTGACCAGCCCCTCGCCGCCCAGTTCGCGGAGCAGCGCCTTCGCCGCCATCTCGTTGACGATCTCGCCCCCAGGGCCGAAGCGGCTCTGGTACTCGGCCCGCTTGACGATGCTGCGGGTATAAACCGACATGATCTCAGCGAGGTTCTTCGACTTGTACTTGTCGAACACGTCGGGGTCGAGCCAGTCCAGTACCCGCCGGTTCACCGCCTTGGCCATCGGCGTCATGCCGAGTTCCGAGGTATCTTCCTCGACTTCGATCTGGCCCAGACGGAGGATGCGGTCGGCAATCGCCTGGACAACGTCCTCCACCGTCACCGTCGTGCGGCCATCGGCCCGCGCCCGTTCGGAAGCGTAGCTCGGTGGGCGCGCCAAATCATCGGCAGCCAGTTCAGCGTTGGCGTTTTCGGCAATGGCAGCCATCTCCGCCCGGTGTGTGTTGAGGAGGTCAGCGATAAAGTCGGCGCGGTGCGCTTCCAGATAACCCAGATCGAAAACCTGCGGGAAATAATCCTTGCGCATCTCGACCTTGACCCAGGCGCCGGGCCGTCCGTACTTGTCCCGCCCGGACATGTCGAGACGACGCACGTCGCGCTCGGCCATGTACTCGCCAAACTCCTTGAAATACTGGCGAATCTTGAGGGCGATTTCCTTCGCCACCGGGTCGGTCGGCAGCCGCTGCGCCGCCAGCGCCCGCCGCGCCAGTTCCTGATCCTCGGCCTCGTAGCCCCGGAACAGATTCTCCAGCTTGTTGGTCCAGATCGCTGTCTGCTGGCGCAAGCCGTCGGCATAAGCCTGACCTCTACTGATACTGATGCCCTCGGAAGACCTGCGCACCTGTCCCTTGAGCATTTCCGTCCCGGCCTTCTGGTGGAACATCCGCGCCAGGTCGCGCAGATAGGGATTGCCCGTCGCGTCCATCACCGCTTCGGCGGACATCACCATCTTGCCCATCACCCGCGTCATTTCGCGGAAGCCCTTGCCGACATTCTCAATGGCCTTGTCATGGGCCTCGACATTGCGCTTGAGTTCGGCCAGCACCGCCTCGCGCACCGTCGGGTCCGCCACCATGCCCGCATCAAAGGCCGTGAGGATGTCGCGCACCTTGAGCAAATCCATCTTCTCGCGCCGCGCCGCCTCATTCTGCTGGCGGACCGACTCGGAAACCAGACCGATAACCCACTTGAGCATATCCTTGAGCAGTTGAAACAGCGTCCGCGTCTGCGGCCCGACCTGCAACTGCCCCGCCGCCCAGAACTGGTACATGTAGGCCACGGCTTCTTCCGCGTCTTGCAACTGCTCGACCGCCTCTGGATGCCCGTCGAGCAGGCGGCGCAGCTTGTTCCGTATCATCGGCGACTTCGCCACCCGCTCAAGCAGCGCCTTGACATTATCCGACCCGCTCCGCCGCAGCAGGGCGAAGAACTTGTGCAGACTCTCGTGCGCCGCCCCGCCAAGCAGGCCCGCGTCGGTATTGTTGAGCGCCAGGGTGATGATGTCCTCGACATCGCCCTCGGTAAAGGAGCCTGTCGAACCGTCGGCGAAGCGCCTGACAAACTTCGCCCGCGTATCCGGGCCAACGGTCTTGAGAATATGCTGCCGCGCCGCCTCGACGGCCTCCTTCGAGGCGCGTTGATTTTTACGGGCGGCGGGTTTCTTCGCCTTCTCTTTTGCTTTTTCTACTCCGGCAGCGTTGTCCCTGGCAGCGTTGTCCCTGGCGGTGTTGTCCCTGGCGGTGTCGTTTTCTCCGACTTGCCCCACGGCGGCCTGCCCTGGGCCATGCGGCTTTTCATCGCGTTCAGCATCAGTCGCTCTATCACCAGTTCGCGCACTTCCGGCGGAGCGTTTGCCAGCTCTTCCGCCCAGGCTTGAATCCCGGCCTGTTCCTCCGGCGTCCGATCTTTCAGGTTGGGAAACATCGCCTCTAGCGTCAGTTCCTTGTTTGTCATTCCAAGCCTTCCTTCCTTTCTCCACGGCCGCTCTCAATGCCGGGCCGTAGGTCTTCATCACCTGCACGATGTTCATCGTATCCGGTATGGTTTCCAGAATAGCAGAAAGGTCTACGCCAAACGCCTCAGCCTTGGCGATTATCGCGTCGTACTTGCGCTGCGCCGCCTCGACCAGAGCCGCCGCTTTCTTTTCCTGCCGGGTCTCCGCCGCCTGCACCGCCCGTTCCAGCCGCTTGACCTGGCGGCCTTTTCTGATGCCTGCCACGCCAAGCCGCTCGGCCTGCTGACTCAGGTGCTCGACATGCTGGCTTTCAGCCTGCTCCTCTTCCATCCGCTCGCTATTGACCGGCATCGGCCCGCCGTGGCGCAGCCAGGCGCCAATCAATTCCGCCACCTCCCGCTCCGGGCCGATGGCGCTGTTCATGTCGATTTGATGAAAACCGAAGTCCTCGAACAAACGCGCCGCGATTTCCGCCAGATCACGACTGCCTCTGAGGCTGAAAATACCCGGCGGAAAACCGCGCACCGATTTTTCTCCCGTCAGGTCTGCGGCCAGCGACGGGTGAATGCCCCCCATCGCGTACAGCGCGCCGAGAAGACCGTCGGTGCGGTACTTGGCCCGTCTTCTGCCAGCAAGCGGCCCGGACGCCCGCTGTTTCGAGAACAGCGTCCTCTGACGCGGCCCGTCCTCCGGCAGAATCTCCTGCTCCGCCGCCTGCGTGGCGATGGCGGCGGGCGAGAGAGCGGGTTTGGCCTCAGCTTTCTTCTCGCCATCCAGTCCCTCCATGCCGCGCAGAATCTGAGCGTCGATTTCCTGCGGACTCATCTGCTTGTCTACGCCCGCTTCATCACGCTGGAGATAACCCTTGGGCAGCGTGATCGTGGCCGGGATGCCTAGCTTGGCGGCAGCTACGGCGCCAGCAATATCTACACCAGTCTGTCCGCCAGACACGATACGCTTGATCGAATGTTTGGCATGTGCTGCGGCGATGATGAGGTAAACGGCGCGGTTCACTGCTTCCTGCGACATCCCCCGTTTTGCCAGCGTATAGATGCCATTGCCCGCGACGTTAAGGCTGCTTGCGCCGCGCTCAGCCATGAAAGCGGCAAGCCGCTCGCCAGCCGCCTTGAGATTGGCGATGTCGATGCCGATCTTGAACAGCTTTTCGCCAGCCATCCTGGCCGTCAGGCGCTCGCCTGCCGTGGTGAAATCAGCGGCGATAGCCACCGTCGTATCGGCACGAGCGTTGAGGGCGGTGCGTTCACGGTAGCCGCTGGCGGAATGCTGGCGCACAGTGATGTTTGCCAGTTCCAGCGCACGGCCTTCCGTTTTTCCAGACGGCTTCGCCGCCACGACTGCCTCGGTCTTGGCCGCGCTCATCTCTCCAGACTTCGCCTCTTTGGCGAGGGCTGCCGCCTGATAGTCCGCCGTCGCCTCCTCGCCCGTCATACCGGCGGACCATTCCCGTCCCTCCGCCAGCGCCGACAGCACATCGCCGTGGCACAGGGTGTTCGGCGCGGCATGTGTTTTGCAGAAGCAGCCGAGCGTCTTGCCCTTGAGTTCCTTCACCGCCGCCATGAGTTCGGGCCGCGCCTTGAGGTGGGCGAGATATTTATCCACCACCTCCTGCCGCGTGCCGTCCGCGCCGATGCGGTAGGGGTTGGCCCACTTGGAGCCAGCGAAGCGGCCAAACTTGCGCCCGATGTAGACATCGAAGGCTTCTTCATTGACATGCACCGGGTGGGCGATGGCGAGCGCCTTGAGCTTGGCGAACAGCGCCTTGCCGACGGGCGGCTTGCCCGGCTTCATCTCCTGCCGGGCAGCGACCGCAGGCGTTGCAAGCCTCGGCTGGGCAGTCGATTTTTCAGAGTTTTTCAGAGTCGATTCCGTCAGTTCACCGAACTGCTTCTTCGCCGCCGTCAGGGCGTTGGCAATCTGCTTGTCGTTGCCCTCGCGCAGCGCCCGTTCCGCCACGCCATGCCAGACGGCGTTGCGTCCGGCGAACTGAGCGAGGTATTGTTTCAGGCTTTCGCTTTTGGCGTCGTGGGCTGCGGTGGCGGCTCCGCTGCGTTCGGCGGGTCTGGCCAGAGGCTCTCCAGATACTCCATCGTCAGGCCGTCGCACAGACCGATCTCTTTTTCCTGATCCGTCAGATCCAATGGACTGTTCCCTGCTTCCTTGTGAGCGCCAGGATTCTTTGCCATACATTTTCTCCATCATCTTAAACAATTTTGGCGAGCCTTCGCGCAAACGATTTACACCTTCAGGATGCGCAAAACTGGCAAACAACTGCGCGTGTAATTCTCTGGCAAAACGCGCGTCAGAAAAATCATCCCTCACCAACGGGTGTTTTAACACGGCTCCCAGGTCACTGGCGTTGTCAACCGCTCTTGCTGCCTCAGCCGCTTCGCTTGTTCTGGTAAACAAGCTGAGGTCGACACGCTCCTGAAAACTGTGGGCGATCTCATGGGCCAGCACAGAAAGAAGCCTCTCAGGGAACTCGTTGAACAACCTCGGATTAAGAAGAATGTTCTTTCCCTCAGCGGCCTCAATGTCCGACGTTGGGTAGATTGTCCTTGCAGCAGCTTCCACCCCTCGCTTGTCGAACATCTTGTGAGATGCGACCCCAATGCTCCCGACATCACTTATCAGTTGTTCTACCAGCGGCATAGTTTTCAATGCCTTGGCGACCAGGCGAGTTTCATGCTCCGACAAGCGCCGCGCTTCGTACTTTGCTGGGACGATGGCGAGAACCTTGGGATTATTCAGGTAAGGTCGCTCTGTTGCGCCCGTTGACTGCTCCGCGCCGCTCGCCTGCGTTGTCTTCGCTCTCGCCGGGCTGAATTTGTCATGCGGGTTTTCTGCCGAGACCGCCCTCTTGTTCCCCGTCCAGCTCGCCGCCACCGCCGTCGTGTTGTCGCCCTGCTCGTACTTCTCACGGTTAAAGCCGGAGTTCTTGCCGAGCATCTCTTCCGGGTCTTGCCCCAGCGAGCCGCGCTCGATCAGTTCGACCAGACCGCTCTCGTCCGTAACGCTGCTGGCCTTTTCCGAAGGCGTCATGCCGGGTTCGCTGCGCTTGTCTTCCTCGCCGAAATATTCAAGCACCTTGTAGGCCGCGTTCTCCAGCGCGTTTTTCGTCCGCCCCTCGGTCGGGCTTCTTTTCCAGGCAGTCCAGGCCGCGTAAAAATTTTTGCGATCCTCTCAGCCACTTTCCAGACGGAAAAAAACCACCCGAAGGTGGTTAAGTGCTTGATTTCACTGGAGGCGCGAGCCGGAGTCGAACCGACCTACACGGATTTGCAATCCGGTGCATAACCGCTTTGCTATCGCGCCCTGCCTTGTTCTGCGAAACCACTGGAAGGAAGGCTGTGCTTCCCGCGGAATTTCTGGAGCGGCAGAAGAGTCTCGAACTCTCGACCTCAACCTTGGCAAGGTTGCGCTCTACCAACTGAGCTACTGCCGCGTCAAAGAGGGCGCATTATAGACGGCCCCGGCGCTCTGTCAATACCCTCTAAGCCGCGTCAGAGGCGCGTTTGACGATTTCCGGCCAGGCCATGCGCAGGTAGTAGCCCATCGACCACAGGGTCAGCAGGGCGGCGATCCAGATCAGCCAGTTGCCGAGCCGGGCGACGTCGATGCCGAACAGCGGCGTGTGGTAGAGGAGGAGCGGAATGGCCGTCATCTGCGCCGCTGTTTTGATTTTGCCGATCATCGAAACAGCGACGCTTCTGGCCGCGCCGATTTTGGCCATCCATTCGCGCAGCGCCGAAATGGTGATTTCGCGCCCGATGATAATCATGGCGATGATGGCGTCGGTGCGGCCAAGCTGAACGAGGACGATGAGGGCGGCGGCGACCATCAGCTTGTCGGCGACCGGATCGAGAAAGGCGCCGAAGGCCGAGGTCTGGTCGAGTTTGCGGGCCAGATAGCCGTCGGCCCAGTCGGTCACGGCGGCGGCGATGAAGAGCAGCGTGGCGACGAGGTCGCGCTCGTGCTGGGGCAGCCAGGCGGCGGGCAGAAAGTAGAGGGCGACCAGCAGGGGAATGGCGACAATGCGCAGCCAGGTCAGCAGGATCGGCAAATTGAAAGGCATAGGCCGTCAGTGTAAAGCGGAATGGATCTTTTCGGCCATCTCGCGGCTGATGCCGGGCACTTCGGCGAGCTGGTCGATGCTGGCGGCAAGGACGCCGGCAATGCCGCCAAAGCGGGCAACAAGCGCCTTGCGCCGGGCCGGGCCGACGCCGGGCAGGCTTTCCAGGGTTGACGTCCGCCGCGCTTTGCCGCGCTGGGCGCGGTGGCCGGTGATGGCGAAGCGGTGCGCTTCGTCGCGCACTTCCTGAATCAGATGCAAGGCCGGGTGGTCGGCGGACAGATTGAGCGGCGGCCTGCCGTCGGCTTCGGGAAAAATCAGGCTTTCCTGCCCGGCTTTCCGTTCTTCGCCTTTGGCGACGCCGATCATCGGCAGATGACTCAGGCCGAGATCGGCCAGCGCGCCCCAGGCGGCGGCGACCTGGCCTTTGCCGCCGTCGATGAGAATCAGATCCGGGGCCGCGCCTGCATCCGCATGGTCGTTTTTGGCCAGCCCGTCGTAACGCCGCGTCACGGCCTGGCGCATGGCGGCGTAGTCGTCGCCGGGCGTGATGTCGCGCATATTGAAGCGGCGGTAATCGCTTTTTTTCATGCGGTTGCCGTCATACACCACGCAGGCGGCGACGGCTTTTTCGCCCATCGTGTGGCTGATGTCGAAGCATTCGATGCGGCGGACGGGTTCCGCGAGTTGCAGCGCCTCCTGCAAGGCCGCCAGCCGCTGCTCCTGCTGCGCCGTCGCCTGATTGCGGGCCAGTATGGCCAGGCGGGCGTTTTGCCGGGCCATGTCGAGCCAGGTTTTCTGCGTCAGCGTCCGCCCTTCCTGAATCGGCACCGGACGGCCCGCCAGTTCGGCCAGCGCCGCGGTGTTGCCGTCGCCGCCCTCCTCCGCTTCTGGCATCGGCGCAACGAGAAGCCGCGCCGGGGCCGGATGGACGGCGTAATGCTGGCGGATGAAGGCCGCCATCGCCTCCGCCGCCGTCGACTCCCCGGCGTTGCCGGGGAACAGCGGGCGGTCGCCAAGATGCCGCCCGCCGCGCACCATCGCCAGATTGACGCACAACAGCCCGTTTTCCCTGACGGCGACGATGATGTCCACATCTTCGCCCTTCTTGCTGAAAACAAACTGTTTTTCCTGAAGCTGGCGCAAAGCCTGAATCTGGTCGCGGTAAAGGGCGGCCCATTCAAACGCCAGTTGGGCGGAGGCCGCCGCCATCGCCTCGGTCAGCCGCCGGATCACCTCCTGCTGCTTGCCAGCAAGGAACATTGCCGCCAGTTGCGCGTCGGCGGCGTAATCCTCCGGCGTTACCTTGTCGACGCAAGGGCCGCTGCACCGCTTGATCTGGTAGAGCAGGCAGGGCCGCGAACGGTTGGCGAAAACCGTATCCTCGCAGGTCCGCAGGCGGAACATTTTTTGCAGCAGATGGATGCTCTCGCGCACCGCCCCGCTCGACGGATAGGGGCCGAAATAATCGGCCTTGCGGTCAGGATTGCCGCGAAAAAAGCCAAGCCGTGGGTAAGCGCCGCGCCCAAGCATGATGTAGGGATAGGATTTGTCGTCGCGGAACAGGATGTTGTAGCGCGGCGACAGCGACTTGATGAGATTGTTTTCCAGCAGCAGGGCTTCCGCCTCGGTGCGTGTCACCGTCGTCTCGATGGCGGCGATCTGACTGACCATATGGGCCGTGCGCGGACTCGGCAGATTGTCACGGAAGTAGGAAGCCACCCGCTTCTTGAGATTCTTCGCTTTGCCGACGTAGAGCACGCCGCCATCAACGCCGAGCATCCGGTAAACGCCCGGCAGATCGGTCAGGGTGGCGAGAAAAGCCTTGGCGTCGAAAGGCATCAAGCCACCTCAAGCACCGCCCTGGCCTCGGCGAACACGGCCTCGAAACTCTCCCGCGACAGGCGGCCCGTGCGCCAGTTGTAGCCGCTGCAATGGTAACTGTCGAGCAGCAGGCGGCCAGCGGGCAGCGGATGACGGACATGATGGCCGAACTTGAAGGCCGCCGGTTTCAGCCCGCAGGCCCAGAGCAGCGCCTGATGGGCAACGAGGCCTAGGGCGACGACCACTTTGAGGCGCGGCATGGCCGCCAGTTCGGCCCGCAAGTGCGCGTTGCACTGGCGGATTTCCGCCGTCGTCGGCTTGTTGGCGGGCGGCAGGCAGCGCACGGCATTGCTGATCCGGCAGTTGTCGAGGCGCATGGCCGGATTGGCCCAGCCATCGGGGCCAAGCGCCGTGGCGGCGCTGGCGAAGCCGAAACGATGCAGCGCCGGGTACAGCAACTCCCCCGCCACATCGCCAGTAAAAGGCCGCCCGGTTCGATTCGCCCCGCGCTCGCCAGGGGCCAGGCCAAGCACCAGCAATTCGGCAGTGAGCGCGCCAAAGGCCGGAACCGGCAAGGCATGCCAGCCGGGGTCGCGCTGGCGGATGGCAGTGAGATGCGCGGCCAGACGCGGGCAGGCAACGCAGTCGAGCGGGTCTTGGAAGGATGGGACAGGCTTGGACATGGGGCGGGATGTTAACATGCCGCCATGCTGCTTCATTGGGACATCTTCTGCCGCGTCATCGACAATTACGGCGACATCGGCGTCTGCTGGCGTCTGGCCCGGCAGTTGGCGCGTGAGCAGGGGCAGGCTGTGCGGCTGTGGGTGGACGATCCGGCCAGCCTGAGGCCGCTGTGTCCGGCTTGCGATCCTGCTCTGGCGGCACAATTCATTGAAGGCGTTGAACTGCGGCGCTGGCCGACGGGATTCGTTGTCGACCGCGTCGCCGATGTCGTCATCGAAGCCTTTGCCTGCGAATTGCCTGCGGCTTACGTCGCGGCGATGGCCGTCTCGCCCCGCCCGCCGTGCTGGATCAACCTCGAATACCTGAGCGCCGAAGCCTGGGTCGAAAACTGTCACGGTCTGGCGTCGCCCCACCCCAGCCTGCCGCTGGTCAAGTATTTTTTCTTTCCCGGTTTTACGCCCGCCACCGGCGGCTTGCTGCGCGAGGCCGGGCTGCCGCTGGCGCCGCCGCAGGAACCCGCAGGGATGCTGGAAATCAGCCTCTTTTGCTACGACACGGCGCCGGTCAGCGGCCTGTTGGCGGCGCTGGCCGCCAGCCCGCGCCCCATTCTCTGCCATGTGCCGCCGGGCCAGCCGCTGGCCGCCGTGACCGCCGCCCTTGGCCCCGCCGACAGTTGGCGGCTGGGCCAGAGCCGCATCCAGCCCTTGCCTTTTCTGCCGCTGGATGACTACGACGCCCTGCTGCGCCGCTGCGCCATCAACTTCGTCCGTGGCGAGGATTCCTTCGTCCGCGCCCAATGGGCCGCTCGCCCGTTCATCTGGCAGATCTACCCACAGGACGATGCGGCCCATCAGACCAAGCTCGACGCCTTTCTCGACCGTTACTGCGCCGCCCTGCCCTCGTCTACCGCCGCCGTCATCCGCGCCCTGTTCACCGCCTGGAACGGCGGCGGCGATGTCGCCCAGGCCTGGCCGGACTTTCTCGCCCGGATACCCGAAATCACCCGACACAACGCCAACTGGGCGCGGCAACTGGCCGTGCAGCCGGATTTGGCGAGCAATCTCCTTCGTTTCGTCGCCGACAGGGCGTGAAAAGGGCGTTTCGCCCGTTTATTCGGGCTGCTCGCCCATTGCCGATTGCAGGTAATTGTGCTCGCCAAGCTGTTTGATGAGGCCAAGCTGGGTTTCCAGATAGTCGATATGGCCTTCGGTATCGTCGAGAATATGCGTCAGCAGGTCGCGGGAGACGAAATCGCGCACCGCTTCGCAATGGGCAATCGCCTCGATGTACAGGGCGCGGGCGTCGATTTCCAGATTCAGGTCGCACTGCATGCACTCCGGCACATTCTCGCCGATCAGGAGTTTGTTCAGGTCTTGCAGGTTGGGCAGCCCTTCGAGAAACAGGATGCGCTCGATCAGTTTGTCGGCGTGCTGCATTTCCTCGATCGACTCGGCATGTATTTTCTTGGCCAGCGCCGCCAGCCCCCAATTTTTGTACATGCGGGCGTGCAGGAAATACTGGTTGATCGCGGTCAACTCGGCGGTGAGCGCCTTGTTGAGGTATTTGATGACTTTGGCGTCGCCTTTCATGGTGCTTTTCCTTTACTCAATCGGGAGGCGCAGGATAACCCCGCAGCGGGCGGCAGGCATAGCGAAAAGTGAAGCCGCGCCGCTCAGGCGAAAGCGACGGCTGGCTGGGGCGGATTGGCCGAGATGGCCAACTGCTGGCCGCGTAGGATGCTCAGGGCGCACCGCGAACAGCGGCCGCATTCGGAGGCGACGCCGAGACGCTGGCGCAATTCGCGCATCGAACAGACCCCCTCGCACATGGCTTCACGGATCTGACTATCAGTGACTGCCTGGCAAACGCAAACGTACATGGCGGCGCCCCTTGAGAATGAATCATGCCGGTAGTTTATACAAATGAGAATCGTTGTCAATAGCGTTCAGGGGACAGAAGACTGAGGACAGATGACAGAGGGGTATTCAGTGATCAGTGGTCAGTCGATTTCCGCTGGCGCGCGCCAGCGCAAACCAACTGAATACAGAACACAGACTTCAAATCTGTCCTCTGTCCTCAGTCTTCTGTCCTCTGTATAATCCCCGGTTTCCCATTTTCGACCTCACTCAAGAGAATCCCGATGAAAACCGCACAGGAACTCCGCTCCGGCAATGTCATCATGGTCGGCAGCGACCCGCTCGTCGTCCAGAAGACCGAATACAACAAATCCGGCCGCAATGCCGCTGTCGTCAAGATGAAGCTCAAGAATCTGCTTTCCGGCAACCCGTCGGAAGCGGTGTACAAGGCCGATGACAAGTTCGAGGTCGTCGTCCTCGACAAGAAGGAAGTCGCTTACTCCTATTTCGCCGATCCGATGTACGTCTTCATGGACGCCGAGTACAACCAGTACGAGGTTGAAGCCGAGAACATGACCGACGCGCTCAAGTACCTCGAAGCCGACATGCCGTGCGAGGTCGTGTTCTACGACGGCAAGGCGATTTCGGTCGAACTGCCGACCTCGCTGGTGCGTGAGGTGATCTACACCGAACCCGCCGTCAAGGGCGACACTTCGGGCAAGGTGATGAAACCGGCGAAAATTTCCACCGGCTTTGAACTGCCTGTCCCGGCCTTTGTCGAAATCGGCGACAAGATCGAAATCGACACCCGCACCGACGAATACCGCAGCCGCACCAAGTAATTCCGGCTGCCGAACGCTCAGGACGACGGGCAGCTTCGGCTGCCCGTCAGCGTTTGAATGACAAGGAGAAGCCGATGTCCATCAGCCTCAGACGGGTTTACGAAAAACCAGCCGCGACGGATGGTATGCGGATTCTGGTCGACCGGCTATGGCCGCGCGGACTGGCCCGGGCGTCTGCCGCCATCGACCGCTGGCAGAAGGAAATCGCGCCATCGACCGCTCTCCGCCAGTGGTTCGGCCACGATCCTGAAAAATGGGCGGAATTCCAGTCCCGCTACCGCGCCGAATTACTTGACAACCCGGCGCTGGCCGAGCTTGGCGCATTGGCGCGAGCGGGTCACGTCACCCTCCTTTCCGCGACCAGGGATGAAGCGCATTGTCATTCGCGGGTATTGAAAGCAGCCTTGGAGAATCCGGCATGACCTACAAAGTCTTCGTCGACGGCCAGGAAGGTACGACTGGCCTGCAAATCAATGAATATCTCGCCCGCCGCGGCGATATTGAAATACTCCAGATCGACCCCGCCAAACGCAAGGATAGCGGCGAGCGCCAGCGGCTCATCAACGCTGCCGACGTCACTTTCCTCTGCCTGCCGGATGCGGCGGCGCGGGAATCGGCGGCGCTGGTCAGCAACCCCCAGACCTGCGTCATCGACGCTTCCACCGCGCACCGGATTGACGCTGGCTGGGTCTATGGACTGCCTGAGTTATGCCCGGCGCAGCGCGAGCGGATTCGCGCCAGCAAGCGCATCAGCAACCCCGGCTGCCATGCTTCGGCCTTTATTCTCGCCCTGCGGCCCCTGGTTGCCAATGGGCTGCTGCCTGCCGCGACGCAAGTCGCCGCAAATTCGATCACCGGCTATTCCGGCGGCGGCAAAGCCATGATCGCCGATTACGAAAGCCGGCGGCGGCTCGACGCGCCGCGCCCCTATGCGCTCGGCCTCACGCACAAGCATTTGCCGGAGATGCAACACTACAGCGGCCTCACCGTCGCGCCCATTTTTCAGCCCATCGTCGGGCCGTATTACAAGGGGCTGGCCGTGACGATTTACCTGCATCCGCAGCAATTCAGCCGCCCGGCGACGGCGGACGAGGTGCGGGCCATCCTGGCTGATTATTACGGCGACGAGCCTTTCATCCGCGTCGCCCCGCTCGATCTTGAGGCCAATACCGACAGCGGCTTCTTCAATGTCGAAGCCAGCAACGGCAGCAACCGCGTCGATCTTTTTGTCTTTGGCGACGACCGGCGCATGGCGCTCATCGCCCGCCTCGACAACCTCGGCAAAGGCGCTTCCGGCGCTGCCGTGCAGTCGATGAACGCGCATCTGGGGCTTGAGGAAAGCCTTGGCCTGGAATGAGCGGCGGGCGACTGGCTACAGCCAGCGCCGCCGCCAGAAAATCAAGCCGATGCTGACGGCGATCATCCCCATCAGCAGCAGGGCGTAGAAAAAGCCGTAGGTGTCGCCAAGCAGCGGCATGAACTGGAAATTCATGCCGAAAATGCCGGTAATCAAGGTCGTCGGCATAAAAATGAGGGCCACCACGGTCAGCGCCCGGACTTCCTTATTGACCCGGTTGCTCAGGGATGAAAGATAGATGTCGAGCATACTGGCGATCAGATCGCGGGTGGCTTCGAGCGATTCGATCAGATGCACGGTATGGTCGTAGACGTCGCGCAGATAAAGCTGGGTGTCGGGTTTGAAGAAACGCTGCTCGCTGCGCAGCAGGGTATTGACCAGATCGCGTAGCGGCCAGATGGCGCGGCGCAGGCTCAGGGTGTCGGTTTTCAACTGGTGCAGCGTGGTCAGTTGTTCGCTGACGGGGTTTTCGATCAGGTCTTCCTCAAGCGATTCGGCCCGGTCGCTGATTTGTTCCAGAACGCTGAAATAACGGTCGGTCACCTGATCGAGCAAGGCATAGGCGAGGTAGTCGGCCCCCAACTGGCGGATGCGCCCGCGGTCACCGCGCAGCCACTCGCGGACGGCGGCGAAATTGCCGGTCGCCCGCTCCTGGAATGACAGCACGTAGTTGTCGGCAATCACGAAACTGACCTGTTCGCTGCTGATTTCCTGCGTTTCCGGGTCGTAATCGAAAATACGGGCGACCAGATACAGATAATCGCCGTAATCATCGACCTTGGGCCGCTGATCGGTATTCAGAATATCTTCCAGCGCCAGCGGGTGAATGTTGAAACGGCGGCCAATTTCCTTCAGCACCTCCGGCTCATGCAGGCCATGCACATTGAGCCAGAATTTTTCCCGCCCCGGCTGACATTCGCGGCAGGCCGCCGGTGTTGCCAACTGTGTTTCGTCAATACCGGCGGCGTCATAGGCGATCAGGGTGACGCGCGTTTGCTCGGCTTTGCGCTCGCCAAGATGCACCAGCGTCCCGGCGGGCATGCCGATTTTTTTTGCATGCTGGGTGAGGTTTTTTTTGACGCGGCGCTTGGGCAGGGTTTTTTTGACCATTTCAGTTTTCCAGACGAAGGACGGATTCAAGCGCCGCGCGATAAGCCGGACTAGCGAGCGCCGTTCCTGGCGATTGCGGCAACAGCCGCGCGATGCGCCCGGCGCGCTTGGCATCGGAACCCGCGTCAAACCCGGCGCGCGGCTCTGGCCGCCATTGTTCCAGCACCTCGGCCACCGCTTCCGGCGCATTGCAGACCAGAAGCATATCGCAACCCGCCGCCCACGCCGCGCGCACCCGCGCCAGCATGTCGCCGACAACGCCCGCGCCCGCCATCGACAGATCATCGGTGAAGACCGCGCCGGTGAAGCCGATGTCGTGACGCAGATAGTTGATCCATTGGTTTGAAAACACCGCCGTGTGGCAGTCGAGGCAGGGATAGATGACGTGCGCCGCCATCACCGCATCGAGCGACAAGCGCCGGTAGGGTTCGAGGTCGTCCTGCATGGCGGTGAGTTGCCGATCATCGACCGGCAATTCGACGTGAGAATCGGGCACGACATAGCCGTGACCGGGAAAATGCTTGCCGCAGACGCCCATGCCGCCCTGCCGCAGCCCCTCGCCAAGCGCCTCGGCCAGAGCAATGACAACCGCCGGATCACGATGGAAAGCGCGGTCGCCGATCACCCGCGACGGGCCGTAATCGAGATCGAGCACCGGCGTAAAGGAGAGATCAACACCGCAGCCGCGCAACTCGGCAGCCAGCACCAGGCCGACATCACGGGCGGCGGCCAGCGCCGCCCAGCGGTCGCGGTCGTGCAGTTGACCGAGTACACGCATCGCCGACAGACGGGTAAACCCCTGACGAAAACGCTGCACCCGCCCGCCCTCGTGATCGACGGCAATCAGCAGCGGCGGCTCCCGCAGGGCGTGAATCTCGCCGGTCAACTCAAACAACTGCTCACGACTCACGTAATTACGCGAAAACAGAATCACCCCGCCAACCAGCGGATGACAAAGGCGCTCACGGTCAAGGCCGGTCAGCGCCGTACCGGCAATGTCGATCATCAGGGGACCAGGTTGGTTCATAGGCTCTCCAGAAGACAGAGGACAGAAGACTGAAGACAGAGGGGTGTTCAGTGAACAGTAATCAGCCAAATTTCCGCTGGCGGGAGCCAGCACAAATCTACAGACCACAGACGACAGACAACGAATCTGTCCTCTGTCTTCTGTCATCTGTCCTCTGATTCTACCGGCAAGCGGATCGTCGGCTATAATCAGCCGTTCCCACGCTCGTCTTGTCGGGCGGATTGCTGTCAGCGTTGCATGGGACGCCTTGAAGTCGCGTCCAACGGAATGAGGGCGCGGCAATTGCCAGCAGCATTCCCTTTTTTTCCGTTCAGTGTCGGCGCTGCCGCGCTTCGGGCGGCGCTCGCCGGATACTCATCCGCGTGGCGGGTTTGCCGCTTTCTGCCACCTCCTGTTTCAAATGGGTCTGAACGCCATGAAGAATTTCCCATCCGTCATCCCCATCGCCACGTCAACCGTCCCGCGTCAGGCCGCCGGTCTGCATCTGATTGGCGACCTTTACGGCTGCCTCTGCGACAGCCGCCTGATGCTCAACGCCGCCTATCTCGAAACCTTCTGCAAAGAGCGCGTGGCCGCCGCCGGGCTGACCGCCGTCGGCTCGCTGTTCCACAGCTTCGGCGAGGGCGGTGGCGTCACCGGCGTCGTCGTGCTGGCTGAATCGCATCTCTCCATCCACACCTGGCCGGAATCGGGCTACGTCACGCTCGATGTGTACGTCTGCAACTACACCAGCAACAACCGGCCCAAGGCGCAAAAGCTGTTCGACGACATCCGCGCCGCCTTCAAGCCGAACGACCCGCATCTGCGCCGCGTCGACCGCGCCTGATGAACAACCCGCCCGCCGCAGAGGCCCGCTATGTGGCCGAGCGCCTGAACGCCGATTTCGGCTTTTATCTGCGCGACTGCCGCACCCTGGCCCGGCAGCAGTCGCCGTGGCAGCGCATCGAAATTTTCGAGAACCCGCAGTTCGGGCGCGTGATGCGCATCGACGACTGTTTTATGACCAGCGAGCAGGACGAGTTTTTTTACCACGAGCCGATGACGCACCTGCCCGCCATCGCCCATCCCGGCGTCCGCCGCGCCCTGGTGGTCGGCGGCGGCGACGGCGGCGCGGCGGAAGAATTGCTCAAGCTGCCCGGCATCGAGCAGGTCGTGCTGGCCGAACTGGACGGCGAGGTGATTGCCCTGGCCCGCGAGTGGCTGGCGACGATCCATCGCGGCGCCTTTGACGATCCGCGCTTGCAGATACGTCTGGGCGACGCCCGCGAGCTGCTCGCCCAGAGCAATGAGCGTTTCGACCAGATCGTGCTCGACCTGACCGACCCTTTCGGCCCCGCCGTCGAACTGTACACCGTCGAGTTTTACCAAAGCTGCCGCCGCGCTCTGAACCCCGGCGGCGTGATCTCGCTGCATCTCGGCTCGCCGATCCACCTGGGCGAGACGATGACACGCATCACCGCCGCAGTACGCGCCGTGTTCCCCATATTCCGCCCTTACCTGCACTACGTGCCGCTGTACGGCACGCTATGGTGCATGGCGATGGCCTCCGACAGCACCGACCCCGCCCGGCTCGCCGCCGCCGAGGTAGACGCCCGTCTGGCGGCGCGCGGCATCCGGGATTTGCAACTCTACAACGGAGCCATGCACCACGCCCTGCTCGCCCAACCCAATTTCGTGCGTGAACTACTGGCCCGCCCCGCCCTGCCCTTGCGCAGCGGCGACACGCTCATTGAGACCCGCGACCCGGCCCTGCTGCCGCCGGTCAGGGTGGTACCGGGCTGAAAAGTGATTTACTTGCTGGTGGCTCGCTGAAATGACGGGCTGGCAAGCCAGTAGATGGGTGGAGCCGAAGGCGATACCCATCCATACCGCTTATTTTGGAATCAGCAATAGATTGAAGACTGCGCGGTATCAAGCCTTGGCATCGCGCATCAGGTAACGATCAAATTCATCCAGGGCAAGCGCCAGCAGTTCTTCCTCATCCTCGCTGAGATCGGTGAAGGGTATGCCAATGCTGGTTTTGGCATACGCCTCTCCCAATACTTTGCGGATTTTTTTATTGCTGCCTTCGTCGACACTGGTAAGCACACGCTCAATACTGACTTCGTCAGCATTGAGGCGCAGAGAAAAGGCAAACCAAAAAACGGCTAACTCCGTGTAGATGATTTTTACCTCAATGCTTATCCAATCAGGGTAAACCTTGAAATAGAAATCGTCGCCGGAAAATGAACAATCATAAAGATTGATTTCATTGCCTTCCGGTTGCCCGTGCCGGGATAGCGCAGCACACAGCCATTGAGGGTCACGTATATTTCTTGCAGCAACATCAGCGGGTACATCACCGTATGGGGATGCCACACCGCCAGAGGCAATTTTTGCTCCAATCAATTCTGCCATCATGTTGAAAGACATGGTATCGGAGAGGCGTCCAATCCAGCCGCTATAGTTGTCGTCACCGTCATTCCAGCACCATATGCCCAGCCCGTGCGGGGTGAGTTGATCGTGCGCCAAGCCGATCAGTTCCCATATGCCGATGTTTTCATTATGGATATCGTCGTCGGATAACGTGATGGCACATCCCCAATGTGCCGCGATATCCGTAATGAAATCCCTGAAAGATTCCTTGTCTTTCCAATCGATGTCAAAGGCCACATTTTTTTCCTGGGATACCTGTTGAATGTCCCAAATCAGCGCCAAGGTGGTATCGTCATCGCGGTGATTTTCGGCCAAGCTTAGAAACGCGGCGCTCATTGCCTTCGCTGTGGCGGGGTCTGGAGTAATGTTGCGAAGGAACTCCGCTCCAGCATCAATGTGGAACGGCTCGATTTTTTTTATAGTGCATGACATCTAATCCGCTTTGTTGCGCATGAAATCCGCCGTATTGAAGAAATTTTCCAGGAGTTTGGCGCGGATGGCGGGAACGATGCCAGTTTCTTCCATAGCCAGCGCCATGCACGCCACCCACTGATCGCGCTCCTGGATGCCGATGGCGAACGGCATGTGCCGCGCCCGCAGGCGGGGATGGCCGTATTTTTCGACAAACAGGTCGGGGCCGCCGAGCCAGCCGGAGAGGAACATGAACAACTTGTCGCGCGAGCCTTGCAGGTCTTTGGGATGCAGGGCGCGCAGTTCGGCAAACTGCGGTACGGCGTCCATCAGCGCGTAAAAATGGTCGCACAGCTTGCCGACGGCGGCTTCGCCGCCGATCAGGTCGTAGGTGACGGGCCGGTCGTCCACGGGTTTTTCCAGGCCGGATACCCCGTCGCCGCTCACTGTTTACCCTGCATTTCCCGCGCCATCTGGTCTGCCGGTTTCAAGCCGCCGCAATCGTTGTTGATGAATTTCATCTGCGTTTCCATCTGCGTGGCGTGCTGCGTACCGGCCATGCTCGTCAGTGTTTCCACCTTGGCGTTGACCTGATCGCCCGTCGTCACGCTTTCGCCCTTGGTCGACAGGGCGCCGCCGCCTTGCTGGCACGATACTTCAAAGGCCATGCGGTTGCCGTCACGGTTGATTTTGGGCGGCGCGCAATCTGCTCCCGGCGGCGGCTGCATCAGGGCCAGGTCGTTTTTCGCCATTTCGGCGCTGACGCACAGACGCCGCACCGCCGGGTCGCTCCCCTGCCCGGCCAGCGCCGCTTCCATCTGCTTCTTCTGATCGGGCGGCATCTGCGCCATTTGCTGACGCATCGCCTCTTGCGCCGCTTTGAGCTGCGGCAGCATGTCCTGCCCGTTCATCGTCATTTTCACGATGCGCACTTCCCACAGACCGGCCTTCAGGCCCGCGCCATCAGCCCCGGCGGTTCCAGCCAGCATGGCGGCGCAGAGGCCGGTCAGCAGCATGGCGTTTATTTTCATGTCAGTCTCCTTGGTCAACAAAGCGTTTAGTGTATGCCAGATATTGCCGACAGCCCATGCCCGCCGGATCAACGCGGAGTTACCGTGAGGCAAACGCTTTGCGCCGCCCGCCTGCCGCCGCCTGACGGAATCCGCTGGCTGCGCGACCCGGCTTGCCGGGCGGCGGCGCGATGCCCGGCCCGCCTGCGGTTTTGCCACCCGTCCCCGCCGGTTGCCAAAGCGGTACGAGATGTTTTTTGCCGTTGCCGATCAGGTCGGCGCGGCCCATCGCCTTGAGGGTTTCACGCAGGAGCGGCCAGTTTTCGGCGTCGTGGTAGCGCAAAAAGGCTTTGTGCACTTTGCGCTGGCGGCCACTGCGGACGGCCTCGACCCTTTCTCCGTCGACCTCTCCGCCATCCCGGCGCAGTTTTTTGAGCGGGTTTTTTTCCGTGTGGTACATCGCGGTCGCCAGCGCCATCGGCGTCGGCAGAAAAGTTTGTACCTGATCGAGGCGGAAGTTGTTTTTTTTCAGCCACAGCGCCAGATTGAGCATGGCTTCGTCGCTCGCGCCGGGGTGGGCGGCGATGACGTAGGGAATCAGATACTGCTCTTTGCCCGCTTCGCGCGAGAAGCGGTCGAACAGTTGCTTGAAGCGTTCATAGGCCGCGATGCCGGGTTTCATCATTTTTGACAAAACGGCGGCTTCGGTATGTTCGGGAGCGATTTTGAGGTAGCCGCCGACGTGGTGGCTGACCAGTTCCCGGATGTATTCCGGTGAACGGACGGCAAGGTCGTAACGCAGCCCGGAGCCGATCAGCACTTTCCTGACGCCCTTGACCGCCCGCGCCCGGCGGTAGAGCGACACCAGCGGCCCGTGATCCGTGCCCATGTTCGGGCAAATATCCGGGTAAACGCAGGAGAGACGGCGGCAGGCGGCTTCGATCTTTTCGTCCCGGCATTGCAGGCGGTACATGTTGGCCGTCGGCCCGCCCAAGTCGGAGACGATGCCGGTAAACCCCGGCGTTTTGTCGCGCATCTCCTCGATTTCGCGGATGACCGAATCTTCCGAACGGCTCTGGATGATGCGCCCTTCATGCTCGGTAATGGAACAGAAGGTGCAGCCGCCAAAGCAGCCGCGCATGATATTGACCGAAAAACGGATCATCTCCCAGGCCGGAATTTTCGCTTCGCCATAGCCAGGATGCGGCGCTCTGGCATAGGGTAGTTCATAGAGACGGTCGAGTTCTTCAGTCGAGAGCGGCGGCGGCGGCGGGTTGAGCCAGACATCGCGCTGGCCATGCCGCTGGCGCAGGGCGCGGGCGTTGCCGGGATTGGATTCGAGGTGAAAAGTGCGCGAAGCATGGGCGTAGCGCAGCGGATCATCGCGCACCTGTTCATAGGCGGGCAGACGAATGACCGTCTGCGCCCGCTGCCGGTCACGCCCGGCCAGACGCTCTGCCCGCGTCAGCAGGCGGATCGGCTGCGCGGCGGTAGTTTGCGTCGCGCAGGCGGCAGCCGCTTCGGCAGCGTAGGGATTGCCGCGCGCCGCCAGCGGCCCCGGCGCATCGCCTTCGCTATCGACCTCACTGGCGTCAATCTCGCGCCAGTCTACCGACGGCAGCCAGCCGGGCGGAACCATGAAAGCCGTGCCGCGCAGGTCGCGGATCTCGCCGATTTTCTCGCCGCGCGAGAGACGGTGCGCCAGTTCCACAATGGCCCGCTCGGCATTGCCGAAAATGAGCAGATCGGCCTTGGCGTCCGGCAGCACTGAACGGCGCACCTTGTCCGACCAGTAATCGTAATGGGCGATGCGGCGCAGACTCGCCTCAATCGAACCGATCACCACCGCCGCGCCGGGAAACGCCTCGCGGCAGCGCTGGGCATAAACGGTCACAGCCCGGTCGGGCCGCCGGTTGGCCTCGCCATTGGGCGTGTAGGCGTCGTCGGAGCGGATTTTGCGGTCGGCGGTATAACGATTGACCATCGAATCCATATTGCCCGCCGTCACGCCAAAAAACAGATTCGGCTGGCCCAGCCGGGCAAAATCCGCCGCCGTCCGCCAATCCGGCTGGCTGATGACGCCAACGCGAAAGCCCTGCGCCTCCAGCAAACGGCCAATCAGCGCCATACCGAAACTGGGATGGTCAACATAGGCGTCGCCGGTCACCAGAATAACGTCGCAGGCATCCCAACCCAGCGCCGCCATCTCGCCACGGGACATCGGCAAAAAAGGCGCGGGACCAAAACGCCGCGCCCAGAACGGGCGATAGCCAAACAACGGCGGAGCGGGCTTTTTCGAGGTCATGAGGCATTTTAACCGAGAGGCAGGCAGGGTCGAGGCGTAGCGCGGCGCGGAAATACGATCTTGTATTACATAAACGCAATGCAATTCTGCTATAATCCGCCAAATCATACCGATGGAGCCATGCGCCATGCACGCCCACACCCTATCCTTCAGAGCGCCGGACGATTTCGTTCAGGAAACCCTCGCGGCCGCCGCACGGGCAGGACTCAAAAAATCGGATTATGTCCGCCAGGCCGTGCGCGAAAAAAACGAGCGGACAATAGCCGAGCACATCGCGGCCCTTTCCCGCGAACTCTCCGCCGAACACCTCACTTTCAATGAAACGCTCGATGGCGCAATCACCGATGGCCTCGATTAAAGTCAAACGCGGCGAAATCTGGGCCGTCGATTTCGAGCCGCAGACCCACAAGGAAGAACCGGGCAAACGCCAACGCCCGGCCCTTGTCCTGCAAACCGATCTGCTCAACAACGCCGGACACGCGACCACCATCATCATCCCCGGCGCCACACAGACCCGGCGCGACAAGGATTATTTCCCCCTGCGCGTCGCCTTGGTGAACCAGCCGGGGCTGCCTGCCGATACCGATTTGATGATCGACCAGGTTCGGGCGATTGCCAACGCCAGAATCATGGGCAGCCAGCCCCTCGCCAGGCTGACGACGAACCATCTGAAACAGGTTGAGGCGGCGCTCAGGTTGTTACTAACTTTTCAGTAAGGTTTGTCATTGCGAGCGTAGCGAAGCAATCCAGAAAGTCTGACTGGATTGCTTCGCCTTCGGCTCGCAATGACAACGGTTTTGAAAAAATGAGTAACAGGGTTTTGAATGGAATGGCGAGCACAGAACTTGTCTTTGGCGAGAACTGGCATATACAATTAAGCATATACAAAGGAACCTGTCGCCATGTCCATCTCAACAGCCCAGCCCAAAGCCAAGGAAGCCAAACTCTTTCGCAACAATCGCAGCCAGGCCGTGCGGATTCCGGTTGAGTTCGAGTTGCCCGGCGACCGCGTATTGATCCGCCGCGAGGACAATCGGCTCATCATCGAGCCAGTCAGCAAACCGGCCAACATCGTTGAGTTGATCGCCGCATGGCGGAAAAACAACCCACTCGGCGCGGAAGACCAGTTTCCGGCAATCGAAGACGCACCCGCCAGGCCGGAGAACATCTTTTGAACGGCTACCTGCTCGACACCAACATCCTCAGCGACCTCATCCGCAACCCCTCCGGCTCGGCGGCGCGTCAGGTTGAACGTGTCGGCGCCAAAACCATTTTCACGAGCATCATCGTCGCCGCCGAATTGCGCTATGGCTGCGCGAAAAAAGGCTCGGCCAGGCTGCTTGCCGCAGTCGAAAATCTGCTCGAAATCATCCCGGCGCTGCCGCTGGACGCTCCATCTGATGCCGAATATGGCCGTATCCGCGCGGCATTGGAAGCAGCAGGCGAAGTGATTGGGCAGAATGACCTGCTCATTGGCGCGCACGCCCGCGCCCTTGGACTGACGCTGGTGACGGACAACACCAAGGAGTTCAAACGGATTCGGGGGCTTGAGGTTGAGAACTGGTTGGGGAAATAGCCAGATGGACTTCGCCAACTTATCGCGCGACTTACCGCGTCATTGCGAGCCGCAGGCGAAGCAATCCAGTTGCGACCATCTGGATTGCTTCGGCGCTTCGCGCCTCGCAATGACGGTTGGGGCAGACTTATGCCCTCCTCCTTTTTCACCTTGCCTGAAAGCTCACCGCCGCGATGAAAATTCCTTGTGTTTACATTCTGGCGAGCAAGAAAAACGGCACGCTTTACACGGGCGTAACATCCAATCTCGTCCAGCGGGTTTGGCAACACAAGGAAGGAATCGTAGAAGGATTTACGAAAAAGTATGGCATCAAACTGTTGGTCTGGTACGAGGTTCACGCAACGATGGAAAGCGCCATCGCGCGAGAAAAACAAATCAAGGGCGGCAGCCGGAAAAAGAAATTGTTGCTGATCGAGGCCAAAAACCCTGACTGGAAAGATTTGTACGCCGAAATCTGCGGCTGATTTTTATCCAGTCACGGCAAACCGATGACCTTACTCCGTCATTGCGACTGCGAGCGCGGCGCGGCGGGAAGCAATCCAGAAAAACGCATGGATTGCCACGGGACTACGCCCCTCGCAATAACGACTCGGACAGGCTCGACTGTTCGACCCCGTCATTGTGACCGCGAGCGCAGCGCATCCAGTCACGACCATCTGGATTGCTTCGGCGCTTCGCGCCTCGCAATGACGGTTTGGGTAAACCTACGCCTTCCGCCCTCGCTTAGTTTTTTCCGCAGGCAACAAGCTCGTGAGTTTGCCGTAGAGGTCAAACAAAAACGCCACTCTTGCCGCGTCGGTTTTTTCGCCTTTGTAGTTGTAGGCGGCGTCGACGGCGCGGTCGTTGGTGGCGTGTGCTTTGCGGAGTTCTGGCGGCATGGTCAGGGGGTCGTAGAGGTCGGCCAGGGTGGATTCGGGGTAGAGGGCGCGGGCGTCCAGAATGGCTTGAGCGGTTTTTTCCAATATGGCACGGAACTTTTTGGAAGAACCATATCCAATGCTGACTGCTGACTGCTGACTGCTGACTGCTGACTGCTGACTGCTGACTGCTGACTGCTGACTGCTGACTGCTGACTGCTGACTGCTGACTGCTGACTGCTGACTGCTGACTGCTGA
>JAITMS010000075.1 GCA_031277255.1 Azonexus sp.
GCGACTGGCGCAGAAATCTACACCACAGGCTTGGAAACCCAAGGATGGGTACGGCGTCCAGTCGCTCTGCCTTACCTTGCAATTCAAGGCAAATTGATAATACAAGGATGGGTAGAGCGTAGCGAAACCCATCAACCCGCATTTCCACACGCCGCAACGATGGGTATCGCCTGCGGCTCCACCCATCCTACGGTCTGAACTGATTAGCGCAACACCCGCCCGCCGGAGCCGATGACGGTCAGTTCGACGAAGCGGGAACCCTGGCGGCTGAAGGGTGAGTAGTTGATCTGGTAGCCGCCGAGGTCGGCGGGGTTCATGCTTTCCAGCGCGCTGACCAGTCTTTCGCGGGAGAGATCGCGGCCAGCGCGGCGCAGACCTTCGACCAGGGTGCGCGCCATGAGGTAGGCTTCCATGCCGTAGTAGGTGTAAACGTCGGGCTTGGCGACCAGGCTCTGATACTCGCGCACCACCGGCACCGTGTCATTCCAGGGGTAGGGCGCGACTTGCGAGATGCCGACGCCGCGGGCGTCTTTACCCAGTTCTTCGACCAGCCGCTCGGCGTCGATGGACGACAAGGACATGAACATCGGATTCTGGCCGGTCTTTTTCATGGCCCGGATGAAGGCCGCCGTCTGTTTGTACAGCGAGACGGTCACGACCGCCTGGGGCTTTGTCCTGGCGATGGCGTCCACCGCCTTGCCGACATCGAGCGAGTTGCGTTCGATGGCGCCAGCGGCGACCGGCCTCAGATCGTGCTTTTTCAGCGCATCGCTGACGCCGTCGAGGCCGGACTGGCCGTAACCGTCGTTCTGGTAGAAGACGGCGATTTTTGTCAGCCCCAGGGAAACGAGTTGTTTGACGATGATTTCCGTCTCCTCGGCGTAGCTGGCGCGGACATTGAACATGTAGCGGCTATTCGGGTTTTTGCCGATTGACTCGCGCAGGGAGGGGGCGCCGGAAATGCTGCCGACCAGCGGCACCTTGGCCGGGCCGAAAACCTTGTTCATGGCTTCGGTGGTCGGGCTGGAGCCGTAGTAGGCGAGCAGGGCAAAAGCCTTGTTCTCGTCGATCAGCTTGCGGGTGTTGGCGACCATGCGTTCCGTTTCGTAACCATCGTCGACAACGGCCAGTTCGAGTTTGCGGCCATTGATGCCGCCAGCCTTGTTGATTTGCTCGAAATACGCGGTGATGGTTTTTTGCATATCGAGGCCGTAGACTGCGCTCGGCCCGGTCAGTGGAACCGACATGCCGATCGTCACGCTGTTGTCGGTAACGCCTGGCTCGGCACTGCCGTGCCAGGCGGCAAGGGCAAGGGCGCTGGCTGCCGCCAGCCGCTTCAGGATGCGCATGATGGTATTCCCCCCAAATAAATAAGGAAATTCTAGCAGCAGCGATGCGTCAACGGGCAATCGCCTGTCAATACGGAGGCAACGCCGCTCAAAACGCCTCCGGCTAGCGGATTATTCGCCAAAAAACTTCTTGACCTTGTCCATCCACGATTTGGCGCGCGGATTGTGTTTGGCGCCGCTGGCGCGGCTGGTTTCTTCCAGTTCGCGCAGCAATTCCTTCTGGCGGTCGGTCAGGCTGACCGGCGTTTCGACGACGACGTGGCACATCAGGTCGCCGTGGGTGTGGCTGCGGACGCCTTTGATGCCCTTGCCGCGCAGGCGGAAGATGCGGCCAGTCTGGGTTTCCGGCGGAATTTTGACATCCGCCGCGCCGTCGAGGGTGGGAATTTCGATTTCGCCGCCGAGCGCCGCCGTGGTGAAGGAAATCGGCATCTCGCAATGAAGGTCGTTGTGGTCGCGGGTAAAGACCGGGTGCTGCTTGAGGTGAATCTGCACGTAGAGGTCGCCCGGCGGGCCGCCATTGACGCCGTGCTCGCCTTCGCCAGCCAGGCGGATGCGGTCGCCTTCATCAACGCCGGCGGGAATTTTCACCGCCAGCGTCTTGTGCTGTTTGATGCGCCCCGCGCCGCCGCAACTCTTGCACGGGTCGGCGATGAAGCGCCCGGTGCCGTAGCATTTGTGGCAGGTCTGCTGAATGGAGAAAAAGCCCTGCTGCAAGCGCACCTGGCCGGAACCGTTGCAGGTCGGGCAGGTTTTCGGCTCGCTGCCGGCTTTGGCGCCGCTGCCGTGGCAGGGTTCGCAGATTTCCATGGTCGGGATGCGGATTTTCGTTTCGGTGCCGCGCGCCGCCTGTTCGAGCGTGATTTCGAGGTTGTAACGGAGATCGGCGCCGCGGTAGATGTTGGAGCGCCCGCCGCCGCCGCCGCGACTGCCGAAAATTTCGTCGAAGATGCCGCCGAAGGCGTCGGCAAAACCGCCGCCACCACCGCCGCCCATGCCGGCCTGCGGGTCGACGCCGGCGTGGCCGAACTGGTCGTAGGCGGCGCGTTTTTGCCCATCCGAGAGAATTTCGTAGGCTTCCTTGGCTTCCTTGAATTTTTCTTCCGCCGCCGGGTTATCGGGATTGCGGTCGGGGTGATACTTCATGGCCAACTTGCGGTAGGCCTTTTTGATGTCGTCTTCGGTGGCGTCGCGGCTGAGGCCGAGAATGTCGTAAAAATCGCGTTTGGGCATGGGTTTGACTCGTGATGTGACAAAAGCAGACGCCGAGAGCGCCGGAAAATCCGGCGATCTCGGCGCTGCGGCGCGGCTTGGGGCTTATTCCGTTAATGGAATTACTTCTTGTCCTTCTCTACCTCCGTGAATTCAGCATCGACGACATCGCCCTCAACGGTTTTTTCGCCGCCTGACGGCGCTTCGGCGTTGGCGGCGCCAGCGGCGGTTTCAGCCTGCTGCTGGGCGTACATCTTCTCGCCGAGCTTCTGGGCGGCGGTGGCGAGCGCCTCGGTTTTGGCGGTGATGGCGTCCTTGTCGCCATCGCGCAGCACCGCTTCGACTTCCTTGATTGTCGCTTCGATCTTCTCCTTTTCGGCGGCGTCGAGCTTGTCGCCATATTCGGTCAGCGACTTCCGCACCATGTGCACCATGCCGTCGGCCTGGTTGCGGGCGTCCGCCAGTTCGTGCACCTTTTTGTCTTCTTCGGCGTGCAGCTCGGCGTCCTTGACCATGCGCTGGATTTCGTCCTCGGACAGACCGGAGTTGGCCTTGATGGTGATCTTGTTTTCCTTGCCGGTGGCCTTGTCCTTGGCCGTGACGTGCATGATGCCGTTGGCGTCGATGTCGAAGGTCACTTCAATCTGCGGCATACCGCGCGGGGCGGGCGGGATGCCTTCGAGGTTGAACTGGCCGAGGCTCTTGTTGCCGGAGGCGACTTCGCGCTCGCCTTGCAGTACGTGGATGGTCACCGCCGATTGATTGTCGTCGGCGGTCGAGAAGACCTGGCTGGCCTTGGTCGGGATGGTCGTGTTCTTCTGGATCAGCTTGGTCATAATGCCGCCCAGCGTCTCGATACCGAGTGACAGGGGCGTCACATCGAGCAGCAGCACGTCCTTGACATCGCCTTGCAGCACGCCGCCCTGAATGGCGGCGCCGACAGCGACGGCCTCATCGGGGTTGACGTCCTTCCTCGGCTCCTTGCCGAAAAACGCCTTGACCTTGTCCTGCACCTTGGGCATCCGGCTCTGGCCGCCGACCAGAATCACGTCGTCGATGTCGCTGACCTTGCAGCCCGCGTCCTTCAGGGCGATTTTGCACGGCTCGATGGAACGGTCGACCAGATCTTCGACCAGCGCCTCGAACTTGGCGCGGGTGATCTTGATCGCCAGGTGTTTCGGGCCGGAAGCATCCGCCGTGATGTAGGGCAGGTTGATTTCGGTCTGCTGGCCGGAAGACAGTTCGATCTTGGCCTTCTCGGCAGCTTCCTTGAGGCGTTGCAGGGCGAGCACGTCGGCTTTGAGATTGACGCCGGATTCCTTCTTGAATTCGTCGATGATGTAGTCGATCAGGCGCTGGTCGAAGTCCTCGCCGCCCAAGAACGTGTCGCCGTTGGTGGCGAGCACCTCAAACTGCTTTTCGCCGTCGACATCGGCGATTTCGATGATCGAAATGTCGAAGGTGCCGCCGCCCAGGTCATAGACGGCGATTTTCTTGTCCTTGCCGGAGACTTTGTCCATGCCGAAGGCCAAGGCGGCGGCGGTCGGCTCGTTGATGATGCGCTTGACTTCCAGACCGGCGATGCGGCCCGCGTCCTTGGTCGCCTGACGCTGGCTGTCGTTGAAATAGGCAGGAACGGTGATGACCGCCTCGGTGACTTCTTCGCCGAGATAATCCTCAGCCGTTTTCTTCATTTTGCGCAGCACTTCGGCGGAAACCTGCGGCGGGGCGATTTTTTTGTCGCGCGCTTCGACCCAGGCGTCGCCATTGTCGGCCTTGACGATCTTGAAGGGCATCAGGCTGATGTCCTTTTGCACTTCCTTTTCGTCAAAACGGCGGCCAATCAGGCGCTTGACGGCGTACAGCGTGTTTTTCGGATTAGTCACCGCCTGCCGCTTGGCGGGCGCGCCGGCGAGCACTTCGCCGTCTTCGGCGTAGGCGATGACGGACGGCGTGGTGCGCGCGCCCTCAGAGTTTTCGATGACTTTTGGCGTGCCGCCTTCCATGATGGCGACGCAACTGTTGGTGGTGCCGAGGTCGATGCCGATGATTTTGCCCATGTTGGTTTCCTTGGTTGAATACTGAAAATGTGATGTTCGCCAGTTGGGGGCGGGACGCCCGATTTCAAGTTGGCGGCGAATCTAAGTTTTTGGCTTGGCGACCATGACCAGCGCCGGACGCAGCACGCGCTCGGCAATCAGATAGCCTTTCTGGATCACGGTGACGACGGTGTTGGCTTCCTGATCCGAATCGACCATGCCGATGGCCTGATGCTGGTGCGGATCAAATTTCTCGCCCGCCGGATCGACTTCGCGCAGCGCATTTTTCTCAAAGGCGGCGACCAGTTGCTTCAAGGTCAGTTCAACGCCGGTGCGGAAGCTGTCGACCGTCTGCTCGGTGACGGCGAGCGCCGCTTCGAGGCTGTCCTTGACGGCCAGCAATTCACCGGCGAATTTCTCGACGGCGAATTTATGCGCCTTGGCAATATCCTCCTGGGCGCGGCGGCGGATATTTTCGCCTTCCGCCTTGGCGCGCAGCCAGGCGTCGTGGTGTTCGGCGGCCTTTTGTTCGAGGGCGCGGATTTGTTCTTCCAGGCTCGGCTCGGCGGCGACGGCGTTTTCGCTGGCGGGTTCTGCGGCCAGCGGTGTTTCCTGCGGATTTTCGGATGCGGGCATACGGGGATTCTCCAAACAAAGCTGCCGTGATAGCTGGGGGCGCTGGCGGGTTTTTCAAGGGCGGTCACGAAAAAACCGGCGTTGCCGTCGGGATGCTTCCATCGTGCTACGATTCCGCCCATCTCAATCGGAATAACGGGCGTGGAAGCGATCGGCAAATACCGGGTGCTGCGTGAATTGGGCAAGGGCGCCACGGCCACCGTCTATCTGTGCGAAGAACCCGGCAGCGAACGGCAGGTGGCGGTCAAGGTCATCCAGTTCGGCAGCAATTCGGCGGTCGTTTCACGGCGCATGCGCAAGCTGTTCCAGAATGAAGGGCTGGTCGCGCGGCGTCTCAATCATCCCAATATCGTCCGTGTCTACGACGCCGTGGTTGAAGAAGATTTCGCCTATCTGGTCATGGAGCACGTCGATGGCTTCGGCCTCGAACAGCACATCCGCATCGACAAGCTGCTGCCGATGCACCGCGCCATCAGCATCATTTTCAAATGCTGCATCGCCCTCGACGCCGCCTACCGTCAGGGCATCATCCACCGCGACATCAAACCGGCCAACATTCTGGTCGGGGCCAATGACGAGGCCAAAATCGCCGATTTCGGCCTGGCCCTCAACATGAACAAGGATCTTGACCGCGATTCGACTTTCATCATGGGCGTCGGCTCGCCCGCCTACATGTCGCCGGAGCAGATCAAGGGCTATCCGCTCAACCAGAAAACCGATCTCTATTCGCTTGGCGTCGTGTTGTTCCAGTTGCTGACCGGGCGTCTGCCGTTCCGCGCCACCAATCAGGCGACGCTGATCTACCGCATCATCAATACCGATCCGCCAGCGGTGACCGGCCTCAACCCCAATCTGCCGGAAAAACTCAACGCCATCCTCAAGCGGGCGCTGGAAAAAGACCTGTACAGCCGCTACCGCAACGGCGTCGAGTTCGCCAAGGATCTGTCGACGGTGCGCTACCAGATTCTCGAAGAAGACGAGACGGAAAGAGATACCGAGAATTTCCAGAGGCTGAGAAAACTCCATTTCTTCACCGAGTTCGAGAACATCGAAATCTGGGAGGTGCTGCGCGTTTCGGTCTGGCGCGAGGTGCCGCCGCAGGTGGCGATTGTCCGCGAAGGCGAGCGCAACAGGCTGTTTGGCATCATCATCAGCGGCTCGGTTGAAATTTCGATTGATGGCCGCGTGCTGGCCCGCCTCGGCCCCGGCGAGCCGGTCGGCGAGATGGCTTTTCTGCATCCGGTCAGCGATCTGCGCCACGCCACGGCGGTGACGCTGGAGCCGACGCTGCTCCTCGAAATCAACGCCTCGGCGCTGGCTCTGTCCTCGGAAGAATTGCACGAGCAGATGCGGCATTCACTCTTGGCGCGCATGATTGACCGCCTGCGCCGGGTCAATCGAGTTGTCGCCGCCCGTGGCCAACCGGCGACATCAGCCGACGCCGGTTCCCTGAGCGGCATGCCGCGCCTGCGCCCCGATGGCGGCGTTGATCTGGAACTGACGCCGCTGTAGCGCCCCTGTTCGCTTGGAGCGTTTTTTACTCCCCTCTCCCCTTGTGGGAGAGGGCGTGTTCTCTCTCATCAAAACGCTC
>JAITMS010000128.1 GCA_031277255.1 Azonexus sp.
GGGAGAGTACGGCGGGAGGAAGTGCAGACGCAGATTGTCAGGCAACTTGAAGCGCTGGCTGCGATGCCACCCGGCGCCGTCAAGCACCATGATGATATTTTCGTTGGCGTGACGGTGAGTGTAGCGGCGCGCGATAAATTTGGTTGAATTAGTGAGATAAATGCCGCTTCGGAAATTTTCAGTGGGTGAAAGAGAATTGTAATTTAAGCGGTCGTGGGCGTAAAAAAAGCCACCTCGCGGTGGCCTTTTTGGTTTTGGTGGCAAATCAGATTGGCAGGGTTTTGACCAGGTTGGGCAGGTTGACCTGGCCGGTGGCGATGGCTTGTAGTTCGGCTTCTGGCAGGATGTCGAGGAAGCGGGCGGCGCGGCGGTCGAGTTCTTGTTGCGCCAGGCGCTGCCAGTCTGGGTGGTTGATGATGTGCTCCCGCACGGCGGGATGGGTGCGGATGTAGCCGCCAAGGTAGTCAAGCAGGGTTTGTTCAGTCGTGTTCATGGTCTTCTCCGGTTGTTGATTGTCAGACGATGGCTTGCAGCAGGTGCTCGGCAATCTGTTCGGTGTATCCCGCCTTGTGCAGGACGATCACCGCGCCGTCGCGCCAGCCTTTGACGATGCCTTGGCGGCGTACTTGAACCTTGCGCGTGTCGCCATATCCGGCGCTGAAGTTGCGCTCGATGATGTAGGCGACGCGCTGGCCTGTTTTGAAGCGGGTATTCATGTGCCGCTCCGATTCATGGCATCGGCCCGGATCAGTTCAGCCTGGGCGCGGGCGAGCAGGTCGAGGCGGGCGTTGTTGCCGATGTACCCGGCCAGGTGAGAGAGCGTCCAATTCATCACGTCAGCCTTGTTGTGCAGGGTTTCGGCTTCCTCGTACCGTTCGATGTAGCGATCGATTTCGAGCAAGGCGCGGGCCACGGTGGCGCGGGCGTTGTCCAGTGCTTCCCGCGCGTTGCGCTTGGCGTATTCGGTTTGGTGCTTGGCGTAGTCGTTCATGGCTTTCTCCAGTGGCGTTGTGACAGCAGCATTGACGCGCTGTTGGCCCGCACAGCCAAGTTCTTTCTGCTTGTTTGTGCGGGCGTCAGGTACTTGACTTCGCTTTCACCGCCCGTGGTGAAATCCACAGCACTTCGGTGCGTTGCTTGAGGCTGCCTGCCGCGTAGTGACCGCGCTCGACGCGTTTCCAGCCTTTCAAGGCGCTGTCGTAGAGGTCGGATGGGTAGCCAGCCAGCACCACCATGCCCTTGACGGCCTTGAGTTGGTCGAGCAGGGCAATGTGATCGGCCTCGGTCAGCTCGCAGCGGTAGCCTGCCGAACTGCGCGTGGAGGGGACATAAGGCGGATCGACGAAGAACAAGGTGTCGGGGCAGTCCTGGGCGCGGATCACCTCGCGGGCGTCGCGGCATTCGATTACCACGCCGCGCAAACGGCGCGAGACGGCGGCAAGGCTTCGCGGATAGTTCATCCACTCATGCGCCTTGCTGTGGCCGCCGGTGCGGTGGCGGGCATCGGCGAAGGTGGTCTTTTTCGGGTTGAACAGGGCCTCATGATGAAACGATTGATAGGCGCGCGTGATCGCCCGTTGCGCCCGGATAACCGGATCGGCGCTGGCTTGGAACGCCAGCTCGAACTCGCGGCGGGAATACGGTGTGCGGCGGAGCCGCCGCATCAAGGCAGCACACTGCGCCGGGTCCTGTACGACGCGGAAGATGCCGACGATCTCTTCATCGAGATCGTTGTAGACCTCGATCTTGCTCCTTGGCTTCCGCAGCAGGATGCTGGCTGCGCCGCCAAAGGGCTCGACGTAGATGCGATGCGGCGGGAGATGGGCGAGCACCCAGGGGGCGATGGCCCATTTGCCGCCGAAGTAGCGGAGCAAGGCGCGTGTGGGCGGGTTGTGGTCAGGCGGGATGCGGTTTTTTGCGGGTTTCACGGAGCGTTTCCTTTTTGGTCAAAGGCGCTCGGTGACGCTCAGGGGGTGTGACGCTCCGGGCGTTCAGGTGGTTCAGCGTTTTGCAACGCGGGCATTTGATGATGAGGCGGGAAAATTCCCCTTCGGCAAGTTTTTTTGAGCAAGTGGTACAGCGGATGTCTTTCATTGGGTGCAAGCCTTTTGCAGTTTTGATAGGCTCGACCGCGCTCGGTACCGAGTGGCGGGTCTTCGCCTGGCTTGCAGGTTGCTTCTGCAATGTCGGGGGCTGCTTTGGCGCTCGCAACGCCAGGGCAGTCGCCCGTCTTTTTTGGGTTTCAGGGTGGGTTGCCCTGAAGCCTGACGGGGATGATGCGGCTTGGGCGCGAGGCTGACCATTAAACGGGTTTAGTGAACGTGACATTGCAAATGCGAGAGGGGTTGGTAGCTACAAGGCCGACACTATCAAGAGCCATTCCCACACTATCTGGCTTGGGTATCGCTTAACAGCGCAGACCGGATCTGCGAAGGCGTTTTTTAGCGACTACCCTAACGACTTCACTTCGACGGATACCAGCGGTAATGCGGAAACCGCGCCGTGTCATACCGCCTATTTCCCCCGCCTGCATGTGTGATTCAGACATGGATGCGCGGATAGTAGGCGGTATTAGCTCCGCGCGTCTCGGTCGACGTGCGCGCAACGCGCGAGGCATCGAAATTGACTGCGTAGTACTGGGTGGCGGTCGATCCTTCAGTCCCAGCCGCCAGCTTTTGATCCAACCCAAATGCACCGGATACGACAGCACCGGTCACAGTGTCAGGAAGCACAAGTCCAAAGTTGGTGTTTTTAGCCAACCTGCCGGTGATGTTTTGCAGCGCATCTCCCTGCCACGAACCGATCCCTCTTGCATTTGCAATGTTCCAGCCCCCGACCTTTGACTCAAGGGCAAGAATCCCCTCTTTCCACCCCGAAAGAGAGCCTTGCCATGAAACTTCGCCGTCCGAATCCGCCGACCCTGTCCGCTGTCATTGCCCGCTACCTGGCCGAAATCTCGCCCGCTAAAAAATCCGCCCATACCGACCGCTCGCTCGCCCGGCGCTGGCTGTCGACACGGCTCGCGGCGCGTCCGGTGGATCGCATCCGTAATACCGATGTCGCCGCCCTGCGCGACGGCTGGATCGTCGATTGCAAACCAGCCACCGTGGTGCGCCGTCTGGCTTTTCTCTCACACGTTTTTACGGTGTTGAGGAAAGATTGGGGCTGGCCGTCGCTGGTCAATCCGGTACAGCTCTGCCGCCTGCCGAGCGTGGCTGACGCCCGGCAGCGGCGGCTGTACACGGCGATCCGACTGAATGGCGTGCCGATAGCCGATTGCCCGCGTTCGGAACTTGAATGGCTGCTGCGCTCGACCCAATCGAGCGAGTTGCCGGTGCTGCTGACGCTGGCGGTGGAGACGGCGATGCGCCGGGCGGAACTCTGCGGTTTACGCCGGGAACATGTCGACCTGCGCGGGGCGACGGTGTGGCTGCCGCAAACCAAGAACGGCGAACCGCGCAGCGTGCCGCTGACGCCCTGGGCACAGGTCAGCCTGGCCCGGCATCTCGCCTCACGCCCGGCGCGGGGGGCGGTGTTCACCATGACGCCGGAGGCGCTGACGCACGCTTTTGGCCGCGCCTGTTCGCGGGCGCGGGCGGGGTATGAGGCATTGTGCCGGAGGCATGGCCGCCGGGCGCATCCGGCTTATTTCAAAAATCTGCGCCTGCATGATCTGCGGCATGAGGCGACATCACGGCTGGCTTCGGTGTTTGGCCTGCATGAGCTGGCCAAGATCACCGGCCACAAGGATACGCGGATGCTCTTGCGCTATACCACCCGGATGGGCGGGAACTGGCGAGGAAGCTCGCCCGCTCGGCACTGGGGCGGGCGCAGAAGGCGGCCATCCGGGCCGGTCGCTGACAGACTCAGGTCGGCCAGTTGATTTGTGGGACTTCCGACATCAGTTCATCCGGTGTCGGAATCTCCCGCTGCTCGGCCAGCACGTCGGCCAGCACTTGATTACCGTAGACCCAGACGGCATCGCGGAAGGCCAGCCCGGCGATGGCTTCGGCGTTGAACTGCGGGTTCTGGGAGCCGTAGTAACTGCACAAGGAGAGAATGCCGTCATAACCCCGCTGCTGTGCCGTGCTGTCGAGATGGCCTTGCATCAAGTCGGTGAACTGCTTTTGCAACTGCTCAAGCGTCGGCGGCGCGGGCGGTGGCGGCGTCTCCGAGAGCCATTCGGGGATCGGGCCGAGGCCGTTGTAGCTCTGGCCTTCGGCGTCAGCGCCGATGCTGTAGGTCTGGCCGCTAGCGATCCGGTACAAGGTGTCGCGCCGGTGGTCGGCGACGATTTCCCAGGCGCTCCCCGTCCAGCGGGCGACGCTGCCAGACGAGGCGATGGGCGGGGCGATGGTGATCGCGTCGCCGGGGATGTTGTAGTTTTCCGGGTCATCGGGGAAGGCCCGTGCCTCGGCGCTGAAAACATAACAGCCGTAGGCGTCGAGTTGATGGTAGGTCTTGGTGCTCATCGTGATCTCCGGTTCGAGGTGGGGATATTGTGGCTGGGGGCAATCTGGCTACCGCTGCCGTTTTCCGGTGCGGAAGCTGCATGGTGACGGCTTGGGCGCGGGCTGACCATTAAACGGGTTTAGTGAACGGATCATTGCAAATGCAAGAGGGGTGGGAAGCTACAAGGCTGATACGATGCAGGGCCACCGGCACGGCCCGCCACCAGGCGTAAGCGGATACTGCACATCCCCCGGTAATTGGAATGGTGCTGCCTACGGGGTAAACGCTCAATACGGCCCGTCGACTACCGGCGATCCAGTTACAGACAACGCACACGGTACCCCACGAATTTCGATGGAAACCGCGCCATGCCATACGGCTTATTTCCCCCGCCTGCACGTGTGATTCAGACATGGATTCGAGGGTAGTAGGCGGTATTCTGCGGGCGGTTGTCCCACGCGGTGGGGACGACAAGAGAAGCATCGAAATCCAGACGCGCGGATTGGTATTTGGCATCGCTGCCCCGCAGCACATATTCTGTTGTACTAAGATTGACTTGCTTTAACGCGCCAGACCATTCACTCGATAAGCTGCCGCCGTAGAATCCGCGACCGGTAGACGACGTGTTCATACCAGACGGGGTATAACTGCCGGTGATGTTCCGTATCGCATCCCCCTGCCAGCTTCCAATCCATCTTACATTTGCAATGTCCGGATCAATCGCCCCTGCCGCCGCGCGGGCGAAGGTGTTGCGCAGATCGGGCAGGCGAAAAGTACCGTCACCGTTGTCGGCGATATAATGCGCTCCTGCCCCCCAGTTTTCGATGAGGAGTAACATCCCGCTTTCGGCGAAGGCGGCGAACAGGCGAGACCCCAGCGCCGTGGTTTTGCTCATGTTGCCGCCCACGGCGTCCACCAGCCAGTTTGGC
>JAITMS010000129.1 GCA_031277255.1 Azonexus sp.
GGGAGAGTACGGCGGGAGGAAGTGCAGACGCAGATTGTCAGGCAACTTGAAGCGCTGGCTGCGATGCCACCCGGCGCCGTCAAGCACCATGATGATATTTTCGTTGGCGTGACGGTGAGCGACTTCATCGAGAAATATCTGCATGCACACGCTATTGACGTGAGGCAGCACCAAGGAGTCGAACTGTCCATCTTGTGGCGAGACAGCGCCGTAGGCGTAAACGTACTGATATGAATGTCATCCACCGTGCCACGCTTGCAGTTTTTATTGCCGCCATGATCGTTATTCCGCCCGAGCAAACACAGACATCACGGACAATCAGGGTAACTTTTCTCCGCGCATAGCTCTTCAAGTGCAGTGGCATTGAGCAAGCCGCCTTCAGCAGCCTTGCGATACCAAGTCACGGCCTGCGCCTTGTCCATGGCAACACCGCGGCCGTTCTCATACATCCGGCCAAGCAGGGAAGACGCCAGAATATCTCCCTGTTCCGCCGCCTTGCGATACCAGTCCATGGCCTGCGCGTAATTTTGGGTGACGCCCTCCCCCTGCTCATACATCTGGCCAAGCCCGGTTTGCGCCGCTGCGTGCCCTTGTGCGGCGGATTTGCGCGTCCAGGCCACTGCTTGCGCCCAATCCCTGAATACGCCGCCCGCACCCCAATAATACTTTCGACCCAAGTAAAACTGGGCATCGGCATTGCCCTGCTCGGCAGCCTTGCGATACCAGACAATCACCTGCGCATCGTCTTCGGCAATATCTTCGCCCTTGTCGTAGGCGGCACCAAGCTCAAATTGCGCAGCCGCATCGCCTTGTTCAGCGGCGGCGCGCAATTCGGACAAAGCCTTTTCCTGCGCTGCCGTTGCCTGTGCCATCATCGAATCATCGGTATTGCAAGCCGGATAATTTTTCTCCTTGCATAATGCATCCAGCCTTTCTCTTGCATAGCTATTATCTTGTTCAGCGGCTTTGCGATACCAGACCGTGGCTTGGGCAATGTGTTTGGGAACACCCAAACCATCATCGTATAAATAGCCGAGGTGAAATTGGCCACAGTCGCTGCCCTGCTCCGCAGATTTGCGATACCAGTCAGCGGCCTGTGCCCAGTCTTGCTCAACGCCCTTGGCGAAGTGATACATAATGCCAAGATTGCATTGCGCGTCGGCGTGGCCCTGCTCGGCTGCTTTTCGAAACCAGAATACGGCTTTCGCGCCGTCCTCCCGCTCACTGCCCAGTGTTTGGTCGATCACTGCGGCAAGCATGGTGTTGCGGACGATTCCCCAGTTATCCATATACATAATGCCAAGATTGTTCTGGGCATCGGCATAGCCCTGCTCGGCGGCCTTGGTAAACCAGGCAACGGCTTGCGCATCATCCTGAGTGATGCCTTCGCCTTTGGCGTACATCAAGCCAAGATTGTTTTGCGCTGCTGCGTCGCCTTGTTCGGCAGCCATGCGGATTTTGGCTGTTTCATCTTGTGCGCATGCTGATATGACCAGAGACAGGGCAAAGAGGAACGCAGTTTTTTTCATGGCGTGTTTCTCCAGTGAATTTCAGCGAAGTTTATTGCGCGGAGCGGGCATTATGGGCAATCGGGATATTTTTTCTTCGTGCACAGGGCGGCAAAGGGTTTGGGGGCAAGTATTTCGTTTTGGTCAACCGCCTTGCAATACCCGTGCGCGGCTTACACTCCCGTTCGGGCTTCGCCTGTCCCTTCGATAAACTCAGGACAGGCGAAGCCCGGTTCAAGCCTCCAGATTCTCTCTCCGCACCGCCCTTCGACCATTCGACAAGCTCATGGCAGGCGAAGCTCAGGGCGAACGGTATTGGGGCGTGTTTGCACTTGCGGCAAAACCGCCCTGACCGCAAATCTGCTCAACGAACGCGGCCATGAAAAAGGGAGGCCGCGAGGGGCCTCCCTTTTCGCTTGAACCAGAGAAAACTTCGTTCAGGCGGCCTTCTTCGCGTCCAGGCGGAATTTGACGTAGCTGCCGGGGGCGGGTTCGATGACTTTGAGCGGGCCAGCTTCCGGCTGCCGCGCTTTGACCTTGGCCGAGCCGCCCGGCAGGGTGGTGAGCCACTGGTGCCAGTGCGTCCACCAGGAACCGGGGTTTTGCGTGGCGCCGGCGAGGAAGTCTTCCGGGCTTTCCGGCAGGTTGCCGTCGCTGGCTTCGTTGATCCAGTAGCCGTATTTGTTGGCGACGGGCGGGTTGACGATGCCGGCAATGTGGCCGGAGCCGCCGAGGACGAACTTGACCGGGCCGCTTGGCAGGCGGGCGCCCATGTAGGTGCTTTTCCACGGCGCGATGTGGTCTTCGATGGTGGAGATGAAGTAGCACGGGGTCTTGACCTTGCCGATGTCGATCTTGACGCCGTCCAGGGTGATGCCGCCCGGCTCCCTGAGTTTGTTGGCGAGGTACATGTTGCGCAGGTAGTAGCTGTGCATCGCCGCCGGCATCCGGGTCGAGTCGGAGTTCCAGTAGAGGAGGTCAAAGGGGAAGGGTTCCTTGCCCATCAGGTAGTTGTTGACGACGAAGGACCAGATCAGGTCGTTGGCGCGCAGCATGTTGAAGGTGCCGGCCATTTCCGAGCCTTCGAGGTAGCCGCGCTCGTTCATCTTCTTTTCCAGCCCGCTGACCGCGTCTTCATCAATGAAAACGCCGAGTTCGCCCGGTTCGGCGAAGTCGATCATGGAAGTGAAGAAGGTCGCCGAATTGGCCCGCTTGTCTTTCTTGACCGCCATCCAGGCGAGCATGGTCATCAGGAGCGTGCCGCCGAGACAGTAGCCGACGAGGTTGACGCTGTCCTCGCCGGTATGGGCGCAGACCTGCTTCAAGGCTTCGAGCGAGCCGTTGAGGAGATAGTCTTCAAAGGTCTTTTTGGCCAGCTTTTCGTCGGGATTGACCCAGGACATGATGAAGGTGCTGTGGCCCTGATCGGTCGCCCATTTGACGAAGGAGTTTTTCTCGCGCAGGTCGAGGATGTAGTACTTGTTGATCCACGGCGGCACGATGAGCAGCGGCTTCTTGTACTGATCCGGCGTTTGCGGGTCGTACTGGATCAACTGGAACAGTTCGTTCTGGAAAATGACCTTGCCCGGCGTCGTGGCGACGTTCTTGCCCATTTCAAAGGCGGTGGTGTCGGTCATGCGGATGCGCAGCCTGCCGTCGCCGGACTCCACGTCCTGCAAGAGATTGTTCAAGCCCTTGATGAGATTCTGGCCGCGGCTCTTGAGCGTCTCGCGGAAGACTTCCGGGTTGGTCAGGGCGAAATTGGAGGGCGACAGCGCGTCGATGTACTGGCGGGTGAAGAAGTTGACCTTCTGCTGCGTTCCCTCGTCCAGACCTTGGGCGCCCGCCACGGTGTCATGCAGATGGCGGGCGGTGATGAGGTAGGACTGCTTGACGAAGTCGAACAGGAAATGCCCTTCCCATTCCTCGTCCTTGAAGCGGTTGTCGCCTTTTTTCGGCGCCGCTACGGGGGCCTGCACCGGGACGCCCATCATTTTCATCGAGGTGTTCTGCCACAGCGAGAAGTAGTCCCACATCATGTTCATCTGGGTCTGGGCCAGCTTGTAGGGATTGGCCAGGAGCCGCGCCGACAGATCCATGAAGGCGCGGGCGACGCCGAGTTCATCGGTCGGCGTGCGGACGCCTTCCTTGGTCTTTTTTTCCATGAATTGCGTAATCACCCGCGAGGCCCGTTGCGCCACTTCGGCGTAGGTTTTAGCCATTTCGGCGGGGTTGGGCAGGGTGACGCTCTTTTCTTCCGTTTGCTGTGACATGTGAAACTCCCTCGGTCAGTGAGCGGCTGGTGCTGGTGGCCGCTGAAATCGAATGCGGCCGTCGGCATCGACGCGACGCGATAGCCGTCCGGCTGCTTCCAGATAATTCAAATGGGCGATGGCCTCACCCATGGCGAACATGGTTTGCTGCGTGTCGAGCGCCCGCGGAAACAGCGCCTCAAGCAGGCTGGCAGCGCTCTGCGGCGCGTCCTGACAGCACTGTTCCAGCATCTGCAAGCGTTCGGCGTGATGGGCATGCAACTCGGCAACGCGGTTGGCGATGCCATAAAAGGGCAAGCCGTGCGAAGGCAGCGCCAGGGTATCGTCAGCGGGGATGTCACGGTTCAGTTCAGCCAGTGAATCGAGATACCAGGCCAGGGGATTGGCGTTTGGCGTGACCGCGAAAACACTGATATTGGTCGAAATTTTCGGCAACAGCATATCGCCGGAAATTAACACGCCCGCTTCGGCGCAGTAAAGCGACAGGTGCTCCGGCGCGTGGCCGTGGCCGATCAGCGCCTGCCAGCCGCGCCCGCCGATGTCGATGACATCGCCGCCGCACAGGCGGTAATAATGATCGGGCAGGCGCGGCACCGCCCGGCGATAACCGGGGCCGCGCCGGGCGAACTGATCGAGGCGCTCCTCGTCCAGCCCATGCTGGCGGAACTGCTCCAGCATGAAGGGCGTGCCATGACCGCCGATTTCGTGCCAGGCCGCGTGCGCCGTCAGGAATTCGGCGGCGGTCATCGCCAGTTCGGCCCCGGTTTCCGCCATCAGCCAGGCGGCGAGGCCGAGGTGATCGGGGTGGAAGTGGGTGACGATCAGCCGCCGCACCGGCCCGTCGAGGCTGGCGAAAATCCGCTGCCAGATGGCCCGCGCCGCGTCGTTGGCAAAGCCGCTGTCGACGATGATCCAGCCGTCGCCGTCCTTCAGTAGCCAGAGGTTGATGTGATCGAGCTGAAACGGCAGCGGCATCCGCAACCAGAAAACGCCGGGAGCGACTTCGCTGCGCTCGCCAGCAGGCGGCGGGGCCGGGTGGGGAAAACGGAGGGGCATGAAAGATTCTTCAAGGGCAAGCAGTAAAACTTACCATACGGTAACGAATTGGAGAATACGCTTACGCCGCTTTGCCCTTGAGGGAACTAAAATACTTCCCCTTCCGCTTCGCCAAGACCCCGATGACCCAAGCCGCTCCCGATTATTTCGCCGCCCGCCCGCCCGTGGCCGAAGCCAGCGCGGGAGAAAGCACATGACCCCGGCCCTGCGCGTCCTCAGCGCCAACGATCTGGAAGCCCTTGAGCAGGTTCGCCAGTTTTTCCACAGTTACCGGGCTGCTCTCGGCGGCGATCTGTGTTTTCCCGATTTCGCTCAGGAAGTGGCTACGCTGCCCGGCGCTTATGCCGCGCCGGCAGGGCGTCTATTCCTTGCCGAGGTCGACGGCCAGCCTGCCGGTTGCGTTGGCCTGCGCCCGCTTGCCGATGGCGGCTGCGAAATGAAGCGCCTCTATGTCGATCCCGCCTGGCGTCGTCAGGGCATTGGCCGGGCGCTGGCGCTGGCGGCGATCAAGGCGGCCAAGGCCAGCGGCTACCGGCGGCTGTTGCTCGACACCCTGCCGAACATGCGTCTGGCCGTGAAGCTCTACCGTGAACTGGGTTTCAGCGAAGCGCCGGCTGATTCGCCGCCGCCTGAGAACGTCATGGTCTTCGCCCTCGACCTCGACCACTGGTCGGAGGAGGAAGTCCGCAACGAGAACCTTTCCCACCTGTTCGACTACAACCGGGCCTGGGCGCGGCAGATGCGCGAGCTTGATCCCGACTATTTCAACCGTCTGGCCAAGCTGCAAGCGCCGGAATATCTGTGGATCGGCTGTTCCGATTCGCGCGTCCCGGCCAACCAGATCGTCGGCCTTCTGCCGGGCGAGGTGTTCGTTCATCGCAATGTCGCCAATGTCGTCGTCCATACCGACCTCAACTGCCTGTCGGTGATCCAGTACGCGGTCGATGTGCTCAAGGTCAAGCACATCATGGTCGTCGGCCATTACGGCTGCGGCGGCGTGCTGGCGGCGCTCAACCGGACGCGCATCGGCATCGTCGATCTGTGGCTGCGCCATGTTCAGGACGTGCGCAGCAAACACGCCGCCGCCATCGGCCAGTTGCCGCCGGAAAAACGCCATGACCGCCTGTGTGAACTCAATGTCCTTGAACAAGTGGTCAATGTCTGCCACAACACCATTGTTCAGGACGCCTGGCGACGCGGCCAGCAACTGATCGTGCACGGCTGGATTTATGGTCTCAAGGATGGTCACGCGCACGATCTCGGCATCACCGTCGACCGCCCCGACGACCTGGCCGTCCGTTACGCAGCGGCGTTACGGGCGCTCGACGACTGATTTTTTGAATTTTCACCGCAACACGACAAGGAGTACCGCCATGCCACAAGACCCCATCGTCATCGTTTCCGCCGCCCGCACGCCAATGGGCAGCTTTCAGGGCGCTTTTGCCAGTCTCACCGCCGCCAACCTCGGCGCGGTCGCCATCCGGGCCGCCGTTGAGCGGGCGGGCATCGACGCCAGTCTGGTCGACGAAGTGCTCATGGGTTGCGTCCTGCAAGCCGGTCAGGGCCAGGCTCCGGCCCGGCAGGCCGCCTTGCAGGCCGGTCTGCCGCTGACGGCGGGCTGCGCCACCATCCACAAGGTCTGCGGCTCGGCCATGAAGGCGACCATGTTGGGCCACGACGGCATTCTCGCCGGTTCTTATGAGGTTGCCGTGGTTGGCGGCATGGAGTCGATGACCAACGCCCCCTACCTGCTGCCCAAGGCGCGCGGCGGCTATCGTCTCGGTCACGGCCAGGTCATCGACCACATGTTCATGGATGGCCTCGAAGACGCTTATTCCAAGGAAAACCGTGGCCGCCTGATGGGCACTTTCGCCGAGGAATGCGCCGCCAGCTACGGCTTTACGCGCCAGGCGCAGGATGAATTCGCCGTCCGCTCGACCACCCGCGCCATCGAAGCCAGCAATAACGGCAGTTTCAAGTGGGAAATCGCCCCCGTCACCGTCAGCGGGCGCAAGGGTGAAACCGTGGTTGACAAGGACGAAGGCCCGTTTGCCGTCAATGTGGACAAGATCCCGACCCTCAAACCGGCCTTCAAAAAAGAGGGCACGGTGACCGCCGCCAATTCTTCCTCCATTTCCGACGGCGCGGCCGCGCTCGTCCTCATGCGCGCCTCGAAAGCCGCCCAGTTGGGCTTGCAGCCGGTCGCCCGCATCGTCGCCCATAGCACCAACGCCGGGGAACCGGCGCGCTTTCCCTCGGCCCCGGTCGGCGCCATGCAAAAACTGTTCGCCAAAACCGGCTGGACGGCAGAATCGGTCGATCTGTTCGAGATCAACGAAGCCTTCGCCGTGGTCACCATGGCCGCCCTGCACGATCTCAAGCTTGACCCGGCCAGGGTCAACATCCACGGCGGTGCTTGCGCCCTCGGCCACCCGATCGGCGCTTCCGGCGCGCGCATCGTCGTCAGCCTGTTGGGCGCCTTGAAAAAATACGGCCAGCAACGCGGCGTCGCCGCGCTCTGCATCGGCGGCGGCGAAGCGACGGCGCTGGCGGTGGAAATGCTTTGAATGCCGCCAGCGCCCCCCGGCCCCGCCGCCCCCTCACCTACGCCAAGCTGATTCTGGCTATGGCGATGTGGGGCGGCACCTGGATTGCCGGACGGATCATCGCCGGGGAACTGACCGCGCCGCTGGCGGTGGCGGCAGTGCGCTTCGTCGTCGCGGGCCTGATCGTCGCCGGGGTGATGCTGATTTCCGGCCGCGACATTCCGCTGCCGCGCAATCGGCGGGAATGGGGGCTGGTCTGGGCGCTGGGCTTCTTCGGTATTTTTCTTTACGCCCTGTGCTTTTTCTATGGCCTGCAACGGATTCCCGCTGGCCGTGGGGCGCTGGTGGTGGCCTTGAATCCGGTGGTCATCGTCCTCATCGCCTGGCTGATCGGCAAGGAGCGCATCAATCCGCAGAAGGCGCTCGGTTGCGCCGTCGCCCTCGGCGGCTGTCTTCTGGTCGTCGGCAACGGCAACCCGCTGGCGCTGCTCTCCGGTTCGGTCGGCCTCGGCGAATGGCTGATTATGGGCTGCGTGGCGACGTGGACCATTTACACCTTCATCAGTTGGCGCGTCGCCGGGCAGTTCTCGCCGCTCTCGATGACGCTCTACGCCTGCCTGACCGGGGCCATTCTGCTCGGTCTTGCCGCCTTCGCCCAAGGCGGCGTGGCGCCGGGCCAATGGTCGTGGCGGGTGTGGAGCAGTATGCTGTTCCTCGCCGTTTTCGGCACGGCCATCGGCTACACCTGGTTTACCGCCGCCGTGCACCAACTGGGGGCCAGCCACGCCTCGATCTTCCTCAATCTGGTACCGGTCTTCGCCGTGCTGCAAGCGGCGCTCCTGCTCGACGAACACCTCGATCCGCCGGTTCTCTTGGGCGGCTTTCTGGTCATCGTCGGCGTCTGGCTGACCACCCGGCAACAAACTTCTCTGGAGAAAACACCATGATTCTCACGCACGAACAGGAAATGATCCGCGACGCCATGCGCGCCTTCGCTCAGGAACGCCTCGCTCCCTTCGCCGCCGAATGGGACAAGCACCACACCTTCCCCGCCGAGGCGCTGAAGGAACTCGGCGCCCTTGGCGCTCTCGGCATGGTGGTGCCGGAAGAATGGGGCGGCGCTGGCATGGATTACATGTCGCTGGTGCTGACGCTGGAAGAAATCGCCGCTGGCGACGGCGCCACCTCGACCATCGTCTCGGTGCAGAATTCGCTGGCCTGCGGCATCACCCAGAAATACGGCAGCGACCAGCAGAAGGAAGAATGGCTCAAGCCCCTGGCGCGCGGCGAGAAACTCGGCTGCTTCTGCCTCACCGAGCCGCACACCGGCTCGGACGCCGCCGCCATCACCACCCGCGCCGAGCGTGACGGCGATGATTTCGTCCTGAACGGCGTCAAGCAGTTCATCACCACCGGCAAGCACGCCCAGGTCGCCATCGTCTTTGCCGTGACCGACAAGGCGGCGGGCAAGAAGGGTATTTCCTGCTTTCTCGTGCCCACCGCCACGCCGGGCTTCATCGTCGGCCGCACCGAGGACAAAATGGGCCAGCACGCCTCCGACACCGTGCAGATCATTTTCGAGGATTGCCGCGTGCCCGCCTCGGCCCTGCTCGGCAAGGAAGGCGAAGGCTACAAGATCGCCCTCTCCAACCTCGAAGCCGGGCGCATCGGCATCGCCGCCCAGAGCGTCGGCATGGCCCGCGCCGCCTTCGAGGCCGCCGTGCGCTACGCCAAAGAGCGCGTCACTTTCGGCCTGCCGATCATCGAACATCAGGCGGTCAATTTCCGCCTCGCCGACATGAACACCCTGCTCGACGCCGCCCGCCTCATGGTCTGGCGCGCCGCAAGCCTCAAGGACGCGGGCAAGCCCTGTCTCAAGGAAGCCTCGATGGCCAAGATGTTCGCCTCGGAAGCCGCCGAAAAAATCGCCTCCGACGCCATCCAGATCCACGGCGGCGTCGGCTACACCAGCGATTTCCCGGTCGAGCGCATCTACCGCGATGTCCGCATCAGCCAGATCTACGAAGGCGCCAACGACATCCAGCGGCTGGTGATCGGGCGTACCATCGCCAATGAATAAAGGCTGTTGCCAAGGAGACAAGCATGAACGACAAAACCCCGATCGACTTCTGGTTCGATTTTTCCAGCCCTTACGGCTATCTGATGAGCGAGCGCATCGACCCGCTCGCCGCCCGGCATGGGCGCAAGGTGCGCTGGCGGCCAATTCTGCTCGGCGTCATCTTTCAGGCCACCGGCTCGCAGCCGCCGGTGGCCAACCCTGACAGCGCCAGAGCGCGTTACATCGTCAAGGATTTCCATCGTTCGGCCCGCTTCATGGGCATTCCCTACAAGCCGCCCAGCCGCTTTCCGCTGCCGACCCAGAACGCCGCCCGCGCCTACTACTGGCTGCACGGCCAGGATTGCGGCCAGGCCAGAACCTTCGCCCACGCCGTTTATCGCGCCCTGTTTGTCGATGACCGTGACATTTCAGCGCCCGACACCGTGCTTGACCTCGCCGCCGCCGCTGGCGCTGACCGGGCGCAACTGGCGGCGGCGCTGACGACGCCGGAACTCAAGGCGCGCCTCAAGACAGAATGCGAAACGGCGCTGGCGGCGGGTGTTTTCGGCTCGCCGCACGTCGTCATCGACGGCGAAGCCTTCTTCGGCGCCGATCGTCTGCCGCAGATCGAACGCTGGCTGGAGACGGGCGGTTTCTGAGCGGCGCATGAAACGTCTGCGCTGGATTGTCCGGCTGACTGTACTCGCTGCGGTCGTCTGGAGTGTCGGCTTCGAGCCGGGCTGGTTGCAGCAGCGCGAACTGACGCTGACTGCGCCCGGCTGGCGCGGCCCGCCGCTGACCCTTGCCGTCGCCGCCGATCTGCATACCGGCGCGCCACACGCCGGATTGCCGATGCTGCGCCAGGTCGTCGACCGGCTCAACGCCAGTCATGCCGACCTGATCCTGCTCCCCGGCGATTTCGTCATTCAGGGCGTGCTCGGCGGCGAGCCGGCGGCGCTGGCCGACATCGCCAGTGAACTGGCCCGCCTCAAAGCGCCGCTCGGCGTCTTCGCCAGCCTCGGCAATCACGATTGGTGGTACGACGGCGAGGCGGTGCGGCAGGCGCTGCAACAGGCGGGCATCACGGTGCTGGAAAACGCCGCCGTGCCGCTGCCGACGGCCCAAACGCTGTGGCTGGCCGGGATCGGCGACGACATGACCGATCATGCCCAGCCGACGCAGGCGTTCGCTCAAATCCCCGCCGCCGCGCCGCTGATCGTCATCATGCACGACCCGGCCAACGCCACAATGCTGCCCGCCCGCGCCCTGGTCGCTTTTGCCGGTCATACGCACGGCGGCCAGGTGCGTTTGCCCTTGGTCGGCGCGCTGGTCGTTCCCGGACGCTCACCGCGCCAACACGCCTACGGCTGGATTCCCGGCGCGCCCGCGCCGACCTTCGTGACTGCTGGCGTCGGCACCAGCATGCTTCCCATCCGCTTCAACTGTCCGCCGGAAATCGTCATCCTCCGGCTTTACCCGGAACAACAGGCATGAAACGACTGTGCGTTTTCTGCGGCTCCAGCATCGGCCAGCCGCCGCTTTACCGCCATGCCGCCGAGCAGCTTGGCCGCCTGCTCGCCCAACGCGGCATCGAACTGGTCTACGGCGGCGGCAACATCGGCCTCATGGGCGCGCTGGCCGATGCCTGTCTGGCTGCGGGCGGCACGGTCATCGGCGTCATCCCGGCGGCGCTGATGGGTAAGGAAGTGGCCGGACGGGTGGTTGATCACCGGGCGCTGACGCGCATGGAAGTGGTTGATTCGATGCACACCCGCAAAGCCCGCATGGCCGAACTGGCCGATGGTTTCATCGCCCTGCCCGGCGGCTTCGGCACCTTGGAGGAATTTTGCGAAATCCTGACCTGGGGGCAACTCGGCTTTCACGCCAAGCCGATGGGCCTCCTCAACATCAACGGCTTTTACGACCCGCTGCTGGCGATGTTCGACCGCGCCGTCGCCGATGGTTTTCTGCGCCCGCAGAACCGGGCGATGGCGCTGACCGATAGCGACCCGGAACGCCTGCTCGGCCAAATGGTCGCCTACCAGCCGGAACCGGTCAGCCAGTGGCTGAAAGACGAAAAGCAGTTGTAAGCTCGGCGCAGCAACGGGCGGATTTTTTGCGCTTGCCGGATGCACAAGTGCTCAATTACAGGTAGCATCGCAAAAAATTGGCGACACGGTCATGGTGGCAATGGTCGTTATCGGCCCGATTCAATCTCGTTACAAGGTATTTTGATGTCTTACCAAATCACCTGGGAGCCGGATGGCGTCCTGGTCAGCTTTGCCGCTCCCGTCACGGCGCGCGATCTCATCGGTTCGGTGCGGAACATGCACGCCGATTCGCGTTTTGACGAGGGCAGTTACGTCATCAATCAGTTGCCGGATGAGGTCTGCCCAACGCTGACGGAAGACGCGCTGATCGAACTGGCGGCCTTGAATTACGGCGCCTACACCTCGCATCCCAACAGCCGGATCGTTTTCGTCACCACCGATGCGGCGCTCGGCCAACTGATTGAGAGCGTCCTGATGCGACCGGAATTGGCCTCCTATCAGGTCAAGGCTTTCAATTCCCTGGTTGCCGCCCGCGACTGGCTGGAAGCGCAACCCAACCTGCACATCATGAGCAGCGTCATGGGGTTGCGTCTGCGCTGAACCGGGCCATTTGCGCCAGAAGTGCCGCGTGAGTCTTTTTTCCGCCGTTGCCCGCTTTCTCAAGCCCGCGTTCAAGCCGACGCCGCCGCCCGACCCGGCCTTGCGCAAAATGCTGGCCTGGGCGCGTGAACAGGTTGATCCGACCTTGCGCGCGGCGGGCAATTTCGACAAACGCCTGACCCAGCCGCTCGCTCATGCCATCGACTACTGCGCCGGATTGATCGACGCTCTGCCGGGATCAGTCGCCATCGACCACCGGGCCTTCGCCGACGATCCGCTGGTGCACGCGCTGTTCGCCACCGCCGACGACATCCGGCAGATGCTTGGCCGCAGCCAGGCGGTGCGCGATTTTCTCGCCAGCCCGGCATCCTGGCAGGCCGATCATTTCCATGCCCTGCTGGTTGCCCGTCGTCAGGAAAAAACACAGTTGGGCATGAAGCGCGTCGGCGATGTCATCGAAAATGACGTGCCGCTGCGCCTCCTCTTTTTCTCGGACCAGACCCTGATCGAGCCGCACTGCGAGCTTGAGAGCCTCTGTCAGCGCCTGCGGCACCGGGCGCTGGAAAGCCTGTTCCAGACCTTTCAGGCGCATCTTGACGCCCTGCGCCAGGAGCGCGATGGTCTCAGCGCCGAATCCGCCGCTGAACGCTCGCATCTCACCGTGCTGCGCGGCGCTGCCGATGGCCCGGCCCATGCCGTCCATACCCGCCATCTGACCGAAGTCGATCTTCGGCTGCGCGCAGCCATCGCCAGCCTGCTGCCCGATCCGCTCCTCGATGCCCTTGGCGACTTTCTCCTTGCCCCGGAAGCGGCGCTCCGGCTCGCGCCCTTTTCCGTCAGCGTCGACCGCCTCGGCATCATCTGCCAGCCGGGCGACAACGCTAACGTCCAGACCCTCTCCTTCCCCGAACTGAGCAGCCGCGACCAGCGCCGCCATCTGGTCATGCTGGCCCGCGTCAACCGCGCCGAAGCCGCCGAAGCCGTCGCCGCCGTGCGCGACCAGCAACGCCGCTTCGCGCTCATCTGAGGAGCGGAAAACCCCGATGGATTCCCCCGAATACGACCCCTACCCCTGCATCGGCATCTGCACCACCGACCCCGAAACCGGCTGCTGCCTCGGCTGCGGCCGCCCGCCGCTGCCCGCGCCGGAGGCCAGCGTCCCGCCGCTGCCCGCGCCGCCCGCCGCCGGGCAGGACGAAACGCCCGCATGAGTCTCGATCCCCCCGCTTCGCTCCGGGTTCTTGAGCGCGGCTGGCTTTCGGCCAACAACATCCTGTTCCTTGAAGGCGACGGCGCCACCCTGGTCGACAGCGGCTACGTCAGCGACGCCGAACAAACCGTGGCGCTGGTCGGCGCGGCGCTCGATGGCCGCCGTCTGACCCGCCTCATCAACACCCACTCGCACTCCGACCACATCGGCGGCAACGCCGCGCTGCAAGCCGCCTTCGGCTGCGCCATCACCGTCCCCGCCGGACTGCACGCCTCGATTGCCGACTGGGACGAAAACGCCCTGCTGCTCTCGCCGCTCGGCCAGCAAGCCGCCCGCTTTCAGCACGACAGCCTCGTCAGCGCCGGTGACAGCATCGAAATGGGCGGCCTCAACTGGCAGGCCCTGGCCGCCCCCGGACACGACATGGAGGCGCTGGTCTACCACAACCCGGAAAAACGCCTGCTCATTTCCGGCGACGCGCTCTGGCAAACCGGCTTCGGCGTCATCTTTCCCGAACTCCTGGGCGAAGCCGACGGCCTCAAGGCGACCCGCACGACGCTGGAGACGCTGGCCCGGCTGCCCATCGATATCATCATCCCCGGTCACGGCAGCCCCTTCGCCGACATCGACACCGCCTTCAACCTCGCCTTCCGCCGCCTCGACGCCTTCGCCGCCGACATCGACAAACTCGCCTGGCACGCCATCAAGGTCATCGTCTCCTTCGCCATGCTCGAACGCCGACGGCTGCCGGTCGAGGCTTTCCGCAGCTTCGTCCGCCAACTGCCCTTCGCCATCGACGTCAACCGGCGCTACCTCGGCCTCGACGAAGAAACCCTGGCCACCCGCGTCGAACGTGACCTGCTGCTGGTCAACGCCCTCTACCGCGAGGACGGCTGGATTGTCGCCGCCTGAGGGGCAGGAATCAGGAATCAGGGATCGGGTATCAGAAAAATTTCCGCGGCGAAGCCGCGCAAAAACTACTGATTCCTGATCCCTGATTCCTGATCCCCGACCGGCAGCGCCCGCTGCACCAGGCGCACCCAGTAATTGACGCCGAACTGGAGCAGGTCGTCGTTGAAGTCGTAGTGCGGGTTGTGCAGGGTACAGCCGCCGTCGCCGGGGCCGTTGCCGAGCCAGACGTAGCAGCCGGGTTTGGCGCGCAGCATGTAGGCGAAGTCTTCGGCGCCCATCGAGGGCAGGGCGTCGGTGACGACCTGTTCGGGGCCGAGCGTTGCCGCCGCGACCGCCTGACAGAAGCGGGTTTCGGCGGGGCTGTTGACCGTTGGCGGGTAGCGTTGATCGAAAGTGACGCTGATCGCCGCGCCGTTGGCGGCGGCGACGCCGTCGCCCAGGCGGCGGATGGCCGATTCGAGCAGTTCCTGCACTTCTGGCTTGAAGCTCCTCAAGGTGCCGCGCAGGATGACTGCTTCGGGGATGACGTTCCAGGCTGCGCCGCCGTGGAATTGGGTGACGCTGACGACGGCGGATTCACACGGATGGAGATTGCGGCTGACCACGGTTTGCAGGGCCTGCACCAGTTGCGCTCCGGCGACGATGGCGTCGACGCCCTGATGCGGCATGGCGGCGTGGCAGCCGTGGCCGCGCACGGTAATCTCGAAGGTGCAGGTTCCGGCCATGACCGGCCCCGGCATCACGGCCATCTGGCCGACCGGCAGGCCCGGCCAGTTGTGCAGGCCAAAGACGGCATCGACGGGAAAACGCTCGAACAGGCCGTCCTCGATCATCACCGCCGCCCCGCCTTCCGATTCTTCGGCGGGCTGAAAGATGAAAACGACCGTGCCGTCAAAATCGGGATGCGCCGCCAGATAGCGGGCCGCGCCAAGGAGCATGGCGGTGTGGCCGTCGTGGCCGCAGGCGTGCATCTTGCCGGGGTGCCGCGAGTGGTGGGCAAAGTCGTTCAGTTCAGCCAGCGGCAGCGCGTCCATGTCGGCGCGCAGACCGATCAGGCGCGGCGAACAACCGGCCTTGAGGACGCCGACGACGCCGGTGCGGGCCAGGCCGCGATGCACTTCCAGCCCGTAGCGTTCCAGTTCGGCGGCGACGCGGTCGGCGGTGCGGTATTCGTCAAAGGCCAGTTCCGGGTGGGCGTGAATGTCGCGCCGCAAGGCCGTCAGTTCGGCAAGAAAAGGCAGATCGAGCAAAGGCAGGGTCGAGGACATGAGATGCAGGATACAGCTTACGGGTTTCAGGGTACAGTCTGGTTTCTTGTGCGCCAGCATGACTTGAACCCCGTTACCCGTATGCGACTCGTCCTCATCAGCGGCCTTTCCGGCTCCGGCAAATCGGTTGCTCTCAATCTCCTGGAAGATTCCGGCTATTACTGCGTCGACAACCTGCCGGTGGCGATGCTGGCGGTGCTGCTCGAGATGCTCAAGGAGGAGCAGCCAAAGCGCAAGGTGGCGGTCGCCATCGACGCCCGTTCCGGCGGCGGCATCGGACTGCTGCCGGAAAAATTGCAGCAGTTGACGGCAGAGGGCGTCGAGCCGACCTTCCTCTATCTGCACGCCAATACCGAGACGCTGTTGAAGCGTTATTCCGAGTCGCGCCGTCGGCATCCGCTGGCGGGCGCCGGGCAGACGCTGGAAGAAGCGATCGAGAACGAGCGCGACCTGCTTGACCCGATCGCCAGTCTCGGCCACCGCATCGACACCAGCGGCCTCAAGCCCGCCGCCCTGCGCGAGTGGGTGCGCCAGTTCATCGAAGCCGAACCGGGTCAGGGGCTGACCTTGATGTTTGAGTCCTTTGGCTTCAAGCATGGCCTGCCGCTCGACGCCGATCTGGTTTTCGATGTCCGCTGCCTGCCCAACCCGCACTACAACCCGGCGCTGCGGCCGCTGACCGGGCGTGACCGGGCCGTCATCGCCTTTCTCGAAAGCGAGGCCGAGGTGGTGCGGATGCGGGACGACATCAGCCGCTTCATCGGCGACTGGCTGCCCGCCTATATCCGCGACAGCCGCAGTTATCTGACGGTGGCCATCGGCTGCACCGGCGGCCAGCATCGCTCGGTCTATCTCGCCGAGTGGCTGAGCCGCCAGTTCGCCAGCCGCGCCCGCGTGCTGGTGCGGCATCGCAGTCTGGCGGGAACGTAAGGCATGGCCCGGAGCATCTGCCTCGCGCTGACCGGCGCTTCTGGCCTCGCTTATGGTCTGCGTCTGCTCGATTGCCTGCTGGCTGCCGGTTGCCATGTGCCGTTGCTGTATTCGCAGGCGGCTCAGATCGTCGCCCGGCAGGAGATGGCCTGCGCACTGCCCTCGCGCCCGGCGGAAGCCCGCGCCGTTCTGCTCGAACGCCTGCAACCGGCGCAGCCCGATTTGCTGAGGGTCCATGGTCGTGAGGAGTGGCTGGCGCCCGTCGCTTCCGGCTCCAACCCGCCCGAGGCGATGGTCGTCTGCCCCTGTTCGATGGGCACGCTGGCAGCCATTGCCCAGGGGCTATCGGACAACCTGATCGAACGCGCCGCCGACGTGGTTCTGAAGGAAGGCAGGAAACTGGTGCTGGTCCCGCGCGAGACGCCGCTTTCCGTCATTCATCTGGAAAACATGCTGCGCCTGGCCCGCGCCGGCGCGGTCATCCTGCCGCCCAACCCCGGTTTTTACCATCAGCCGCAGGCGGTCGGCGATCTGGTCGATTTCGTCGTCGCTCGCATTCTCGACCAACTGGCCGTGCCGCACACGCTGACGGCGCGCTGGGGCGCTTGATGGGCTGGCTGGATTTCATCCGCGCCGCCGCCGGAAGCTCGACCGAAACCCTCAGCCTGCCGCTCTTTCCGCTCGACACCGTGCTCTTTCCCGGCGGCGTCCTGGGCTTGAAAATTTTTGAGCAACGCTATCTCGACATGGTTGCCGACTGCATCAAAGCGGAGCAGGCATTCGGCATTGCCCTGATTGCCAGCGGTGCTGAAACCGGCAGCGCCGCCCAGCCGCACCCGGTCGGCACGCTGGCGCGGATTACCCGCTGGGAGATGGAACAGTCAGGCATACTGCTTATCAGCGTCCGTGGCGACCGTCGCTTTCGCATCATCAAAGCAGAGGCCGGTGCGGACAACCGGCTCACAGCGACGGCGCAACTGCTCGGCGAACCGCAGCCAACCGCCGTGCCGCCGGAGCGGCAGCGCCTGCTGCCGTTTTTGCGGCGCGTCATCAGCGATCTGGGGCCGGAACGCTGCCCGCCGCCGCACGCTTTCGACGAGGCGGCATGGGTCGGCTACCGCATCAGCGAGGCGCTGCCGATTCAGAATCTGGCCAAGCAAAAACTGCTTGAACTCGACGATCCGCTGATCCGGCTCGAAATTCTCGAAACCTGGCTCGACCAAAAGAAGCTGTTGGGCTGAGGACGACAAACCGGCGCGGCAACAGGTCAACCGACTGAAAGCGGCTCGCCGGGTTAAAATTGACCGCATGATTGGTATCCTCATCATCGCCCACGGCAGTTTTGGCGAGGCGCTCGTGCAAAACGCCTGCCATGTGCTGAACAAGCGCCCGCCGCAACTCGACCAACTCGGCGTCGCCGCCCAGGACGATCCCGACGAGCTTTTGCCGCACGCGCGTCAGGTTCTCAGCCGGATTGATGATGGCGAAGGCGCGCTGATCCTGACCGATGTCTTTGGCGCTTCGCCTTCCAACCTTGCCGCAAGGCTGCTTGAACCGGGCCGCGTTGAAGGACTGGCTGGCGTCAATCTGCCGATGCTGTTGCGGGCGCTGGCCTATCGCGGCAAGGGCATGGAAATTCTGCTGCAACGCGCCCGCGACGGTGGCCGCGATGGCGTCGTCAATATGCTGGAGCAATAAAAATGCTGGTTCGGGAAGCCACCATCATCAACAAGCTGGGGCTGCACGCCCGCGCCTCGTCGAAGCTGACCCAACTGGCCAGCAAGTACCCCTGCGAAGTGTGGATGAGCAAAGGCAGCCGCCGCATCAACGCCAAGAGCATCATGGGCGTGATGATGCTGGCTGCTGGCAAGGGTTCGACGGTCAGCATCGAAACCGATGGCGTCGACGAAGCCGAGGCGATGGCCGCGCTGCTGGCGCTGATTGCCGATTATTTTGGCGAAGGCGAATGAGGAGAGCCATCGAACCATGAGCTTCACCCTGCACGGTCTCTCCGTTTCCGACGGCATTGCCATCGGCAACGCCCTCCTGATGTCACATGCGACGCTGGAAGTCTCGCATCTGACGGTTGGCCCGCGCATGGTGGAGAAGGAAATCGCCCGTTTCGATCAGGCGGTGGCCGCCGTCAGGCAGGAACTGGCGGCGATCCGGGAAGCGACCGAGAGCGCGCCCGCCGAACTGTCGGCCTTTATCGACATCCACGCGATGTTCCTCGAAGACCCGGAACTGATCGAAAAGCCGCGCGACATCATCCGCACCCGCCGCTGCAACGCCGAATGGGCACTGGTGCAGCAGATGGAGCAACTGGTCGGGCAATTTGAAGCCTTCGACGATCCTTACCTGCGCGAGCGTAAATACGACGTTCGCCAAGTGGTCGAGCGGGTCATCAAGGAACTGCTCGGCCACCCTGGCCGGGCCGTGATGAAGGCGGGCAAGGGCCTCAAGGAAGAAATGCTGATCGTCGTCGCCCACGACCTGTCGCCCGCCGATGTCATCAGCTTCAAGGAGCATCGCTTCGCCTCCTTCATCACCGATGTCGGCGGAGCGACTTCGCATACCGCCATTCTCGCCCGCAGCCTGGCGATTCCCGCCGTGGTCGGCCTCGCCCATGCCCGCGCCCTGATCCGCGACGGCGAAACGCTGATTGTCGACGGTCTGCGCGGTGTCGTCATCGTCGATCCCGACGAGCGCGTGCTCGAAGAATACCGGCTGCGCAAAAACCAGATCGAGCTGGAGGCAAGCAAGCTCAAGCGTCTGAAGGATGCCAGATCGCAGACGATCGACGGTATTGACGTCAACTTGTACGCCAATATCGAATTGCCGGTCGATATTCCCGAAGCCCTTGAAGGCGGGGCCGAGGGCGTCGGCCTGTTCCGCACCGAATTTCTCTTTCTCGACCGTGGCGACATGCCCGACGAACAGGAGCAATTCGAAGCCTATAAAAAAGTGGTCAAGGGCATGGGGGGGCGCCCCGTCACCATCCGCACCTTCGATCTCGGCAATGACAAGGATCTGCATCCCGACGCCGACTTCCACGACCGGGTCAAAACCAATCCGGCCCTGGGCCGCCGGGCGATCCGCCTGTCGCTCGCCGAACCGCAGATGTTTCAGACGCAGTTGCGGGCCATTCTGCGCGCCTCCCGCTTCGGCCCGGTCAAGCTCCTCATCCCGATGCTGGCGCACGCCCACGAAATCGACCAGACCCTGAGCGCCCTCGAACAGGCCAAAGCCAGCCTCGCCAGCGAAAAAATCGCCTTCGACGAGCGCATCGAAGTCGGTGGCATGATCGAAATTCCCGCCGCCGCGCTGGCTATCGGCCTCTTTCTGCGCCGCCTCGATTTTCTCTCCATCGGCACCAACGACCTGATTCAATACGCGCTCGCCATCGACCGTTCCGACGAACAGGTCGCCTCGCTCTACGACCCGCTCCACCCGGCGGTGCTGATGCTCCTCGCCCACACCATCACCAGCGCCGAAAAAGCCGGCGTCCCGGTTTCCGTCTGCGGCGAAATGGCCGGCGACCCGAAACTGACCCGTCTCTTTCTCGGCATGGGGCTGCGCACCTTTTCGATGCACCCCTCACAGATCCTCAAGGTCAAAAACCGCGTCTTGAAGGCCGATGTCAGCGAACTGGCCCCGGCTGTCCGCCGTATGCTGCGCCTGGAAGAACCCGGCAAATTGCAGGAAGCCCTGGAAAAGCTCAATGCCTGAGCCGTCAGGGTGTGTACCAGTAGCGCACCAGATGGAAAAACACCGGCGCGGCGAAGCAGATCGAATCAACCCGGTCGAGAACGCCGCCGTGACCGGCGATGAGCGTGCCCCAGTCTTTCGCGCCGAGTGAGCGTTTGACGGCGGAAAGCACCAGGCCGCCGATGAAACCGGCGCTGACGATGACCAGCGACAGACCCAGCGCCGCGCCAAAACCAAAGGGCGTCACCGGATACAGCGCCGCGCCGCAGAGCGCCGCCAAGAGGCCGCCGCCGATAAAGCCTTCGACCGTCTTGGCGGGCGACAGGCGGGGCGCGATTTTATGGCGGCCAAACAGTTTGCCGACCACGTATTGCAGCACGTCGCTGATTTGCACGACGATGAGGAAATAGAGCAGCAACAAACGATTGCCGCCCGCGTAGCCGGGAATTTCGAGAATCAGCAGGGCCGGCGCGTGGGAAAGGCCATAGACGCAGACCATGAGCGCCCAGTTGATTTTGGCGTTGCGGTCGAGAAAATCGTGGGTGTCCTGCGCCAGCGCCGAAACCAGCGAGAGGAGAAAAAACAGGTAAACCGGCACGAAAATGGCGTACAGCCCGTACCAGTCAATCGCCAGCAGCAGGTATTGCGCCGGAATGGCGACGTAGAAGGCGATAATCAGCGCCGCGTAGTCGCTGGCCGTGCTCGGCGTCAGGGTGACGAACTCACGCAGCGCCAGATACGACAACAAGGCAAAGACGACGAAAGTCACGTTATTGCCCAAGCCAAGCGCGACGGCCATGACAACGACCATGATCCACCAGGCATGGATGCGCTGGTTGAGATTGACGATGGTCGGACTGCGGCCGCCGCTCCGCAGGCGGAGAATTTCGCCAATCAGGGTGGCCAGCGTCAGAAAGATGATGACGCCCGCGATCACCTCCCAGAAAAGCATTTTCACGCCGCCGCCTCCGCTGCCGCCGACGGTCGCCGCCAGGGCGCCAGATCAATGACGGCCTCGCGCATCCGCAGCAGAAAGGCGGCTTTGTCCTCGTCCGGCAGAAGCGCCTGATCGAGGCCGAAGTGCACCTTGCAAATCAGCGGCACCGGCAGAAAGGCGCCTTTCGGCATGATGCGCTGGAGATTTTCCAGATAAACCGGCGTCAGCGGGATGTGCGGAAATTCATGGGCGAGGTGGAACAGCCCGCCTTTGAACGCCTGCGGCAGCCATTCGCTGCCGCGCGTGCCTTCGGGAAAAATGATGATCGAACTGCCCGCCTTGAGCGCCTCGCGCACGGGAACGAGCGGATCGCCTTCGCTTTCATGCAAACGGTCGATCAGCACCACATTGAGCAGACGCTGCGCGCCATAACGCCGCAATCCGCTCTTGTCCCAGTAATCGCGGGCGGCGACCGGGCGCGTCCACGACCGCGCCTCGCGCGGCAAGGCGGCGAGAATGGCGAGGGTATCGAGATGGCTGGCGTGGTTGGAAAAAAAGATGCGCTGCGTGCGGAAAGTCTGATCCGGCGCATTGGCCGCCCCCTCCGGCGGCTGGCCGTAGCGCACCGGATAGGTGCCGATCAGCAGACGCACCAGCATCAGCAGCGCATCACGCTGACGGGCGAACCACCAATGGACGAGCGGCGGGCAGAGCGGGGCGGTCATGGCCGAAGCCGCCCGCTGACCAGCGCCGCCAGACGCTGGCAGGCCGCAGCGGCGCGACGCGCGCCCCCGGCGTTGGCGCTGACGGCTCCCTGTGATGTCATTACTGCCCCCGTCTCGAACGATGTCCCGGAATTATAGAGGGCGCTGACGCCAACGCGGCAAGATGCGGACACGCTGACGCGCCAATTCATTCCGCCGCCTGGGGAACCGCAGAGACGGCGGGATGAATCCCGCCCTACGGCCTTTGTCGAAGGGCGGTAGGGCGGGTCTTGACCCGCCGCTTTATCCCGCCCGCCATGACGAAATTTCTTTACACTTCGCCATCCGCAGCAGTTTGCCGCCCCGCCATGAGCCTTTACGCCCTCAAACCCAAGTTCCAGAATCTTCTCCGCCCGCTGACCCGCTGGCTGGCCGGGCGCGGCGTGACGGCCAATCAGGTGACGCTGCTGGCGGCGGTGGCTTCGGTCGGGGTCGCGGCGCTGGTCGGGTGTCTGGGGGCTGCCGAGCGGCGCTGGTTTTTGTTGATTCCCGTCTGGCTGTTTGTGCGCATGGCCTTGAACGCCATCGACGGGATGCTGGCCCGCGAGCATGGGCAACAGAGCGTCCTGGGCGCTTACCTCAACGAACTGGGCGATGTCGTTTCGGATATGGCGCTGGCGCTGCCCTTTCTCGCGCTGGCCGCCTTGCCGTCGGCGGAGGTGTGGCTGTTCGCGCTGGCCGCCGCGCTGGTTGAATGCGCTGGCCTGATCGGGCCGCTGGCCGGGGCCAGCCGCCGCTATGACGGGCCGTTTGGCAAAAGCGACCGGGCTTTCGTCCTGGGCGCGCTGGCCCTGGCGGTCGGCAGCGCCCTGCCGCTTGGCCCGGCGCTGCCCTGGCTGTGGCGCGCTCTCATCGTATTGTCCTTGCTGACCGTCGTCCGGCGGGTTCTGGCAGGCGTTAAAGAAGCGGCTGCCAAGGCCGGAACCGGAGCATCTCAACCATGAACGCGCGCACCCCGCAGGAAGCCGATTTCGTCACCCACGACGGCGAAAAACTGTTCTACCGCTATTGGCCCCATGCACCCGCCAGCGGCGGGCCTTGCCGGGGCGCGGTGGTGCTGCTGCATCGCGGCCATGAGCATTCGGGGCGGGTGGCGCATCTGGTCGATGAACTGGAGATGCCGGATTTCGCCTTTTTTGCCTGGGACGCCCGTGGTCATGGCCGTTCGCCCGGCCAGCGCGGTTACAGTCCGGGCGCGGCGGCTTCCGTGCGCGATGTGCAGGCTTTCGTCGAGCATATCCGCGACCGGCATGGCATCGCCATTGAGGATATGGCGATTGTCGGCCAGAGCGTCGGCGCGGTGCTGGCGGCGATCTGGGCGCATGATTACGCGCCGCCGGTGCGCTGTCTGGTTCTGGCTTCGCCCGCTTTTCACATCAAGCTCTACGTGCCGCTCGCCATCCCGGCGCTGCGGCTGATGTACAAGCTGCGCGGCCTTTTTTTCGTCAATAGCTACGTCAAGCCGAAATTTCTCACCCATGACCTGGAGCGGGTCGCCAGTTACGCCGCCGACCCGCTCATCACGCGGCCCATCGCCGTCAATATGCTGCTCGATCTGCACGCCACGGCCCGCCGCATCGTCGCCGACGCCGCCGCCATCACCGTGCCGACCCAGCTTCTCGTCTCCGGCGCCGATTGGGTGGTGTACCGCGAGCCGCAAGATCATTTTTACGACACCCTCGGTTCGGCGCGCAAGGAACGCATCGTGTTGCCGGGCTTTTTCCACGACACGCTGGGCGAGCGTGATCGGGCGCTGGCCTTGCAGCCCCTGCGCGCCTTCGTGCGGCGCGAGTTCGACGCGCCCGCGCCGCGCGTCTCTCTGGTTGACGCCGACCAGCGCGGCTTTTTCCACGACGAATACGCGGCCCTGAAGAAGCCGCCCGCCAACCCGCTGCTGCGCCTCTACTGGGCGCTGACGCGCGGCGCGATGAAAACCGTCGGGGCGCTGTCCGATGGCGTCGCCCTCGGCCTCAGGCTCGGTTTCGATTCCGGCTCGACGCTCGATTACGTTTATCGTAACGAAGCCAGCGGGCGGCTCGGCATCGGCAGGCTGTTCGACCGCGCGTACCTCGATTCGCCCGGCTGGCAGGGCATCCGCCAGCGCAAAATCCATGCCGAGGAACTGATTGCCGCCGCCACAGCCCGTCTGCGCATGGCCGGGACGCCAGTGCGCATCGTCGACATCGCCGCCGGTCATGGCCGCTATGTGCTCGACGCCATCGCCGCCGCCGCTTCGATCAGCGGCGCGGCCAGCAGCGCGGCGACCCCGGAAAGCATCCTGCTGCGCGATTACAGCCCGCCCAATGTCGAAGCCGGACGCCGCCTGATCGCCCAGCGTAACCTTGAGGCGATAGCGCGTTTCGAGCCGGGCGACGCCTTTGATGAAACCTCGCTGGCCGCCATCGAGCCACGCCCGACGCTGGCCATCGTCTCCGGCCTGTACGAGCTGTTCGGCGACAACGCCCTGATCGAACGCTCGCTCTCCGGTCTGGCCCAGGCCGTGCCGCCGGGCGGCTATCTCGTCTATACCGGCCAGCCGTGGCATCCGCAGCTTGAATTCATCGCCCGCGTCCTCAACAACCATCGCGGCGAAACGGCCTGGATCATGCGCCGCCGCTCGCAGGCCGAAATGGACGAACTGGTCGCCCGCGCCGGTTTCAAAAAGCTCGAACAGCGTATCGACGCCCAGGGCATTTTCACCGTCAGCCTGGCCCAGCGCGTCGACGCGGCATGAGCCAGAGCGGCGTCGACGGCGACCAGCGCCCGGCCTCGCTCGCCTTGCGGCTGGGCTGGCTGGCCGTCATGGGCGCAGTCTTTTTTTCCACCTACGGCCTCGCCAACGGGCTGGCCGCCCAACGCGCCGCCGTGCCGAGCTTCGCCTTCGCTTGGGAGCGGGCGATTCCCTTTGTGCCGTGGACCATCGTCCCCTACTGGTCGATTGATTTCCTCTACGCCTTCTCCTTCCTCCTGTTCAAGCGCCGCGCCGATCTCCGCGATCACGTCAAGCGCCTCCTCACCGTGCAATTCATCTCCGTCGCCTGCTTCCTTCTCTGGCCGCTGCGTTTCAGCTTCGAGCGACCAGCCACCGAAGGCGTCGCGGGGGCGCTGTTCACCCTCCTCATGGGCTTTGATAAACCCTACAACCAGGCCCCGTCGCTACACATCGGCCTCCTCGTCGTGCTCTGGGCCGTCTATCTGCGGCAGACCGCCCGCCCCGCCGCCCGCCTTCTGCTCCACCTGTGGTTCGCCGCCATCGGCATCTCCGTCCTGACCACCTACCAGCACCACGTCATCGACGTACCCACCGGCGCGGCAGTCGGCTGTCTGGCGCTGTTTTTGTTCCCGTTGCGGCGAAGAACAGGCACAGACTTCCCGGAGCAAGCGAACGAAGCAGATGCAGTTCAACAAGATGCAGACGATCGTCCCTCGCCCCTTGTGGGAGAGGGAAAGAGGGAGAGGGGTGTTCTGGCCCGCCGTTACGTCCTCGCCGCGCTCGCCCTCGCCGCCGTCACGCTCGCCCTTATCCCCGCCGCCGTCGGCTGGGCGCTGCTGACCGGCTGGATCGCCCTGGCGCTTGCCTGTGTTGCCATCATTTACTGGCGCAACGCGCCGGACGCCTTCCAGAAAAACGCCGCCGGGCGTCTCCCGGCCTCGATGCTGTGGCTTCTCGCGCCAACCATCGTCGGCGCTTTTCTCAATTCCCGCGCCTGGACCTGGCGGCAGCCCGCGCCCGTGACCCTCGCCGCCCGGCTCTCGATTGGCCGCGCGCCAACAACCAGCGACATGCGGCAAAACAGATTCACCGCCCTCCTCGATCTGACCGCTGAAATGCCGCGCTGGGCGGCGCTCGATGGCGCATTCGCCTATGCCGCCTCGCCGCAACTCGATCTGCTCGCCCCATCCGTCGCCCAACTCGACCACGCCGTTGCTGCCCTCGACCGCCTCCACGGCGCAGGCCGCAAGGTGCTCGTCTGCTGCGCCTTGGGCTATGGCCGCAGCGCCCTCTGCGCCGCCGCCTGGCTGGCCCGGCAACGCGGCGAGCACAACGCCGCCGCCGCTTTCGCCGCCGTGCGTGAGCGCCAGCCCAACGCCGTCGCCGCCGCCGCAAGTCTCGCCGTCCTGCAAGCCTGGCTCGACCAGCAGGCCGCCCAGCCAAAGGCCGCGCCATGAACCCGGCCACGCCCCATTTTCAGATCGCCGCCGCCCGTGGCGCGCTGGCGTCGGGCCAATGGGCCGTCAGCGCCGCTTTTTTCGCCGCCGCCTGCGGCTGGTGGCTGGCCGCCAGCGACACCCAGACGCCGCTCGCCAGCGCCCTCCTCACCGCCATCAGCACTGCTTCCGGCCTTGCCGCCCTGTGGTACGCCATGCGCATCGCCATCGACCAATGGCTGTTCGCCGCGCTCGCCGAGCGCCTTGATGCCGAAAACGACATCAGCCAAACCCTCGCCGGACTCGATCAAGCCCTCGCCAGCCTCGGCTGGAGCGCCGCCGCCAACCGCCCGCTCGACCAACGGGTGCGGGCCACCACCCGCTTTCTACGCGCCAGCCTCCTCATCGCCGCCGGGCAATGGCTGGCAGTCGGCGTGGCGCTGGCGGTCGGGGGATTTTGATTTGCCTTGCCGCATCTGGATGGCTTCGCTACGCTCGCAATGACAAGCCTTACTGAAAAATTATTGACCCGGCAATCACGTATGGTCACAGTCGCCTCCGTTTCTGTCATGCCCTGCCTGTTCGGCGATGATGTGATCGAACGGGTTGTTGTTGAAAAATAAATTCGGAGTTGGTCCGCATGGCTCAAATTCACACACATTACGATACCTTGAAGATCGCTCCTGATGCGCCGCCGGAGGTCATTCGCGCCGCGTACAAGACGCTTTCCATGAAATTTCACCCCGACAGGAATCCCGACAACCCCGCCGCCACCAAAATTATGGCGCGCATCAATACGGCATACGATGTACTGTCCGATCCCGATCAACGTCAAAAGTACGATTCATGGATCATAGAGCAAGAAAACCAGGCCGCTCAGGCCAATCGCCCATCTTTTCTGTCACGAAACTGGATATTTTATCTACTAGCCATCAGCTTGATTGTCATCGCCATAACAATCAAGGATAAAATCAATTCGCCCAAATCGAAACCCTATCGAGACAATCCGGTTACTGCGCGATCTGCCAAATATGTAAAACCAGCCACAGCGCCCAATGGCAGCCCCTGGCCAATTTCAGCCGACTACGTTGCGGGCTACGATTATCTCAATGCTGATGGCCTCTCGATAGTCACTGTAGACAACAGTCGCAATAATTCCGACGTTTTTGTAAAACTGGTTTCATTGGATGGCGTAGCCAACCCTGTCCGCCAGTTTTATATACCCGCATTGGGTAAATTCACCCTGAATGACGTTACCGCTGGCAGTTACGACATCCGCTATAAAAATCTCGAAAACGGCAGACTCTCGCGCTCCGAAAAATTCGATCTCAAGGAAATTGAAACCGATGTCGGCACAAAATACAGCAACATGACGATTAGTTTGCACAGAGTGCAGGATGGAAACTTGAGAACATATGGCCTGCCTGAGGCCGAGTTTTGATTTTGCCATTTGCTCAGGCCGGACGCACCCAGGGTACGCCATTGGGGAACCTCGGATCAATTTCCCACCGTTCGGGCTGAGCCTGTCGAAGCCCTTGGTTTTCACGGGGATGCTATTCGACAGGCTCAGAGCGAACGGAACTAATCAGAGGCTCCCATTAACTACATTTCACCTCAGACACGACCAGCCGCGTGACCTGACTGGATTTGTTCATCATCGGGTCGGTAAATACATCCTTGTCGATGAGCGCCTTGATATTCGCCTGATAAGGGCCAATCACGATCTTTTCGTTACGGATCATGGCCCCTGCATCATTGAACAGGCCGACGTTGAACGAAAGCATTTTTGGGCAACCCTTGTTATACGTGAGATCACCAAGCAACTTGTCGACGAAGGGCGAAGTTCCGCTCCCTGGCAGGCCGCGCCCTTCGCCTTTGCCATAGGCGATGTTGATCGTGAACCCCTTGGGCACAGCGGAAGTATCGACCGATTGCTCGCCGTATAGTAACTCCGTCCAGCCCGCATTGATTTTGCGATTGGTGTTTTCCGCCCATTGGTCATAGCCAGCGCACCCTGTCAGCGCCAGCAGCAACGCCAGCCACGTACTACCTGCTCTCATATTCATTTCCGGTAACTCCTTTGATTGAATCGGTATTATTTGGCTAGTTTCGTTTTTAATTTCCGTAAATAAAAATCGACTCTGACCAATTTCTTTGTGTTTTCAGCTCATGTTGACGCCCGCTTCTCAATCAACGAAGTTCTGATCATAGTTCTCGCTGAAGTCACAAACCACATTTGAGAGAGACGGCTTGTCGCCCAATATCACCATCAGTTCGCCCTTGGCTTTTTTCTTGTAGGGCTTCACCGCTTTTTCCGCCATCGCGTCAGTTGCCGCCACGACCGTCCCATAGCTCACTTCGTCGTCCGGGTCGGTCGTAGCAATGTGGATGGACTGAACAGGCAGGCCAAAGGCAGTAAAACCCTGTGGCGGGATCAGGGTCAGGTCAATCTTTTTCGTCAGCAGGGGCCGCAACGCCGGGTCTTTGGGATTGAGTTTTTTGCGGCATTCCAGCGCCGCCAGCAAAGCGGGCCGCGCCGCCTTCCACTGCTCCGGGGTGCCAGTGACGGCGGCGTTATCGAGCAACGCGGCAGGCATCTGCGCCATGACAGGCGTGTTGGCGAGCAGCAGGGCAGTGGCGAGTAGGGTAAATATCCGTTTCATCTTGATTTCCTCCTGATTGGCAAAAATCGACTCTGAGCTATTTCTTGCCATCCTTTATGTCGGCTGGCTACAATGCCTTGGCATTTGGCAGTTCCCGCATGGTATTTTTATAAATATCCAGAAGCTGCTGTGTATCTTTTGTTGCCTTAAAAGTTTTTACGCCAAACCATATGCTGCCTATTGAAGCAATTAAAGCGGGAGGCATAATTATTCCGAGAGGGATTGTAATAATTGTTGATGCAAATAACCCAAAATAAAGAAGCTTGGATTTTGTAATCACTGCCTTAGTTCCGCGCAGAATATCTTCGTATCCATCGCCAAAAATGTCGATCTTGTATGCCTCTCCTTGGCCAGAAATAAAAGCCATCAACATTCTTGTTTTTTTCTTTGAAAACACGTCCATACTTTCAGCAAAGAGGAATTTTGTATTTTCAATATGAAGAACGGAGTTGAGCTTTATCTGAGCTTGCCCCGCAACCATAACATGATGAAAATTTCCCTTATTTTTGAATTCAAAATGTGAATATTTCGTATAATGCGATCCCAACTCTATTGTAGATGGACCATACCCGGTCAGCGTATCTATAATTTCTATTTTTTCAGCCATTTTATTCTCCTAACAATAAAAATTTCTCAACCGTCTAGGGGCATCAGGTTAGAGCGTCTATTTATTGATCTTCTTGTAAACCACACCGCCCGGCCCTTTGATATTGCCATCATCATCAATTTCCATAATCATTGCCTGGTCAGGCCCAGCCTTGATCTTCAGATTCTTACCATCAATTTCATAACTTAACTCTTGCTTGGCGCCCATCATGCCGACGATGACTTTATTGCCTGTAAATTCGAGCGTTTGCGTCATGCCCATCGCTGTATATTCATAAGTTCCGCTCAGACTTTTTCCACAAGCGACAAGCAAGGCAACCGCAACAATGAGCGCGGCGCGGGTGATGATTTTCATTTTGAACCTCCTGGCTATTGAAGCGTGAATAAACTGCGGTGAATTTGTGATTTCAATTTTTTGGGCGATCCATTTTGTTGTCTTGCTCAATCGCCATAGGTGAGCCAGCGCACGCATTCCTTGCCGGGTTTCAATGAAGCGGCTTTGGCGAGTTTCGGGTGGGGGCAGAGGCGCGCGCGCCAAGCAAACCGCCCGCGCGAGCGAATCTCGCGCGGGCCGGTTAAAGAAAAACGGGGAACTTTTCGAGTCGGCCTATCTAAAGGCAGGCAGGCAGGCAGGCAGGCAGGCAGGCAGGCAGGCAGGCAGGCAGGCAGGCAGGCAGGCAGGCGGATAGATAGACGGATGGATGGATGGATGGATGGGTAGGTAGGTAGATAATACTTTAAAACAGCTCCTACATCTTTCGGTTCAATCACCTCATCAGGGAGCGTATTATTTGAGCTTGCTAAAGTTATAGTTATTTAAAAAATCAGTTAAAATACATCGTTGTTTTTGGTTCGGTGGTGTGGCTGCAGCATTATGGGATCCCAAAACGCTTAAAAGTTTTGTAATATTACA
>JAITMS010000067.1 GCA_031277255.1 Azonexus sp.
TCCTCATCTCCATCACAGACCTCACTTGCCACGGCATCTCGTTCTCCGAACAAAATGCCTACCATAAGGTGTCCATCATGTCCCCGAACAGGTGTCAACTATGTGGCCGGTCTGTACACGCTCCCTGTGGGAGAGGAGAGGCAATTCCCTCCTCTCTCCCGCTTGCGGGAGAGAGGCCGGGAGAGAGGGTTGGGGGGAGAGGGAGTCTTTTGCTTCGGCTTCCTGGACAAAACAACGCTTGCAGCAGTTTGAATCGCACCCTTCTGTCTTCTGTCCTCCGTCATCTGTCCTCCGTTTTGGGTACACTGTCGCCCTTTCAACGCCTTCGGACGACGCCAATGGCCCAATACGTGATGTCGATGCTCCGCGTGAGCAAGATCGTTCCGCCCAAGCGGCAGATCATCAAGAACATTTCTCTCTCCTTCTTTCCCGGCGCCAAGATCGGTCTGCTCGGCCTGAACGGCGCGGGCAAATCGACGGTGCTCAGAATCATGGCTGGCGTCGACAAGGAATACGACGGCGAAGTGCAGTGGCAGCCGAATCTTTCCATCGGCTATCTGCCGCAGGAGCCGCAACTCGACCCGGACAAGACGGTCAGGGAAGAAGTTGAATCCGCCCTTGGCGAAGTGATGCAGGCTCAGGCCCGGCTCGATGAAGTCTATGCCGCCTACGCCGACCCGGAGGCCGATTTCGACAAGCTGGCCGAGGAACAAGCCCGGCTGGAGGCGATCATCGCCACCACTGGCGCCGATGTCGCGCATCAGATGGAAATTGCCGCCGACGCCCTGCGCCTGCCGCTGTGGGAGGCAAAAGTCGGCGTCCTCTCCGGCGGCGAAAAGCGGCGCGTGGCGCTGGCCAAGCTGCTGCTGGCCAAGCCCGACATGCTGCTTCTCGATGAACCGACCAACCACCTCGACGCCGAATCGGTCGAATGGCTGGAACAATTCCTCGTCCGCTTCCCCGGCACCGTCGTCGCCGTCACCCATGACCGCTACTTCCTCGACAACGCCGCCGAGTGGATTCTCGAACTCGACCGCGGCGAGGGCATCCCGTGGAAAGGCAACTACTCTTCCTGGCTGGAACAGAAAGAAGCCCGCCTCGAACAGGAGCAAAAGCAGGAAGCCGCCCACATCAAGGCGATGAAGCAGGAACTCGAATGGGTGCGCGCCAACCCCAAGGCCCGTCAGGCCAAATCGAAATCCCGTCTGGCGCGCTTCGAGGAAATGTCGTCCTTCGAATACCAGAAACGCAACGAAACGCAGGAAATCTTCATTCCGGTCGGCGAGCGCCTCGGCGATCAGGTCATCGAATTTGTCGGCGTCAGCAAATCCTTCGCCGACAAGCTCTTGATCGACAACCTCAGCTTCGCCATCCCGCCCGGCGCCATCGTCGGCATCATCGGCCCCAACGGCGCGGGCAAATCGACGCTGTTCAAGATGATAACCGGCCAGCAGCAGCCGGATTCCGGCGCGGTGAACATCGGCCAGACCGTCAAGCTCGCTTACGTCGACCAGTCACGCGATTGTCTCGACGGCAGCAAGACGGTGTTCGAGGAACTGGCCCAGGGCAGCGACATCTTGCAGATCGGCAAATTCGAGATGCCGTCGCGCGCCTACATTGGCCGCTTCAACTTCAAGGGCGCCGATCAGGGCAAGCCGGTCGGCAAACTCTCCGGCGGCGAACGCGGGCGGCTGCACCTGGCCAAAACGCTGATGAGCGGCGGCAATGTCCTGCTGCTCGATGAACCGTCCAACGACCTCGATGTCGAAACCCTGCGCGCCCTCGAAGACGCCCTCCTCGAATTCCCCGGCTGCGCCCTGGTCATCTCCCACGACCGCTGGTTCCTCGACCGCATCTGCACCCACATCCTGGCCGCCGAAGGCGAGTCGCAATGGACTTTCTTCACCGGCAACTATCAGGAATACGAAGAAGACAAGAAAAAACGCCTGGGCGAGGAAGGCGCAAAACCGAAACGGATTCGCTACAAGCCGATCAGCCGCTGATAGCCAACCGCGAAGCTCATCGCGGAGCTTTGTTTACGGGAAACCGCCCCCCGCCAGCCGCCCTGAAACTGGACAGATGATCCTTGTTTCAGGGCGCAGAACCGGGTATTTCGATGACTTCCGGGGTTGCGCTACGGATCAATCTATTCCACCCGGATGGGCAAGACCGTCCCAGCCCTGAAGACTAAGATGCCCTCAGGTTGCAGCGAATCGTGAACCGCCGACTTGCTCAATCGTGTTCGCGCATGTCCAAAATTTTGTGGAGTAGAGCCATATGTCCAAGACCGTCCAGCCCAAGATGGGCGTCATTTTCAAATCATACGAGCCGCTGTCGGCGATTCGCGCCTATGCGGCGCAAACCGAAGCGTCCAACATGTCCGGCGGCTTCTGGATCGCCGAGGCTTATCACTGGTTTCGGCAGTACGGCCTGGAGGCGCGCGGCTGCTTCACCACCCTCGCCGTCGTCGCCGAAGCCACCCGGAAAATTCCGGTCGGCCTCGGTATTACGTCGCCCTACATGCGTCACCCGACCATCCAGGCCTCCGAGGCGGCGGCCATCGACGAACTCTCCAATGGCCGTTTCATCATGGGCATCGGCGTTGGCAAGGTCGGTATCGAGTATCTCGAATATGACATCGAGAAAATGCGTCCGGTCACCGTCCACCATGAATCCATAGAAATCATGCGGCATGTTTTCAGCGGCAACCAATATGCCTACACCGGGCAGCACTACGAATCGTCGATGCCGGCCTTCGACCGCGCCGGTCGCGGGCTGCGCACCCGCATTCCCATTTATGTCGGCGCTACCGGCCCCGGTATGCAGAAACTGTCCGGCAAGGAGAGCGACGGCATGTTGCTGGCCGGTCTGACTTCGCCGGCTTTTGTCCGCTACGCCATCGACAACATGAAGCAGGGGGCAGCCAGCGTCGGCCGCGCCCTGCCGGACGATTTCCCGGTCGGCGGCGTCATTCTCTGCGCCTGCTCCCGCGACGGCGACAAGGCCCGCAACGCGACCCGCAGCTACACCGGCACTTATGTCGTCAACAAAATCCGCAATATCAAGAATGATGTCATTCTGGCGGGTTCCGGCCTGCCCGACAGCGCCTGGGAGCCGTTCCGCAAGGCCATCGCCGAGGGCACCCAGGACAAGGTGACCCATCTCGTCACCGACGAAATGATGCGCCGCTTCACCGTCATTTCCGGGACGCCGGAGGAATGTCTGGAAATTACGCAGGAACTGGTCGATTCCGGTTTGAACCTGCCGCTGCTGGAGGTCGTCGGCGCTTCCGCCGAGGACAATCTGGAGACTATTCGCCTGATGGGCGCGGAAGTTCTGCCCAGACTCAAGCCCGGCCCGGCGGTTACGGCCTGAGTCTGATTGCGTCGATTATTCACAGCGAGGTATTGATGAAACTGGCAAGTTTTAAGATCAAATCAAGCGGCAAGGCGACCATCGGCGTGGTTCTCGCCGATGGCGGGCTGCTCGATCTGCATGGGGCAAGCAGCGGCGCTTTGCCGCAGGCGATGATTCCCTTTCTTGAACTGGGCGAACACGGCATGAGAGAGGCCCGCGCTTTGGCGACGCGCGCCGCGCTGGGTCAATCGAACGTGATTGCCGCCGCTGACGTCGCGTTGCAGGCGCCGGTGCCGCGGCCCGGCAAGATCATGCACACATCGTGCAATTTCCCGGCCCATCTGTCCGAGTTGACCACCTGGAAAGAGCCGGAATGGCAATCGCACAACTGGGGCGACTTTCATTTCGAGCATCCGACAGGTTTCCTTGAAGCGCCCTCCAGTGTCGTACCGACCGATGCTTCGGTCAAAATTCCGCATTTCACCCAGCAACTCGATTACGAAATCGAAGTCGGGATCATCATCGGCAAGACGGCTTTCCGGGTTTCGCCCGAACAGGCGCTCGATCACGTCGCCGGTCTGACCATTTTCAACGATCTGTCGGCCCGCGACATCCAGGCGCGGGAGCATTCCAACAAGGTCATCCTGCTCGGCAAGAGCTTCGACGGCTCCTGCCCGCTCGGCCCGTATCTGGTGACTCTGGACGAAGTTGGCGATGTCAATAATCTCGGCATGGTGCTCACCCTCAACGGCGAGGAGCGCCAGAACTCGAATACCGGCAATGTGCATTACAAGATCGCCGACATGGTTTCGTGGTGGTCGAACATCACGCTCGAACCCGGCGACGTGATTACCTCCGGGAGTCCGCCGGGCGTCATCGCCGGGCGCAAGAATCCGCAGTATCTCAAGCATGGCGACCGTATCGACTGCAAGGTCGAGAAGCTCGGCACGCTGACAACTTTCATCGTCGAATAGCGAGGCGCGCCATGACCCATCCCGTTTCTCGCGATCTCGTCAGACAGGCAACGGATCGGATCGACCGCGACCGCCTGGTCAAGCTGACCATTGACCTGACCGACATTCCCAGCCCGACCGGCTACGAGGGCGATGTCGCCCGCGCCTACCACGACGTGCTCAAAGGCGCGGGCTTCGACGCCACCCTGCAACCGATCGGCGACGAACGCTATAACGCCATCGGTCGCCTGCAAGGCCAGGGCGGCGGCAAATCGCTGATGTTCAACGGCCATCTCGATACCTCTTTCGGCCCGGAGCAGGCGCATCGCGGCATCGGCTACCAGTGCAAGGGGACGCTGGTTGACAACGAGTGGATCTACGGCATGGGTTCCTTCAACATGAAGTTCGCCCTAGCCAACTACGTCACCGCCGTTGAAGCCATCCGCCAGGCCGGTATCAGACTCGGCGGCGACGTGGTCATTGCCGCCGTGGCCGGGGAAATCGAAAAAGCCCCGGTCAACGAATACGAAGGCCGCCAGTATCAGGGTTACGGGGTCGGCACCAAGTACGCCATCACCCACGGCGCTGTCGCCGATTACTGCATCCTCGGCGAGCCGACCAACATGATGCTGATCCCGCGCCACTGCGGGACGACCTGGATCAAGATCACCGTGCCGGGCCAATTGATCCACACCGCCTGGTCACAAGTCGAGAAGAACGCCATCAACAAGGCGCGCCTCGTTCTCGACGCCATCCATGAATGGATTCCCGGCTACTGCGAGCGCAACCGGCTGGGCGATTTCAGGCCGCGCGTCAACGTCTCCGCCATCGAAGGCGGCTGGCCCTGGCGCGGCGCGCGCACGCCGGACAACTGCGTCATCTATCTGGACGTGCGCACCCTGCCCGATGTCTTGCCGGTGCACGCCTTCAATGAAGTCCGCCAGGTCCTCAAGGATGTCGTCAAGGCCAACCCCCACCTCGAAGGCGCCAAGGCCGAGATTTTTCTTTCCGCGCCCGGAACGTCGATCCCCGACGATCACGAACTGGTGACCAGCATCATCTCGGCGCACAGCAACCAGTTGGGGCAAGCGCCGCAGATGGGCGTCGAAACCTGGTACAGCGACGCCGCCCACATGAACCGCTATGGCATCCCGACGGTGAACTACGGCTCGGCGGGACGGATTCGCACCGGCGGCGGCGGTTTTTCCACCCAGCAAGGGGAGCACGTGCATATCGGGGACATGGTCGACATCGTCAAGGTGTACATCGAGGTAATGCTCAATCTGTGCGGCGTGGCTCAATCCTAGCGGGGCCTGGCCGGGCATGAATCTGCATAGTGCTGACGGTTTGCCTGACGGGAGCCGCCCCGATGCCGCAAGCGCCCTGGCGCTGGCCGCTTGCGACCGGCTTGAAACCCTGCGGCAGAGGGCGGCGGCGATCCGCGACCAGGGTCACGGGTCGCTCGTGACCTATTCGCCCAAGGTCTTCATCCCCCTCACCCAGCTTTGCCGGAACGTCTGCCATTACTGCACCTTCGCCAAGACGCCGACCAAGGATGCGCCGCTCTACATGACGCCCGACGAGGTTCTGGCAATCGCCCATGCGGGCGCGCGGGCGGGCTGCCATGAAGCCTTGTTCACCCTGGGCGACAAACCGGAACTGCGCTATCCGGCGGCGCGCGCGGCGCTCCGCGCCTTGGGGCACGAGTCGACGCTGTCCTATCTGGCGGCAATGGCCAGGCTGGTATATAGCGAAACCGGCCTGCTGCCCCATATCAATGCTGGAGTCATGGGCGCGGATGATTTGCGGATGCTGCGTTCAGTCTCCGTCTCCCAGGGTTTGATGCTGGAAGCGACGGCGGCTCGGCTGTGCCAGCCGGGCGGGCCGCATCATGGCTCGCCCGACAAAGCGCCAGCAGCGCGTCTGGCGATGATCGCGGCAGCGGGCGAACTGAAGATTCCATTGACCTCCGGCATTCTCATCGGCCTCGGCGAAACCCGGCGGGAGCGGATTGAGGCGCTGTTGGCCCTGCGCGACCTCGCCGATCGGCATGGGCATATTCAGGAAATCATCATCCAGAACTTCCGGCGCAAACCCGGCACCAAAATGGCTGAGGCGGCGGAGCCTTCGCTGGCCGATCTGTGCTGGACCATCGCCGTCGCCCGGATCATTTTCGGCGCGGCAGCCAATATCCAGGCGCCGCCCAATCTGTCGCCCGGCGCTGTCGGCGACCTGATCGGCGCTGGTATCAACGATCTGGGCGGCATCTCGCCGGTCACCCAGGATCACGTCAATCCAGAAGCGCCCTGGCCTCACGTTCGGCAACTGGAGCGGGAAACGGAACAAGCCGGTAAATCCCTGGTTGCGCGCTTGCCCGTCTATCCCGGATTTCTGCGCCAACTGGCGCAATGGGTCGCTCCCGAATTCCAGCAGGCGGTACGTGATCGGGTCGATGCCGACGGTTTTCCGCGAACCGACAACTGGTCAGCGGGAGCCAGCGACGAGCCGCCGCCGCTGCGGGGTTTTCCGCCGGTGGCCCATCTCCATCACTTTCTTGGCAGCGACATGTTCCGCACGGTTGACCGCGCCGTGCGTGGCGCGCCCCTGAGCGAGGCGGAAATCACCCGCTTGTTTACCGCCCGCGGCGGCGATTTCCGTTTCGTCTGCGCCGCCGCCGACGAACTGCGGGTGTCGGCCAATGGCGGCAACGTCACCTACGTGCCCAACCGCAACATCAACTACACCAATATCTGTTCCTACCATTGCCAATTCTGCGCCTTCGCCAAAGGGCGCGCGACGGAAGGCTTGCGCGGCAAGGGCTACAACCTCTCCCTGGACGACATCCAGCGCCAGACGATCGAAGCGTGGGAGCGCGGCGCTATTGAAGTCTGTCTGCAAGGCGGCATCCATCCGGCCTATACGGGGCAGACCTATCTCGACATCTGCGCAGCGGTCAAGGCGGCCTGTCCGGCCATGCATATTCACGCCTTTTCGCCGCTGGAAGTCTCGCATGGCGCCAAAACCCTCGGTCTGTCGCTGGGTGATTTTCTCACGGCGCTCAAGGCCGCCGGTCTGGGTTCGCTGCCCGGCACAGCGGCGGAAATTCTCGATGACGAGGTACGCCGCACCTTGTGTCCCGACAAGCTGACGACCGCGGCATGGGTCGACGTCATGCGCCAGGCTCACGCCGTCGGTCTGAAAAGCACCGCCACCATCATGTATGGCCATATCGAGCAGCCGCAGCATTGGGCCAGGCATTTGCTGCGCCTCCGCAATTTGCAAGAAGAAACCGGCGGCTTCACCGAATTCGTGCCGCTGCCCTTCATCCACATGGCATCGCCCCTCTACAGACGACGCCTGGCGCGGCCTGGCCCGACCTTCCGCGAGGCCGTGCTGATGCACGCCGTTGGCCGCCTGGTCTTGAATCCGGTGATCCGAAACATCCAGACATCCTGGGTCAAGATGGGACAAAAGGGCGTCCTGACCTGCCTCCAGGCCGGAGCCAACGACCTCGGCGGCACCTTGATGAACGAGAGCATTGGCCGCGCAGCCGGGGCGCAGCATGGGCAGGAAATGACGGTCGCCGAGCTTGAGGCCCTGGTCAAATCCATCGGGCGCGTCCCGGTGCAGCGCAGCACGCTCTACGCCGAGCTTCCTCGCCACGCCGATGACCCCCGGCGCGGTCAGCGCCGCGGTGAAGTAACGGATCATGCCATCGCTGCGCCATGACGGTGAGCGCCATAACAACAACCGGGAGGAGACATCCATGAGCGATCCATCATTCGTCGATCTGTTGCCGAAGATCAAAATCCATGACCTCGGCCAGGCTTACTGGCCAAACATGCCCGTGCATCCGTTCGATCCGCCGTTCCAGTTTTTTCTCTACCGCTATCACGACTACGTGCGCAAATCTTTCGACGAGATGGGCATTGAACCCGGCTTTTCCGACGCCATCAGCCTGATCGTCACCTCGATGCACTCCGGCACGCATTTCGATGCGCCGATCCACATGTCCCAGAATCTCAAGGTGCAGGGCATTGACGTGACGCCTTACCAGCGGGATACGGGTTTCGTGAACCTGCCGGAGCCGCTGCACGCCATGGAAAAAGTACCGCCCCTGGTGCTGCGCGCCGTGCTCCTCGATATTCCCGCTTGCAAAGGGCTGGACGTGCTGCCCGAACGCTACGCCATTACGCCCGACGACCTCGAAGGGGCGATGGCCAGGCAGGCGGTGACGATCAACCCCGGCGACTGCATCCTCGTCCGCACCGGCTACGGGCGCTTCTTTGAAACCGACCGCGACGTTTATCTGAACAAATGGGCCGGTTTGAGCGATGCCGGCGCCGAATGGGTGGCGGCGCGCCAGCCGGGCCTAGTCGGCATCGACAATCTATCTTTGGGCGTCCCCGCGCCTTTTGCCAGCCACCGCATCATCCTCGTCGAGAACGGCATCTACGTAATGAAAAGTCTGACGCTGGAGAGTCTGGCGGCGAGTCGGCACTACGTCAGCGCCGTGGTCGTGCTGCCGCTCAAGATCAAGGGCGGCGAAGCCTCGCTGGTCCGACCGATCGCCATCGTCTAAGCAACCGTTCTGTCAGGAAAATCACATGACAAAGACGTTTTCCATCGCCCCCGGCCTGATCTGGACCGGCGACATCAACCACCGGCCCGAAGTCCAGGACGGCTTTGACCGGACGCGCACCGTTCGTTTCTACGACACAACCCTGCGCGATGGCGAACAGGCCGTCGGCGTCGTCTTTTCAGCCGATGCGAAATATGAGATCGCCCGCCAGCTCAACGAACTCGGCATCGGCCGCATCGAATCCGGGTTCCCCCGCGTTTCGGATGAAGATACGGAAGCGGTGCGGCGCATCCTGGCCGCCGATTTTCAATCCGAGATCTGGGGCTTTTCCCGCGCCGTCAAGGCCGACATCGACGCCCACATCGCTTTGGGAACCCAGGCGGTGCTGATCGAGATCGCGGCCAGCGAAGCAAAGATCAAGGCTTATGGTTTTACCCGTGAAACGGTCATCGCCCGCTTGAGCGAAGCCATCCAACATGCCTGCGCGCACGGGATGCGCGTCAATTTTTTCCCCGTCGACAGCACCCGGGCCGACCTCGAATTTCTCGAACAGGTCTACCGCGCCGCCATTGATGCCGGCGCGGCGGAGGTATCGGTCGTCGACACCATTGGCGCCTGCGCCCCGGAGGCGGTCGAATTCCTGATCCGCCAGGTCGCCCGCTGGGTTGGGCCGGAAGTGCCGATCCACTGGCATGGCCACAACGACTTCGGCCTCGCCACCGCGGCGGCGATTGCCGCGGTGCGCGGCGGCGCCACCTGGATTCAGGGCACCATCAACGGCATGGGCGAGCGCGCCGGTAACGCCGACATCTGCGAAGTGGCCCTGGCCCTTCAGTGCCTCTACAACGTGCCGGTGGAAATGGATCTGACCAAGGCTCGCCGCGTTTCGGAAACCGTGCGCCAGGCGGGCGGATACACCCTCGATCGCTGGAAGCCGGTGGTCGGCGAAGCCTTGTTCGTCCGTGAAAGCGGGGCTGTCGCCGCCCAGTTCCACATGCCGGACGCCATCGAACCCTACGCCTCCGAAGTCGTCGCGGCGCAGCGCGGCATCGTGCTCGGTAAAAAGAGCGGGCTGGCCAATATCGAAATCAAGTTGCGGGAACTCGGCATCGCCTTGGCCGAAGACCAGTTGCCGCCCCTCTTGCTCAAGGTCAAGAAACTGTCGACCGAGGCGCGTCGATTAGTGACAAATGACGAGTTTCGTGAACTCGTGGCTTCATTGAGGGGGTAAACGGCTTTACTAATCGGTAAATTGAGTATGAAATAGGCGGAACTTTTGGCCTTGGCCGATTTGCTGCGGACAGCGTAGCGTCAAGCGCGACGCGCGTGGTCGGAGCAGGCCCGCCAAACAGTTGATTTCAAATAAAAACTCAAACGATTGGTTTTGCCAGAGACAAAAAAGGAGCCGCCGTGGCCGTTTATCGGTGGTTCCTGCGCCAAAGGAGGTGGATGTGGAGACTGCAACGCAATCAATATCCATGGCTGGACATTTTCTCGGCCCCAGCCTGCTGGACGACGTTTCCAAGGCCGTGATCCGGGTTCACGCGCAACGACACACCGGAACATTCGATCATTACGTCGTCAATCGCATCAAGCTCGCTGGATTGATTATTCACTTCATCGAAAGCGATCCGGTCTACATCAGTCGGCTGAACGAGGACATTCTGGAGGACAGAGTCTTTGACCTGCTGCTTCACGTCCAGATCCACGGCTCGGCTGAGATTACGCAGGGCGACAGAACTTTCTGCCTGGGGCCGGGAGCGGTCGCCATCGTCCCCGGCAACATCCCGTATCAGGTCTGCTACCCGGAAAAAGGCAGCAAGATCATTCTGCGCATTCCCCATCGCGTCTTTCACGAGCGCGTTCTCGGCCATGAAGTGCGCGATTTCGGCGCCACGGTGCTTTATGGCAGCGGCCTGGTGCCGGTCATCATCGACCTGCTGAAATCAATCACGCTCGAAAAAGAAGGCAATCTCTCCGAAATCGAGCAATTCACCCTGGCCGAAAGTTTTCTGTCGCTGGTCGGCGCCGTGGTGCGTTCGCGCAACACGCCAACCCCCAACAGCGGCGACAAGAACCGGGCGGCGCGCCTGTGCCGCATCCTCTCTTATCTGGAAGAGAATTTTTCCGACCACGAGTTGACGCCCGCCCGCGTCGCCGAAGCCAATCATGTTTCCGTGCGTCATTTGCATGGCCTGTTCAAGGAATCCGGCACCACCGTCAGCAAATGGATCTGGGATCGCCGCCTGAAAGCGGGCCGCGAAGATCTGCTCGACCCCAAACTGAGCAACCTGACCGTCTGCGACATCGCCTTCCGCCGAGGATTCAGCGATTCCGCCCATTTCAGCCGCGCCTTCAAGGAACGCTTCGGTATTTCTCCGGGGCATCTGCGCTTGAAGGCGCGTCTTGGCGCGGTTGCCGACAAAGTCGCCGCCAACTGAAAGGCCGACGCCCGCCCGCAACCGGGCCGTGTTATTTGATCGTGGGCGTTCCGGTAATCCGGATGCCCGCGCCAGCGATACCGTAGCGTTTGTTCATAAAAATCAGCGCCGAGGTCAGGGCTTCGGCAATCGCCGAATTGTCGATGGCTCCCGCGTGCCAAGCCTTGAATCCGATCTCGCCAGCCAGTTGAACGACGAACTCGCGCGCTTCGGCGTCATTCCCGGTGACCAGGACATCGCAATCGGCCAGGTGCGCTGCTTCGCTCTGCAAGTGCGCGGCGGCAACGTTCTGGAAGGCCGACACGACGCGGACGTCATCACCGAGAAAACTCTGGCTGCGCTTGGCCGCGCAGCCCTCCGGCGGCAATTGAACGCGCATCACCTTGGGCGGCATCAACGGCACCGTCGTATCAACAAAAATTTTTCCCTGAACTTCGGCCCGGATGCCATCGAGCGTCGCCTGGTGTGAGGCAAAAGGCACCGTCATAAAAACGATGTCGGCCCTTTGCGCGGCATCGCTGTTGCTCATGCCCGAAATATTGAGATTGCCGCGCCGCGCCAGCTCAGCGGCGGCCTCGACGGCTTTTTCGGCGGAACGCGAGCCGATGACGACCGGGTAACCGGCGCGCGCCGTGCGCCACGCCAAACCGGAACCCAGGTCGCCGGTGCCGCCGATAAAGGCCAATGTGTGTTGCTTGTCTGTCATGCGTTTCTCCGTCAGTCACCGTGTTGAAGGTCGTCGCAGACTAACACCTCGACCTCGCTGCCGCTTGCCTGCCAGCGAGCCGGACTTGACTCTCCGGGCAGCCTTCCCGCAGCGCTACGTTCGCGGCGTAGTCCATGTCATCCGGGCCGCTTGCAAGCCTGCGCCGACAATCATTCCTCCATGCTTCCTCAGTCAAGATTGCGGCCCATGACTTGCCTATGCTTCAACCATGCCGGTATCGCGCGCGCCCTCCCCGGAGGCGACAAACCCGGACATTCGGAGGAGGAGGAGCAGCAACGTGAACAGTCCAGCCATCAATCAGAATTCCCTGAAGCCGGGGAAATGGGTCAACTCCACCTGCAAGATGTGCTTGCACTCGTGTTCGATTCGGGTGCACGTCACCGATGACGGCGTCATCAACAAGATCGAGGGCAATCCGACCAATCCCGCCAACAATGGCAAATTGTGCCCCAAGGGCAACGCCGGCATCATGCGCCATTACGACCCGCAGCGTTTCCGGCAGCCGTTGCGCCGCACCAATCCGCAGAAGGGGCCGGGCGTCGATCCGCAATGGGAGCCGATCAGTTGGGATGAAGCCCTGACCATCACCGCCCGCGAAATCAAAAAATCGCTCGATCAAGATCCGCGCAAAATCATGCCTTCGCTCGAAGATTTCCAGAAAATGCACATCTGGAACTGGCCGCTGGCGCTGGGTACGCGAAACTTCTACCAGTCCGGCGGCACCATGTGCGGCGGCGCCTATCACCCGATCAACGGTTACATCCACTCGACCTTTGCCGCGGTCAACGACGCCAAGTACTGCAATTACTGGATCAGCAATGGCGCGGGCGACGGTTTCTCGTCGCACCTGCACGCCGCGGCGCAGTCGAACTGGGTGGCGAAAGCGCGCATCGAGCGCGGCATGAAAGTCGTGGCGGTCGAGCCGCGCATGTCGATTGCCGGCGCCAAGGCCGAGGAATGGGTGCCGATCCGCCCGGCCACCGACCGCCAGTTCGCCATGAGCATGAGTCACGTGCTGGTGTACGAAAACCTGTGTGATGACGCCTTTTTGCGCCAGGACACCAACGCGCCCTATCTGGTCGGCCCGGATCAGATGTTCGTGCGCGACGCCAACAAGCAGATTTACGTCTGGGACAGCGTCGATAACCGCGCCAAGCTGTGGAACGATCCGAGCCTCAAGAACGAAAACCTGGCGCTCGAAGGCCAGTATGTGGTCGATGGGGTCGAGTGCCGCCCGGCGTTCCAGGTCTACAAAGATATTCTCAAGGACGCTTCGCCGGAGGCGATGGAAAAAATCACCACGGTTCCCGCCGCCACCGTCCGGCGCATCGCCCGCGAATTCGCCAAGGAAGCGCGCATCGGTGAAACCATCACGCTGCCTGATGGCCGCACGGTGCCGTTCCGCCCCGCGGCTTACAACTACTACCGGGGCGCGCAGGGGCGCAAAACCGGGATGATGACCAACCACGCCTTCCAACTCGTCAACATGCTGGTCGGCAATATCGACCATCCCGGCGGACGTTGCGGCGTTACCCTGACCGACCTTTGCGTGGACAACAACCATTGTTTTCCGGGCGATTGCGGACAGATGCTGGGGACGCCGCATCAACTCGGCCCCATGCCGCCATTTGCCTGGCCGCCCAACGAATATCATCTGGCGGGTTATTTCCCGGTCGGCGTTCATGCCCCGCATCTGAATCTCCTGGGTTTTCTTGAGCCGGAAAAATACGGCATCAATTTCAAGCCCGACGTGCTGGTCAACTGCCACTCCAACCCGGTCTGGGCGATTCAGGGACCGCGCGAGCAATGGTTGAAATTTCTGCGCGAGATGCGTTTCATCGTCTGCGTCGACGTGATTCCGACGGAAATGACCGATTTCGCCGACATCATCCTGCCCTCGCACGACTATCTCGAAACCTATAACGCGACGATGATCGAACCGCCGCATACCGAAGGGGTCTGTTTCCGCCAGCCGGCGACGCCGCCGCTCTACGACACGAAAACCGAAGAAGATATTTTTTACGAAATTTCCGAGCGCCTCGGCGTTCTCGATCAATACAACGAGGTCATCAACCTGATCCTCGGCTTCAACCAGAAACCGCACCTGAAACTTGAACCGGGCAAAAAATATTCCGACCGCGACATCGCCGAGCGGGTCGGCCAGTTGTGGAACGACAAACCGATCGAGTGGTATATCGAGCATGGCCACGCCTCGACCGAAAGGCGTCTCGACAAGCTGTACCGCCCCTGGGACGGGATGCGCCTCCTGTTCTACATCGAAGACCTGGTGCACGAGCGCGAACAGTTGCGCCAGAAGATGGAAGAAGCCCAGGTGCCGTTCCGCCACGAGTGGCAGTTTGACGATTATCAGCCGGTGCCGACGCCGGTGCTCGATCCGATTCACCTTGAACCGGCGGAGTACAACCTTTACGCGATCACCTTCAAGGACATCCAGATGAACTTCGGCGAAAGCCTGAGCAATCCCTGGATCAAGGACATCACCTACCGCGACCCGGTGCATACGGGTCTCCTCATCAACGTCCACACGGCGAAAAAGCTGGGCATGAAGAACGGCGACATCGTTCAGGTCGACTCGCCCTATGGCCGCATCTATGGCCGCCTGGCGACGACCGAAGCAATGCACCACGAAACCCTCGGCGTTTCCAACGCCCTGTCGCGGACCAAGAGCGAAAACCGCTCGGTCTTGATGTCCGGCGGCCATTACAACGATTTGCTGCCCTATGACTTGCGCAACACCGATGGCGCCAGCGGGCAGCCGGAGACGAGCTGCCGGGTCAAACTGACCCGACTCGACGACTGGCCGGATTTCCTCAAACGGGGTTCCACCGTCTATGACTACGTGGATTCAATCCAGAACGCCAAGAATAAGGAAGGGGCGCACTGATGGCCAAGATGGGAATGGTCTTTGACCTCAAGGCCTGCATCGGCTGCAATGCCTGCGTGGTGGCCTGCAAGCAGGAAAATTCGCTGCCCGACGGCGTTTTTTTCACACGCACCCTGAGTCACGAATTCGGCACTTACCCGAACGTCAAGCGCGTCTATATCCCGACCATCTGCAATCAGTGCGAAGAAGCGCCCTGCGAGAAAGTCTGTCCCAGCGGCGCCACCACCACCCGCGCTGACGGCATCGTCATGGTCGACCGCAACAAATGCATCGGTTGCAGCAGTTGCGCCGTGGCCTGCCCCTACGACATGCGCACCATGCTCGACCCGGCGCTGTTTGCGCGCGGACTGTTCGGCGACGGCACGCTGACGCCCTTTGAAGAACAAGGTTACCGACGCTTCGCCCCCGGCACCTCGGTCAAGTGCGATTTTTGCAGCGAGCGCGTCGACGCCGGGCTGCAACCCGCCTGCGTCCAGACCTGCCCGACCAATGCCCGCATTTTTGGCGACCTCAGCGATCCAAACAGCGCGCCCAGCGTTCTCATCCGCGAACGCAAAGGCCGTCAGCCGCTCGCCGAAAAGAACACCAAGCCCAAGGTCTGGTACATCGACTAGCCGCCCATTCACAATTCAAACCCAAGGTGGATTCATGATGACGCAAACGGATACTCGCCTGGTCGGCAACTCCTTCAAATTGGGGTACCGCTTCCAGCGCTACTGGGATCTTTCCATCGCCCTCGCCTTCTTTTTCGCCGAAACCGGCGCCGGCCTCTTTCTCGTATCGTTTTACTTCAATTTCACCGCTGGCATGATCGGCGGCCTGGTCATGGCTGGCGTGTTGAAGCCCTATTTTCACATCCACAACCACAAGGGTTCGTCAGGCAACTCCTGGCGCGCCATCGCCCGGCCAGACCGCTCATGGCTCAGCCGGGGCCTGATTGCCATTGCCATCGTGGTCGGTTTCGGCATCCTGCACCTGACCGGCCTCGCCACCCGTCTCGGCCTGCCGCCCGCCATCGGCAGCCTGATCGGCTGGCTGGCCGTGGCGGGGGCTTTGGTCGTGATGTTCTATCAGGGCATGGCGATGTCCGATTCCGAATCGCTCACGCTCTGGGCCAGCGCGCTGGTGCCGGTTTCCAGTTTTCTCTACGCGCTGACGGCGGGCGTGCTGCTGACGCTGGCGACGGCTTCGAGTCTGTTGAGCGGCGAACAGCAGAACATGCTGGCCAATCTCGGCGCGGTGCTGCTGGTTGCCGATTTTCTCGCCGTCTGCGCCATTCTGCTGCGGGCGCGGAGCAAGTCGCCGGGCGGCAAATTTTCTGCCGATCTGCTGACCCAGGGCGAATATTCCCGCTATTTCATCGGCCTCACCTGCGTCGTCGGCCTCATCCTGCCCGTCGCCCTCCTCATCCTGGGCGGCGGCAAACTGGCCCTGGTCGCTGCCGCAGCGATGCTGGCCGGATTTCTGACCTTCCGCGTGCTGTTGTTAAAGGCCGCCGTCTTTGAGCCAATCATGCGCGGCGACCTGATCGCCAGCCTCGGCCTCAACCGCTGACCCCCAGTGGACATCGGGCATGGCGGAGGCAAAAACTGACCACGGATCGAGCATAAGCCCTGCCGCCACCCACGACCAGTTTGGCAGTCGGGCGGCGACGGTGGTCTGTGCAAGCACCGACGGCTCGCGTCGGCATGAAGCAGAAACCAGGGTCATCGAGGAAGAAATCCTGACCATCGACGTCGCCGATGTCGGCCGCTATGCCCTCATGTGGACGCCGACCACGGATCATACCGAGGCCGTGGCTTACTGTATCGAGGATGGCATTCTCGCCGCCTCCGGCATACCGGAGCAGTTGGCAATAGCGACCGGTTTTGCCTTTACCGAGGGCATCATCAATCACCTGGCCGAAATCACCCAGATGTCGGTTTGCCCCGAACGGCCCGATGTCGTCAACATGCGCCTGAAGCACCCGGAACAGGTTTCGGCGCGCCGCCGCAATGTCGTCATGACCAGTTCCTGCGGTGTTTGCGGCGCCTGGGAACAGCTTGCCGCAAGCGTCAGCCGCTGTGCCCCGGTATCAACGGGATTGCGCGCCACCGTCGCCGACCTGATGCGGATCAGTAACGAAATGCAGCAGCAGCAACGGATTTTTGACGCCACCGGCGGCGCGCACGCGGCGGCCATTTTTGACGCCGATCTCAAGGTCGTCGCCGTCGCCGAAGACCTGGGGCGGCACAATGCGCTCGACAAGGTGATCGGCTACCGCCTCCTTGGCGGCGCAGAATTGACCGGCTGCGGCGCTTTCATTTCGAGCCGTATCAGTTTCGAGATGGCAGCCAAGGCGGCACGCGCCGGTTGCGAAATATTGGCGGCCATTTCCGCCCCGACCTCGCTGGCGATCGAGATGGCTGAACGCTCCGGCATCACCCTCTGCGGCTTCGTCCGGCGCGGCAGCGCCGAAATCTACAGCCATCCGCAGCGCATCGTTGCCGCCTAGCTCTTGCCAGTCGACGCAAACCATTGGCAGCCGGGCAAGGTTGGCGGGTAACATTGAGCGTTTCCATGACAGGAATCCCAAGCCGTGAGCGCCCGATCAGAGCTATCCAGCATTCCCATGCCGCATCTCCAGTTACTGGCCCCTGTCGGGTTTCCGCTGGTGCGCCCCGGAGAACCCCTGTTTCCCCTCATCACGCAGACCTTGCGGGCCAATGGCCTGGTCCTTGAGGACAGGGATATTCTGGTCGTCACCCAGAAAATCGTCTCCAAGTCTGAAAACCGCTATGTGCGCCTTGACGCGGTTCAGGTATCGGATCGGGCCAGGGAACTCGCCGCCCGGTGTGGCAAGGACGAGCGCGTGGTCGAGATGGTTCTGCGCGAATCCAACCGGGTAATCCGCTGCGCCAGGGATGTTCTGGTCGTCCGCCACCGCCTCGGTTTCATCTGCGCCAATGCCGGTATCGACCGCTCGAATATCGACGCGGGCGACGAGCAGATCCTGTTGCTGCCGGAAAACCCCGATCTCAGCGCCGCCGCGCTTCAGCGGCAGATCGACGCCGAATACGGCGCGCAGGTCGGCGTTCTTATCGTCGACAGCTTTGGCCGCCCCTGGCGTCTTGGCACCTGCGGCGTCTGCCTCGGCTCTGCCGGAATCGTCGCGCTCAAGGACTATCGCGGCAAAACCGACCTCGCCGGACGCCAGATGGAAATCACCCAGATCGCCCAGGCCGACGAGATCGCGGCGGCAGCTTCGATCCTCATGGGGCCGTCCGATCAATCCTTGCCGGTCGTTGTCCTGCGCGGCCTCGACTTCGCCGGGCCGGGCCGGGCCGCTGACCTGTTGCGCCCACCGGAACAGGATTTATTCCTGTGACGCCGCCAAGCCATCCTTCCGCCGCTCATTATCTGGCGCTTTGCGGCGGCGTCGGCGGCGCCAAGCTGGCGCTCGGACTCAGCCACGCGTTGCCGCCCGGCAATCTGACCATCGTCGTCAATAACGGCGATGACTTCGACTATCTCGGCCTGACGATCTGCCCTGACCTCGATACCGTCACCTATACCCTGGCCAATCTGGCGCACCCGCTACAGGGCTGGGGGCGCGATGAAGAAAGCTGGGCGGCGCACGCCGTGCAGAAACAGCTTCAAGTCGAGCCGTGGTTCCAGCTTGGCGACAAGGATCTGGGCCTGCATCTGGCGCGCCGGGCCATGCTTGACGCGGGTCACTCCCTGAGCGCCGTCACGACAGCCATCACGCGCGCCTTCGGCATCGGACACCGCGTTTCGCCGATGACGGACGATCCGGTGCGGACGCTGGTCGACACCGATCTCGGCCCCTTGCCGTTTCAGGATTATTTCGTCCGTCAGCGTTGCGCCCCCGTCGTCCGCGGACTCCGTTACCTTGGCGCCGACGCCGCCCAAGCCGCGCCCGCCCTGCTCGCCGCCCTGGGCGACCGGCAACTTGGCGGCGTCATCATCTGCCCTTCCAACCCCTATCTCAGCATCGACCCGATCCTCGCCCTGCCCGGCGTCCGTGACGCCCTCCGTCGTCTCTCAGCGCCGGTCATTGCCGTCGCTCCCATCGTCGGCGGCAGCGCCATCAAAGGCCCGACGGCGAAAATCATGCGCGAACTGGGACTCGACCCGTCGGCCCAGGCCGTTGCCCGACATTACGGCGACCTGCTCGACGGCTATGTCATCGACGCCGCTGACTGGCCCGCCGCCCGCGAATCCGGGGCAAACCTCTCGTTGCTGCCGGCCGACATCGTGATGCGAACCCTCGACGACAAAATCAGGCTGGCCCGCTGCTGCCTCGATTTCGCCAACGCCCTGGCAAACCAGCCCACAACAGGAAACTAAGCCGATGCGCCGCCTCTGGGCCTTGGCCCCCCTCAAAAATCTGGCCCGCGCCAAAACGCGCCTCGCCGAGACCCTCGCCGATTCCTGCCGGAGCGCCCTGGTCATGGCCATGGCGCGCGATGTCATGGCCGCTCTGGCACAATCGCGCTCAATCGAACGCCTTGTCCTGGTCAGCGACATGCCGGATTCACCTGAATTGATCGGCGTTCCCGGCCTCACCCGCCATCCTGGCGTCGGCGGCGGCCTCAATCAAGACCTGACCGCCGCCGCCCTTTGGGCCAGCGCCCAGGGGGCGACCCACGCCTTGTTCGTCCACGCCGACCTGCCTTTGCTGACGCCTGCCGCGGTCGACCGTTTCGTTGCCGGGGACGACGATTGCCCCGACGGATTGCGCATCGCCCCCTGCAAACAGGGCGTCGGCACCAATCTGCTGCTGACTCCCCTGCCCCTGCCCCTGCCGCTGGTTTATGGCGCTGGCAGTCTGGCGCGTTTTCAGTCGCTGGCGGCGGCGGCGGGACTTGACTGCGCGCTTTGGCGCGACCCGACGCTGGCGATGGACATCGACGAATCGACCGATTACGCGACCCTACAGTTGCTGTGCGAACAGGGCCGTTTGCCGGACGGCGCTACCGCCGCCTTGTTGCGCCGCCCGATGAGCCGGGGCTTGCGCACCGAGATGCAACCTCAATTGCGCTATGGGTCAAGTGCTGAGGAAAAATTAGCTCTATCCTCGCCGTGACACAGGATGTTCATGTTCAATGTTGCGTGTCTGAGGATCGACCATGTATCCAGCGCCGTTTCGCTACCATCGCCCCGCCTCCCTGCGCGAGGCCGTACAGATGCTGTCCGCTCTGGGAGAAGGCGCCAAGCCTCTGGCGGGCGGACAGACGCTCATTCCCATCCTCAAATTACGGCTCGACGAACCGAGCGATCTGGTCGACATCGGTCGCCTCCCTGATCTGCGCTTTGCCGACGCGCAGGACGGCTGGGTCAGGATCGGCGCCCTGTCGCCGCATGGCTGGGTCGCCCGATCCGACGCCGCCGCCGCCATTCCCATCGTCAAGGATTGCGCCGGCGGCATTGCCGATGCTCAGGTGCGCAGCCGGGGCACGATTGGCGGCTCGGTCAGCGCCGCCGATCCGAATTGCGACTGGCCCGCCATGCTGCGGGCGCTCGACGCCGAAATCATCTGCTTCGGCCCGGCCGGGGAACGGACCGTCCCCATCGAAAAATTCGTCCTGGCCCCCTACACCACGGCGCTGACGCCCGGCGAACTGGTGACCGCCATCCGCTTCAAGGCTCCGGCGGCGGGCAGCGGCGGCGCTTACATCGCCTACAAGAAATCGGCGGCGGCCTTTCCGATCTGCTCGACCGGCGTTCAGCTCACGCTTGATTCCGCTCAGGTCTGCCGGGATGTCCGCATCGTCCTCGGCGGCGCCGGGCCGACGGCTCGCCGCGCCCTGGAAGCGGAAGCGGAGTTGCGCGGCAAGGCGCTCTCCGACGCCCTGTGGGCGCGCGCCGCCGATGCCGCCATCGCCATTGCCGAGCCGAACGCCGATGTCCACGGCAGCGCCGAATACAAGCGCAGCCTGCTGCGCGGACTCCTGCTCAAAACCGCCCATGTCGCCATGCGCCGTTCTGCCAACGCCAAGATCGAGGGAAGCCATGTCTACGCCTGATGCCGCCCAGCGCGTCACCATCGAAGTGACCGTCAATGGGCAAAAATACTGCCGCGCCGTCGAACCGCGCCTGCTGCTGGTCGAATTCCTGCGCCAGGAACTCGATCTCACCGGCACCCACATCGGCTGCGACACCAGCTATTGCGGCGCTTGCACCGTGCAGTTGAACGGCGCGCCGGTCAAATCCTGCACCCTGTTCGCCGTTCAGGCCGACGGCGGCGAAATTCTCACCGTCGAGGGGCTGGCCAGAGACGGCGAACTGCATCCCCTGCAACAGTCGTTTTCCGAGCATCACGGCCTGCAATGCGGTTTCTGCACGCCGGGCATGTTGATGTCCGCTCACGCCTTGCTCCATGACAATCCGCACGCCGACAGGAAAGCGATCAAAAAAGCCATCGCCGGTAATGTCTGCCGCTGCACCGGCTACCAGAACATCCTCAAGGCGATTGAAGCGGTCGCCAACGACACAGCGGGAGGCCAATGATGGAAATGCATTTTTCCGGCCAGTTTGAAGTCGCTCCGCCGCCCGCCGAAGCCTTCCGGCTCTTGTCCGATCCGCAGAAATTCGCGCCGCTCCTGCCGACTTTTTCCAGCCTCGAAATGATCGACGCCAATACCGCTCTGGTCAAAGTTTCCGTCGGCATCGGCAAAATTCGCGGCACCGCCTCGACCCAGCTTGCGCTGCAAAAAAAGGTCGAGCCGACGCACGCCACCTATGTCGGTTCCGGCAAGGTCATGGGCGGCGCTTACACCATGGTGACCTCCTACGACCTGGAACCCAAGGGCAGCGGCACGCTGGTCAAATGGCAGGGCGATGTCCAACTGGTCGGTAAAATCCTTTCCCTCGCCGGCGGCGGTATGCAAGGCTATGCCGAGCAGCAGATCAATGCCGTCATCTCCAGTCTGCAACAGGCCATGTCGCCAGCAGGGCAAGCGGCAAAACCCGCCGCCGCGCCGCAAAAATCCGGCTGGTGGCAATGTCTGGTGCGCGGCCTGGGGCTGGCGGCAGCCGCCGAACCGGACGCCATCGCGGCGACAGCCGAAGCGCCAGCGCCGAGCGCCGCCAGCCTGACGGCGGGCTGGACCGGCACGGCCAGTCCCGATCCCGTCGCCAAGGTGAAAGCGCCGCTCAAATCCATCGCCCGCCACCGCGATTTTTCCGCCGCCGTCGACCGCCACGCCGCCGACAAATGGGTGCACGCCGCTTTGCCGCGCAAGGAAGATGGTCGTCTGGTACGCGGTCAGGGTTTGTTCGTCGATGATTACAGCGTCGAGGGCATGTTGCACATGAGTCTCGTCCGCTCGCCCTACGCCCACGCCCGCATCGTCCGCATCGACACCTCTCGCGCCGCAAGCCTGCCCGGCGTCATCTGCACCCTGACCGGCGCTGAAGTCGCCGCCGTCAGTTCGCCCTTCATGCAGATCGGCCCCGGCGGCGCGCAGAATATCCGCGACTTCCCGCTGGCCGTCGAAAAAGCCATTTTCCAGGGCGAGCCGGTCGCCGCCGTGATTGCCGAAAATCCGCGCCTGGCCGCCGACGCCGCCCAACTTATCGAAGTCGAATACGAGGCGCTGCCGGTTGCGACCGACTGGCAGGCGGCGCTCGAAGACAAGGCCGTCATTCACCCCGGTCTGGGCACCAACCACCACTGGCGGGGTGTCTATGAATACGGCGAGGTGGACAAGGCTTTTGCCGAAGCGGCGCACGTCGTCAAAATCGGGCAGATGGATTTTCACCGCATGGCCAGCACGCCGCTCGAAACCAATGCCGTGGTGGCCTCGTGGCGGGCTGGCGGCGGCATCGAATTTTTCTGCAACAACTCTTTCCCGGCCATCGCCATCCAGATGATCGCCCCGGCGCTTGGCCTCTCCATCGACCAGATTCACTGCAAGACGCAGGACATCGGCGGCAGTTTCGGCATCAAGATCGGCAACTACCCCTACATGGCGCGGGCCGCGCTGGCCTCGAAAAAATGCGGCGGGCAGCCGGTGAAATGGGTGGAAACGCGCAATGAACACATGCTGGCCGGAGGTCACGGCGGCGAGCGCACCTTCCTCGACACCGAAGTGGCGCTCGACAAGGATGGCGTCATCACTGCCGTGCGCGCCCGCCACATCGACGACTGCGGCGCTTATCCGCGCTACGAGCCGCTCGGCTGCGTGATCTGGTCGCAGGTGCTGCCCGCCTGCTACAAAGTGCGCAATCTGCGCATCGACTTCAACCAGGTCATCACCAACAAAGGCCCGGCTTCGCCCAATCGCGGCTACTCGCGCTTGCAGCACCTGTGGTTCATGGAGCGCATCATCGACATCTGCGCCCATACGCTGAACATTCCCGGCGACGAAATGCGCCTCGCCAATTACATCCGCGAATTCCCCTACACGACGCCCAACGGCTGCGTCTACGATTCCGGCAACTACCCCTTGATGCTGGAAAAAGCCAAGGCGCTGATCGACTGGGACGGCTGGAAGAAAAAGCAGGCCGAGGCGCGCGCCGAAGGGCGCTGGCTCGGCATCGGCATCGGCACCACGCTCGATTCCGGCACCAACAACTTCGGTCAGGCGCGCATCGTCAATCCCTATCTGCCGTTTTCCGGCAATTCGGAAGTGGCGACCATCAAGCTCGACATCGACGGCACGGTCGTCGTCACCCTCGGCAGCACGCCATCCGGCCAGGGACACGAGACGACCACGGCGCAGGTGGTGGCCGACGAACTCGGCATCCGTCCCGACATGGTCGAAGTGCGCCCCGGTTTCGACACCGCCGCCAACAGCCACGGCGGACACTCCGGCTCTTACGCCAGCCAGTTTGCCGTAACCGGCCTTTCGGCGGTGCATGGGGCCTGCCAGAAACTCAAGCGCGAAATGAAGATGCTGGCCGCCTTCGCCCTCGAAGCCAACGAGGACGACCTCGAATTCACCGTCGGCCAGCAAGGCCCGGAATTGCGCGTCAAGGGTACGGAACGCAGCATCAATTACTGGGCGCTGTCGTCGATGGTCAATATCAACACCGCCGGGCAGCCGCCCAATCTCGCCGACGTCACCTTGAACATCCGCCACGTCTACCGGCCGCCCTTCAAGATTCCCGATGTCGACAAGAAAATGGGCAATCTGACCCTGACCTACGCCTCGCAACTGCACATCGCCGTCATCGAAGTCGATCGCCTCACCTATGTGCCGCACATTCTCGCCTACGCCGCCATCGACGACTGCGGCAAGGTCATCAACCCGCAGATCGTCGCCGGTCAGGTGCATGGCGCCATCGCCCACGGCATCGGCGCGGCGCTGACGGAAGCCGTCATCTACGACCGGGACGGCAACCTCCTGACCAGCACCTTCACCGACTTCGCGCCGATCACGACGATGACCATGCCCGACCTGCTGTTCGACGACATCGAAACGCCGTCGCCATTCAGCTACAACGGCGCCAAAGGCATGGGCGAAGGCGGCGGCGCGCCGCTGCACGCCGTCTCGGCAGCCGTTCAGGACGCCCTTTTCAGCGCGGGCGCGATCATCCGGCAATCCTTCAATTCCGCCAGCGACCTCCACGCCGTGGTCAAACGGGCCGATTGCCAGACAGCCGTCAAGGTAGAATCCCGCGTCAGTTGACCAAGGGAGCGCCATGAAAGGCAATCGGGAGGAGAGTCGGCCATTTGGCTCGATCAGCGACATCGAGGCGCGTTTCGCCGCTGAAGGCTATATTGCCGACCGGATGCTGGCGACCACGCTCTTTCTCTCGGCATCGCTCGGCAAACCGCTCTTTCTCGAAGGCGAGCCGGGCGTGGGGAAAACCGAAATCGCCAAGGTCATGGCCCGCGCCCTCGATACCGAACTGATCCGCCTGCAATGCTACGAAGGTCTGGACAGCAACGCCGCGCTCTACGAGTGGAATTACACCCGCCAACTGCTCGAACTGCGCTTGCAGGAAGCGCGCGGCGTCGACCGGGCGCATATCGGCGACAATCTTTTTGCCGAGGAATTTCTCCTCCAGCGCCCGCTGCTCAAGGCGCTGCGCAGCGAAGGCCCGCGCCCGCCGGTCTTGCTGATCGACGAAATCGACCGCTCGGACGAAGAATTTGAAGCCTTCCTGCTCGAAGTGCTGTCCGATTTCCAGATCACCATTCCCGAAATCGGCACTTTGCGCGCCCACCATACGCCGTTCATCGTCCTCACCTCGAACCGCACGCGCGAAGTGCACGATGCCTTGAAGCGCCGCTGTCTCTACCACTGGATCGACTATCCGAGCTTCGCCCGCGAAGTGGCCATCCTCCGCGTCCGCCTGCCAGAAGTCGAATTGCGGCTGGCCGGGCAGGTTTGCCGCTTCATGGAGTTATTGCGCGGCCACGATTTCTACAAACGTCCGGGCATCGCCGAAACCATCGACTGGGCGCGCGCCTTGCTGGCCCTGGGCGTTGCCGAACTGAACACGGCCGCTGTCGATGAAACGCTCGGCTGCATTCTCAAATACCGTGGCGACAGCGAAAAACTCTACCAGCTTGGCTTGCCCGCCCTGGTCGAAACAGCCCTGATGCCCGGCCACGACCCTGCTGCCGCGGCAAAGCCTCCGGCCTGAAGGGGCGAATGCGGAAGATGGAAACCGCCGCCGCATCCGGCCTGCCGACGCTGCTCGAACACCTTGCCGGATTTGCCCGCGCCCTTACCGACGCCGGGTTGGCGGTCAATACGGGGCAATTGATGGCGCTCTGCCAGTGTTTCACCTGCATCGACATCGCCGAGCGCCGGGATTTCCACGCCGCGGCGCGCGCCACGCTGGTTTCCCGGCATGAGGACATCGAGCGTTTCGAGGCCATTTTCAGCCAGTATTGGGAAGCGCCGAAACAGCTTGTCATCAAGCGGCGGCAGGACGATCCAGAGGATGAGGACGAGGCGGCTGACAAGGGGCGCGGCGCCCGGCTCATGCTGCCGGGCGGCGAAGGCAGCGACGGCGGCGAGCGAAAATCGCTCCGGCTGTCGTGGAGTCCAGACGAAACGCTGGCCCAGCGCGATCTCGGCACGCTGACCGAGGCCGATGTCGAGCGCGCCCAACGCCTAATCCGCGACCTCGTCGCCGCCCTTGCCAACAAACGCGGCCGCCGCTATGCCGCCCGCCGTCATGGCCGCCTGCCCGATCTGCGCCGCTTGTTGCGCAGCCGCTCGATCTATCTCGCCGACGGCATCTGTCCCCTGCCCTGGCGCAGTCGCCGCATCAGCCGGACGCGCCTGATCCTGCTCTGCGATGTCAGCGGCTCGATGCAGCGTTACAGCAGTTTTCTCATCGAATTCATGTATGCGCTACGCCGTGAACTTTCCGATCTCGAAGTCGCCGTCTTCTCGACACATCTGACCGTCATCACCGATCTCTTGCGGACCCGCGGCGTTGCCACCTCGCTCTGCCAGGTGGCCGAGCGGATCAACGACTGGGCGGGCGGCACCAACATCGGCGGCAGCCTGCGCCAATTTAACGAACGCCACGCGCCGCACATGCTCAATGGGCGGAGCACGGTGATTTTTTTGAGCGACGGCTGGGATCGCGGCGACGCCGCCGAAATGCGCGGCGAGATGGCCAAATTGCGCCAGCGCGCGGGCAAGGTGTTGTGGCTCAATCCCCTCCTCGGCACGCCGGGCTATCAGCCGTTGACGCAAGGCATGCAATGCGCGCTACCCTATCTCGACTATTTTCTGCCGGCGCACAATCTGCACAGCCTGTCGCAACTGGCGGGCGTGTTGCGCGCCATCGGCTGACCCAGGAGAAAACATGCCCGCCGCACAAGACGACATCCTCAACCAGGCCGACGCCTGGCGGCAGAGCGGCCAAGGCGTCGCGCTGGCGACCGTGGTGCGCACCTGGGGGTCTTCGCCGCGCCCGGTCGGCAGCCACCTCGCCGTCAATCAGGAGGGCCGCTTCGTCGGTTCAGTCTCCGGCGGCTGCATCGAGGGCGCGGTCATTGCCGAAGCCCTGGCGGCCATCGCCGACGGCCAGCCGCGCCTGCTCGAATTTGGCGTCAGCGACGAGCAGGCATGGGAAGTCGGGCTGGCTTGCGGCGGGCGCGTGCAGGTCCATGTTGAGCGGGTCAAGCCGGATTTTTTGACTCGCCTGCTTGCCGCCCGCGCCGCCAAGCGTCCGGCGGCTCTGGTGACGCGCCTGAGCGACCACGCCCAGGTCTTGTTCGATGGCGACGAGGCAAGCGGCGGCCTTGAACTCGACGCCGCCCAGCGCGCCGCGCTGGGCGAACGCTGGGTCAGCGGCGAGAGCGGGCCGCTCGATGCCGCGGGCGACCTCTTTGCCCGTGTCTATGCGCCAGCGCCGCGCCTCATCATCGTCGGCGCCGTGCACATCGCCCAGGCGCTGGCGCCGATGGCGGCGATGGCCGGTTACGAAGTCGCCCTCATCGACCCGCGCCGCGCCTTTGGCAGCGCCGGGCGTTTTCCCGGCCTTGCCGTCAGCGACGAATGGCCGGACGAAGGAATGACGCGCCTGATGCCCGACGGGCAGACTGCCGTCGTCACGCTGACGCACGATCCCAAGCTCGACGACCCGGCGCTGGCGGTCGCCCTGAACAGTCCGGCTTTCTACATCGGCGCTCTGGGCAGCAGGCGGACGCACGAAAAACGCCTCGCCCGCCTGCGCCAACTGGGGTTGGGAGAAGAGCAGCTTGAGCGCATCCACGCCCCGGTCGGCCTCGATCTTGGCGGTCGTTATCCGGCGGAAATCGCCGTTGCCATCCTCGCCGAAATCATTCGCGTCCGTTATCAGGGGAGGGGCCGATGATTTTCGGCGATTTTGCCAGCGCCGACGCCGAGGACGTCCGCCTCGCCCATACGCTGAAGCTGCCCAATCTCATGCTGAAGAAGGGCCGGGTCTTGTCGGCAGCCGACATCGCCGCGCTTCAGGCAAACGGCATCGAGCGCCTCACCGGCGCCCGGCTCGCCCCCGATGATGTCGATGAAGACGCCGCCGCCAAAACCATTGCCGCCCTTCTCGAAAACACCGGCATCACGGCCCGCCCGCCTTATACCGGGCGCTGCAACCTCTACGCCCGGACGCCGGGCGTCCTGCTCGTCGACCAGGAGCGCGTCGACCGCCTCAACCAGATCAGCGAAACCGTCACCCTGGCGACTTTGCCGCAGCACGCCGGGGTGCGCCGCAATCAGCGCGTCGCCACGGTCAAAATCATCCCTTTCGCCATTGCGCCGGATTGCATCGCAGCATGGCGTCAAGCCGCTACCGCTTCGCCGCTCCGCCTCGCGCCGCTCGCCGCCTGCCGCGCGGCGCTGATTATGGGCGTCAGCGCCAGTACCAGCGAACGCCTCCTCGACCTGACCGTGGCGGCCACGCGCCTCCGCCTCGAAAGCATGGGCAGCGGGCTGGCCCTGACTTTGCGTTGCGCTCACGAAAAAACAGCCATGACCGGCGCTTTACGCCAGGCGCTGGCCGCCGGTTGCGATCTGCTGCTGGTCATGGGCGCGACGATCAGCAAGGATCGCGCCGATGTCGTGCCTGCCGCCATCGTCGCCGCCGGCGGCGAGATTGAGCATTTCGGCCTGCCCGTGGAGCCGGGCAACATGCTGCTGGTCGCCCGCATCGGCAGAACGCCGGTCTTCAACCTGCCCGGCTGCGCGCGCTCGGCCAATCACAACGGCATCGACATCGTTTTGCAACGCCTCCTGGCGGGCCTCCTGCCAAGCGCCAGAGGCATGATGAACCTCGGCGTCGGCGGCCTGATCGCCCGTCAGGAAGACGAAGAAACGGCGGAACCGGAGCCGCCGCCCGCCCCGCCGCCGCGCATCGCCGCCCTCGTGCTGGCCGCCGGACGTTCGTCGCGGATGGGCGAGCAGAACAAACTGCTCTGCCCCGTCGACGGTGCGCCGCTCGTCTTGCGCGCCGTCAACGCCGCCCTCGCCTCGCGCGCCGCTCAGGTCATGGTGGTGACCGGCCACGAAGCCGAACGCATCGAAGCGGCCCTCGCCGGGCAGCCGGTTTCGTTCACCTACAACCCTGACTATCCGGGCGGCATGGCCAGTTCGCTCCGCTGCGGCCTGCGCGCCCTCTGCGCCGACACGGCAGCCGTCATCGTGCTCCTCGCCGACATGCCCGCCATCGGCGCAGCCGACATCGACCGCCTGATCGACGCCTTCGACCCGGCCAAACCCGCCGTCCTGGTCCCGGAATACGACGGGCGGCGCGGCAACCCCGTCCTCTGGCCGCGCCGCCATTTTGCCGAACTGGCCTCGCTCTCCGGCGACATTGGCGGGCGCGGCCTGCTTGAACAGTACGCCGCCGAAGTGCAAAGCCTGGCCTTTCCTTCTCCGGTCATCTTCGTCGATGTCGATACGCCGGAGGCGCTGGCGGAACTGAGCGCGACATGAGTTTCGATCCTCTGGCGCTGCGCCGTGAATTTCCCTTTTTCGCCGCCGCCGACAAGCCGCCGCGGCATTACCTCGACAACGCCGCCACCAGCCAGATCCACGGCAGCGCCCTGGCCTCGATGATCGACCACGAAACCCGACGGGCCAACGTCATGCGCGGCAATCACGCGCTCGCCGCAAGGGCAACCGAAGCCTATGCCACAGCCCGTCAGCAAAGCGCCCGCTTTTTGCACGCCGCCAGCGCCGATGAAATCATTTTCACCGCTGGCGCCACGACTGCCCTCAACCTCGTCGCCGCCGCCTTCGGCGCGACCCTGAGCGCAGGCGACGAAGTGGTCGTTTCGCTCGCCGAACATCACAGCAATCTCGTGCCCTGGCAGCAATTGCGCCAACGGCGCGGCATCGTCCTCAAATTTTTGCCGCTCACCGGCGACGGGCGCATCGACACCAATGCGCTAACCGATGTCGTCACGCCGCGCTGCCGCCTGATCGCGCTGACGCACTGTTCCAACGTCACCGGCGCGCAGACCGATGTGACCGCCGTGACCGCCGCCGCCCGCGCCGTCGGCGCGCGCGTTCTGCTCGACGGGGCGCAGCGCGCGCCGCATGGCCCGGTCGATGTCGCGGCCCTCGGCGTTGATTTTTACGTCTTCTCCGGCCACAAATGCTACGGGCCGGGCGGCATCGGCGTCCTCTGGGGACGCGCCGAGGCGCTGCAAGGACTGCCGCCTTTTCTCACCGGCGGCGGCATGGTCGGCGAAGTCTTCCCGGAACACAGCGCCTTCGCCCCGCCGCCCCGGCGCTTCGAGGCAGGCACGCCGCCCATCGCCGCCGCCATCGGCCTCGGCGTCGCGCTGACGGCGCTGATGGACTGGCCGTGGCCCGCCATCCACGATCACCAACAGGCGCTGCTCAACCGCCTGTTGCACGGCCTGGCCGACATTCCCGGCCTCTGCCTCCTTGGCCCGCGCGACACGGCGGCGCGCTGCCCGGTCGTCAGTTTTGCGATCGCCGACCTGCATCCCCACGACATCTGCCAGGTCCTCGATGACCACGGCGTCGCGCTGCGCGGCGGCCACCTCTGCGCCCAGCCCCTGATGCGCCATTTCGGCATCGACGGGGCCAACCGGGCCAGCCTTGCGCCCTACAACACCAACGACGACATCGACGCCCTGCTGACCGGCCTCGATGACGCCATCCGCCGCCTGCGATGAGCCAAGACCTCTACCACCAGGCCATCAAGGAATTGGCCCAGACCGCCAGCGGTGTGGGGCGGCTGACATCGCCAACAGCCAGCGCCCGCCTCGACAACGCCCTCTGCGGCGACCGCGTGACGGTCGATCTCAACATCGAACAGGGCCGCATCACCGCGCTGACAGAAGAAACCAAAGGCTGCCTGCTATGCCGCGCCGCCGCCGCCCTGCTCGCCCGCCAAGCGCCAGGCCGCGCCGCCGCCGACATCGCCACGGCCCTCACCGCCCTGCAAGCCCTGCTCCGGGGCGAAGCGGGAGCCGCCGCTTCATGGCCCGATTTATCGCTATTTACCCCGGTCAGCCCCCACAAAAGCCGCCACGGCTGTGTCCTGCTCCCCTTTCAAGCGGCGCAGCGGGCCGTTGAAGCGGCAGATGCCCGCTAAAACATCTCCATCGCCATGAAGTTGCGCAGCACTTGATTGGCGCCGTCGTAAATCGTGGTGACCATTGAATCGCGGACGTATTTCTCAGCCGGATAGCCTTTCATGTAACCCGAACCGCCGAGTATCTGAAGGGCGTCAACGGTAACCTTGCGGGCCATTTCGGAAGCGAACACCTTGGCCATGGCGGGATGGATGCCTTTGTCGTGGATGCCGTTCTGCGTTGCCCAGGCAATGCGCTGGGTGAGCAGACGGGCGGCTTCGATTTGCATCTTCATGTCCACGAGCATGTGGCTGACGGCCTGGTAGTTGATGATCGGCTGGCCCCAGATGACGCGCTCCCTGGCGTAATCGACGGCCATCTCGTAGGCGGCGCGGGCCAGCCCTAGCGACAGGGCGCCGGTCATCACGCCGTTGACGTGGTAACAGCGCATGAGAATCTGCAAGCCTTCGCCTTCCGGCCCCAGCCTGTCATCCTCCGACAGCCGCATGTTCTCGAAAATCAGTTCGCCGTTACTCATGCCGCGGTGACCCATTTTGTCCTCGATCTTGCCGATGGAGAAGCCTGGCGTATCGGCGGGGAAGAAGAAAACGCTGTTGGCAGCCAGGTTGCCCTTCGTCTTGTCGGTGCGGACGAGGAGACCGTACAGCTCGGCATGGCTGCTGTTGGTGATGAAGCACTTGGCGCCGTTGATGATGTAATCACCGCCGTCCCGCTTCGCCGTAGTGCGGGTGCCCAACTGGGGATTGGGGTCGCCGCAGAAAATTTCGGTGCCGCCGGAAGGCTCGGTGGCGCCGAAAGCCACCAGATGATGGGTCTCGCCCCGCATGTCGCAGTAGGGGCGCAGCCAGCGTTCGATCTGTTCGTCGGTGCCGTTGTCGGCGACCATCTTGCTGACTGAGCAACTGACCGCGAGGTTCATGGCGAAGCCGATGTCGGCTGCCGCCAGTTCTTCGATGACGATGATGAAATCGTTCATCGTCAGATCGAGGCCGCCCCATTTTTCCGGTATGAGCATGGTGTGGAAGCCGAGGGCGCAGGCTTTGCGCGTCGCTTCGGCGTCAAACGCCTGGCGCGGATCGGCGATCCGGTCGATGGCCGCAGCCCTGGGTTTGACTTCTTTCTCGGCGAATTTTCTCGCTGTTTCTTGCAACCTGAGCTGATCTTCGGTTAACGCAAAATCAATCATCGGACGCTCCTGGGCTTATCCCCGTCTATCAATCGGGCAAGACAACGGACATCACTTGGGCCACGCCTTGACCGGCGTTGAAAGAGCCGTGGCCTTTGCCCTTGTGGTCGTCCATCAGGACGATCTGGCCGGGGTGGAAAATTTTGGTTTCGCCATCGGAAGCGGTGAAGGCGACGGCCCCGGTCAGCACGATGAAAAACTGGCGCGTCCGTGGCGGATGATTGGCACGGCCATCCCAGCCGGTCGGCGCGGCCATGAAGCCGGTCGATACGGCGGGATATTTGGCATTGGCCTGCACCCAGACCGGCGGCACGTCATTGGCGTAGGGGAATTGCTTGAAATCGACAGTGACCTTGTCCCAGTGCGAATTGCCGTTCTCGTCGGAGTACAGGCGGTCGTAGGTGAATAGCTGGACGGTCTGCTCTGCCGTCGGTTTGGCCGGTACGTCGCCCGCCAGACAGGGGACGCAAAAGACGAGCGCCAGGGCGAGGCCGATGAGTTTGTCAATCTGTTTCATATTTGCTCCTCCTTTGGGGATGTCGCTACCACTCACATTTTCAAGGGCAGGGAACGTAGCCGTTTACCCGTGGCCTTGAAGACCGCATTCCCGATTGCTGGCGCGACCAGCCCAACCGCCGATTCGCCAACCCCGACCGGGGAACGCTCGGAGTCGACGAGGTAAACCTCCATTTCCGGCGTTTCGTCCATGCGCGCCAAGGCATAATCGTGGAAATTGCTCTGCTCAACCTTGCCGTCGGCGATGGTGATCTGGTCGTGCAGGCAGGCGCTCAGGCCCCAGACGATGCCGCTTTCGATCACCGTTCTGGCGATGTCGGGATTGATGACCTTGCCAATATCCACGGTACAGACGATTTTGTGCACCCGGATCGCCGTTCCGCGTACCGAGACCTCGGCGACCGCAGCCAACAGAGCGCCCTTGATTTTTTCAAGGGCGATGCCCTGGAAACGGCCTTTTTTGGGGCGACCCCATTGAGCTTTTGCCGCCGCCAGCTTGAGCAGTTTGCTCTCGACGGAATCCGGGGCCAGGTGCTTGAGGCGGAACGCCAGACTCTCCACTTTCGCCTGATGAGCCAGTTCGTCCATGAAGCTTTCGAGGAAGAAGGTGTTGAACGAATGACCCACCGAGCGCCAGAAGAAGACGGGGATGCCGCTTTGCACGAAAACCTGGCTGACCTTGGCGGGGCCGAGTTGGTAGAGCGGCTCGTCGATCCTTTCCAGGTTTTTCTCGTCGCTCTCCATCTTCTTGCGGGCAATCTTCTCCACTTCCGAATCAGGCATGGCGGGCGGGAAGATGACCGGGCGTATGACGTGGAACAGGTTGTAGATCAGGCTGTCGCCCGCCACGCAATAACGCCAGGTCTTGACGACGGCGCCGTCGAGTTCGGCGTACAGGCGGCTGGTAACCGCCTGGCGATAGGCGTCGTGCTGCAAGTCGTCCTCGCGGCTCCAGATCACCTTGACCGGCACGGGTTTACCGAACCGCTTGGCGACCTTGGCCGCATCGGCAGCCACATCGGCGATGACGCGGCGGCCAAAACCACCGCCGAGATAACAGCCGTGCACCGTGACCCGGTCGGGCGCGCAACCCAAGGACAAGGCCACGGCGCCGCGCGCGATGTCGGGAGCCTGGGTGGAGACCCAGAGATCAACCTTGTCGCCGTCAATGGCTACGGTCGCATTCATCGGCTCCATCGGCGCGTGGGCCATATAACCGGCGGTGTATTCAACGCTCAGGCTACCGCGGGCGATGGGCAGATTGTTTTCCGCTTCGAGCGCGTCGAGCGCGGCGCGCTGATCGCTGGCGATGCTCTGGCTCGATACGCCTTTCAGCGCGCCAGCGTCCCATTCGATGTCGAGCGTGTCAGCCGCCTGGCGGGCGTACCAGTAGTGGGTCGCAACAACCGCCACGGCGCTGTCGTCGATCGGCCCGACATCGAGCACGCCGCGCATGGCGCGGGCTTGGTCGGCGTTGAAGTTCTTCAGCCTGCCGCCGAAATGGGGGCAACGAACCACCACGGCGACGACCGTCCCCTTGGGGGTGATGTCGATGCCGTATTTGGCCGAGCCGTTGACCTTGTCTCTCGATTCGAGGCGACGGTTGTAGCGGCCAACGAAGCGGTATTGATCCGGCGATTTGAAGGCCGGTTTTTCGGGTAGCGGCAGGCCGCGGGCGATTGCCACGAAGTCGCCGCAAGGCGCTTTTTTGCCGCTGTTGGCATGAATCACCACGCCATCTCTGGTATCCAGTTCAGCGACGGGAACGCCCCAATCCTGAGCCGCCGCCGTCAGCAGCAACAGGCGCACCGTTGCCGCCGCTTCGCGCATCGGCTGGTAGCAGGTGACCATCGAACTGCTGGCGTTGGTGATCTGGAGATGAAACAGCGGATTCAGATAGGCCGGGTGAATGCCGGAGAACTGGCGGATGATGGCCTCCGGCGCAACGCCGAGTTCCTCGGCGACGACGGTAATCAGGCCGGTCATAATGCCCTGGCCCATTTCCGCCTTGTGCAACTGAAAGATGATCCGGTTATCCGGGGTCACCTGCAGCCAGGCGTTGGGCTGCAAATCCGTAGCGGAAGCATGGGGATAAGGCGGCATGGCCGGAGCCTTGTCGTCCGCGAAGACAATGCCAACCGCCAGGCCACTCGTGGCGGCAAGCCCGGTGAGCAAAAAGGTGCGCCGACTGATGGCCATCAGGATTTCTCCCCGCTCGCGTGCGCCTTGGCGGCAGAATGGATGGCCCGCTTGATGCGTTGATAGCTGCCGCAGCGGCAGAGATTTCCGCTCATCGCCGCCTCGATGTCCTTGTCCGACGGCTGCGGGTTGGCTGCCACCAAGGCCGCCGCCGACATGATCTGGCCCGATTGGCAGTAACCGCACTGGGCCACGTTCTCGTCAACCCAGGCATCCTGGAGGGTCTTGCCGATCGCGCTGTCAAGCCCCTCGATAGTGGTGACGCGCCGGTTGGCGGCTTCCGCCAGAGGGGTGCTGCAACTGCGCACCGGAACGCCATCCAGATGCACCATGCAAGCGCCGCAGAGGCCGACGCCGCAGCCGAACTTGGCGCCGGTGAGCTGCAATTCTTCGCGCAGCGCCCAGAGCAGAGGCATTGCCGGATCGACATCGAGGCTGTGTTCCTCGCCGTTGACGTTGATATTCACCATGATGATTTTTCCTGATGATGGGAGACAAAAGATCAGAACCGCGACGGTACGGCGCTCAGCAGGGCGTCGTTGTTGAATTCCGGCGCCGCGTAACAGGTCTTGCTGTGAGTCAGGGACAGGTTGAGCAGGTTTTCGCAAGCCTGAACCCCGGCCAAGGCCGGGTTGACCACCGGCACAGCCAACCTTTGCGATAAGTAATGGTGCGATTGATACATGGTCGTTGAACCGAGAACGATCACATCCGCGCCATCTTCTTCGATCGCCTGGCGGGCCGCCTGTTCGAGGGCGGCGAAGACGACCTCCTCCTTGCCGGTGAGCAGCGCCTCAAGATTGGGGTGGGTATTGATGTGGCGTGCCGAAGCCAGCCGCTCCAAGAGGCCATATTGGCGGAGATTCTTTTTGTAGGGCGGAATCCAGCGATCCCACAGGGTGATGATGGAAAAATGCTCGCCCAGCGCGCAGGCCAGCAGAAAGGAACTCATGCCGGCGCCAACAGCAGGGATTTTGAGGCGAGAGCGAACGGCCTCCAGGCCGGTGTCGGTCATGGTGCAGACGCAAACGGCATCACAGCCTTCGGCTTCGGCTTGCTGGGCTGCTTCGAGAACGAAGACGGAAGCCAGGGCGCTGTCGTAATAACTGTCGAGGAAAAAACCGCCTTCGCGGGCAAAAGCAAATTCCAGCGTGATGCCGGGACCAACGAACCCGTCGGGAATCTGGGCGGTGAACAGGGGATGGGCCGCTGGCGGAACCGGAACCGGGGTGATGACCCGGATCCGGCGGCTATTCCGGCGCGGATGGTTCATGTATATCTCCTCGTGCGTTGCGGTCGAGGCATGGCCTTCTCCCAAGTTCGCCACAATCCTATTGCACGCCCGGCAGGCGCTTGTTGCTACAACATGCCAATTTATATCGACTATCCGACACGCCTATGCTTAGCCTGCCGAGTCAATCGGCATCACCTCGTCAGTCAAGAATCGGCTGGCGTTTCCTGATTAGATTGGGCGACGGACGTTTCTCTGGAAGGTTTTCATGGCCATCAGCACCGATCCGGCAATCTGGCCGGAAACGCGCCAGGGCATGACTGACTGGCGGGTCATGAATAACCGGCTGGCGGATGACGACAATCCGCTCCGGCCAGTGCTTGGCTATGCTCACAACTGGCCGACCGACGCCCCCTTCAGCATCCCCAGCCACAGCCACTGGCGGGCGCAACTGGTGTTTGCCATCCAGGGCGTTTTGCGGATCAGCACCGCCGATGCCGTCTGGGTGGCGTCCCCTCAGCAGGCGGTCTGGGTTTCGCCCGGCGTTGCGCACGCGGTGACGGCAACGGGGGATTTTGTGTTGCAAACCTTGTACCTCCATCCAAGCGTCAAGGTCAATTTGCCGAATGGCTGCTGTGTCATCATGGTGCCCCCGTTGCTGCGGGAATTGATTCTGCACGCCGTGCAGATGAAGCAGGATTACGTTCCCGGCGGTCTCGACGCCATGATCGTGTCGATCATCCCGGCGCTGCTCAATTCCATTGATCCGGAGCCTTTGCGGCTGCCGCTGCCCGTTGATCGGCGGCTGCGAACCGTGATCGACGCGCTGCTGGCCGATCCGGCCAACAAACATCCCTTGAGTTTCTGGGCGAGTCGGGTCGGGGCCAGCGAGCGCACCTTGCTGCGGCATTTCATCGACGAAACGGGGATGAGCTACCATGAATGGCGCAAGCGCCTGCGTCTGGTTCATGCCATCACCCTGCTGGCGAACGGTAACACGGTCACCGCCACCGCCTACGCTCTCGGTTATGACAGCCCAAGCTCTTTCGTCGCCATGTTCCACCGGGCCTTGGGCAGTCCCCCGCGCCGCTATTTATCCTTGCGCAAAGGCCGCGCCGAGAGCGGCGGCTGAAGCTGCGCCGACTGCGGATGGCGGGTGTTTTTCTTTTGTGCGCCGATGCTTTGCGAGTCAATTCAAAGTACCTCAGCAGTCAAGAAGTCACTCAAATTTCTCAATAGACTTGGCGCCAAGAATAAGCAGTCAGATGCCCGGAGGGCTTTCTGGAGGGATGGATGGGGACGAGGCAAATCAGGCGGGTTTGTGTGGCGGGCGCGGGCGCTATCGGCAGCCTGTTTGCCGGTCACCTGGCCGCGGTGGCTGAATCGACGGTTCTGACGCGGCGGCGGGAACATGCCGAGGCGTTGAACCGGCATGGCCTCAAAGTCAGCGGCAAGAGCAATCGCCAGGCCAAGGTGCTGGCGTCGACCGATCCGGCCGATCTCGGCGATGTCGATCTGGTCATCATCGCCACCAAGGCCAGCGCGGTGGAGGAGACGGCGGCCAGCCTCGTCGGCCACTTTCCCAGGGCGCTGGTGATGACCGTCCAGAACGGGCTGGGCTGCGAAGAAGTGGTCGCCCGGTATGGCGACTGGCCGGTCATCTCGGCGGTGACGTTTATGAGCGGCAATCGCCATTCCGATGTCCATGTCGAGTATGAGCTTGACACCGCCACCTGGCTGGGGCCGTGGGCCAAACGTCATGCCAGCTACGCGGAGGCCGGGCAGGTGGCCGCCCTGATTGAAGCATCGGGGTTGCGGGCCAAGGCTTTCGCCGATCTGCTGCCGGCCCAGTGGTCGAAGCTGATTTTCAACGCCACGGTCAATAGCGTCGCCGCCGTCTCCGATCTGCCGCACGTCAAGGCCTTTGCCGAACGTGAGGCGCTCACCGACCTCGGTTTTCTCGTCCACGCCATGATGGCTGAAGGCAAGCAGGTCGCTGCGGCGCTCGGCGTCAAGCTCTTTGAAGACCCGTGGGAGATGAACGTCGAAGCGACCAGCCACGGCCAGACCGGCGACGAGGATTACGCCCACGCGCCTTCCATGCTGGAAGACGTGCGCGCCCACCGGCTGACGGAAATCGACTGGATTACCGGCGCCATCGTCCGGGCGGCAAGGGAGACAGGCGTCGCGGCGCCGATCAATGAAACGCTGTACCGGCTGGTGAAGGCCAGGGAAGCCAGTTGGCGACTCAATCAGAAACAGGGATAAACAGGTGAAACCATGAGAATTTGCATCATCGGTTGCGGGGCGATCGGCAGTCTGTTCGGCGCGCATCTCTCTCGTCTGGACGATGTCGAGGTGTGGGCTTACGACCCCAATCAGGCCCATGTGGACGCCATCAACCAGCACGGACTGCGCCTTACCGGGCTGGCCGACATCGTCGGCCCGGTCAAGGCGAGGAGCGACGCGGCGGCAATTCCCGCCTGCGATTTCGGCATCATCGCCGCCAAGACGCTGCACACCCGGCCCGCCATCGAGGCCACGGCGCACCTCTTCAAAAACGGGGCGGTCTGTTCCGTGCAGAACGGCGTCGGCAGCGAGGAAATCCTCGCCGAATACGTGCCGCGCGTCATTCTCGGCACCACCTTCCCCGCCGGTCACATGACCGCGCCCGGCGTCGTCAATCAGGACACCGGCGGCAAAACCTGGATCGGCCCCTTCGCGCCAAAGCCCGCCACGATGGCGGAAGTCGAGCAACTGGCCGAGGCCATCAACCGTTCCGGCATGATTTGCCTGCCGATGACGGATGCCCGCGGCGCGCTGTGGACCAAGCTGATTTTCAACTCCGCCTCCAACGCCATGGGGGCGCTGACCCGGCTGCCGCACGGCATCGCCTGTGAGCAGGTGTGGCCGGTCATGCTGGCGCTGGCGGAAGAAGGCATGGCGGTGGCCAAAGCCTTGGGCATCACGCTCGATGGCGACCCCGTCGCCCTGCTCGAATACGGCAAAAAGGTCGCCTACCGCCACAAGCCGAGCATGTTGCAGGACGTTCTCGCCCAGCGGGCCACCGAAATAGACGCCCTGAACGGCGGCATTGCCCGGATTGGCCGGGAAATCGGCGTGCCGACCCCGCTCAACGAAGCGATGACCGTGATGATCAAGGGCCTTGAATTTTCCTGGACGCTGAAGGATTAAAAAGCCATGACTGATTACATCAACCCCTACACCCCAAGCCAGACGGAAATCGCGCGCCGTTACCACAACGTTCGGCTGGCGATGGAAAAAGCCGGTCTTGACTACCTCATCGTCAGCGGCAGCGAGTACACCGGCTTCGAGGGCGCGGTTCGCTACCTGTGCGGCTTCCATATCCTGCACCGTTACGCCTACGTCATCGTGCCGCTGGCGGGCGAGCCGGTCGCCGTCTTCCCGCGCGAGGCGACCTGGGTCGGCGACCACAGCGCCACCTTCGTCAAGCAGCGCGAATTCCCGGCCCATTGCGGCGAGTGGATGGCCGCCTGGCTCAAGGAAAAAGGCGCTCGTCAAGTCGGCGTCTATGGCCTTGAATACGTGATGAACGTGCGCGACTACGCGGCGCTGGTCAAAGACGGCCTCGATCTGGTCGATTTCGACACCCCCTTCGACTACGCCCGCGCCGAGAAAAGCGAGGAAGAACTGCGCTCGGTGCGTCATTCAATGGCCATCAACAAGGCCGGGGTGCTCGCCGTCTTGCAGGCGTACCGGGAAGGCATGACCGAGGCGGCATTGATGGGCGTGGCGGAAAACCTGTTCGCCGCCGCCGGTACCGCGCGCAAGACCATGGACATGATCTGTTCCGGCCCCGACGGCTCCCTGCGGCCGCAGATGGTCTTTCCCACCGGTCGGCCCCTGCGCGACACCGACGGCTTGGTGTACGGCCTTGAAATTGCTGGCGAAGGCGGCCACTGGGTCGAATTTTCGCGGGTTCTGGCACCGCGCGGCCTCGATGCGGTGACCCAGGCGATGTTGACCGCCTATCAGGAATTCCACGAACTGGCCAAAACCCACATGAAGGCCGGGGCGACCGCCGAAGAAGTCCATCGGGCCTGCGTCAAGCCCTTCCATGATCGCGGCTATCGTCTCGGCCATGTGTCGGGCCACTCGATCGGCATGACCATGATCGAAATGCCGCGCATCGGTGAGGGCTTTGATTTCGTGCTGCCGGAAAACATGGTCTGTTCCATGCACCCGCACATTATGACCGAGGATCGCCGCCATTCCCTGTATTTCCAGGAAACCTACCGGGTTGGCAAGGACGGCGGCGAGGCTTTGTCAGGCGTGCCGATCAAGGCATATCACGGCGGCGAAAGCGCCTTTTGAGCAAGAATATTTGATACGCCAGCGGCATATAACCACAACAGCCTGCTTTCTCCCGTTCCAGAACTGGGGCTGTAAAACGAACTGGCCCTTGTCGATTTTCGTTTTTTATAAAAATGATGCAGTTATCGGATAACCCATGCACTTTGCGGATAACACTTGCCTAACTGTTCCAGTAATTTATGCCATCGGTAACAGACAGGCGGTGGTTCGCTGCTTCGGTCGCCATCCAGCATGTGTTGCATATTAATAAAATTGTGATATATGATCTTTTTTATCAAAATTGTTATTTATGCTAAGCGTATTTTCTTTCGCATGAGCGTCATCACTACAGTCATCACCGTTGCACCATAAAAAACGAAGTACTTGCAGTAAAAAGAGGAGGAGGAACGATGTATCGGAGGATCATCGCGGCAGGCGTCGTGATGTTTAGCCTCGTTGCCTGCCAGCAGGCGCCGGATCTCAGCATGATCGAGGCGGAACGGGCCAAGAGCCTGCAACGTTACGACATTCTTCAGTCGCTGGCGGCCAATGACAAGGTCATCGCTGCGGGAACCCAGAGCGGCGTCGTGCTGGTCTCGGCGGATCAGGGCAAAACCTGGACGCGGCAAGCCTTGGGCGCAACCTCCCTGATCGGCCTGGCGACTTGCCCGGATGGCAGTTTCGTCGGTATCGACTTCAACCACCGGGTCTGGTATGGCGATGCGGCGGGCGGCGGCTGGCAGGCGGTCGTTCTGGAGAACCCCCGCACGCCGCTGACCGTCGCCTGTGACGGCAAGAACCAATGGTGGGTCGCCGGGTCGGGGGCGAAAATCGCCATGAGCGCCGACCGGGGGGCCAGTTGGCAAGTCACCGACCTCGGCGAAGACGCCCAGATCACGGCCTTGCAGTGGATCGATGAGACCTTCGCCATTGCCGTCGGCGAGTTCGGCATGGTGCTCACAACCGAGGATGGCGGCGCGACCTGGCAGAAGGAAGCGGGCATTCCCAACGAGTTCTATCCCTACGCCACCTTGTTCATGGATCGCCAGAGCGGCTACGTCAGCGGCATTGCCGGGCAGATTTTCAAGACCGAAGACGGCGGCAAAACCTGGGCGAAATTCGACAACCTCGCCAACGCTTCCCTGTACAGACTGTTCATCCATGATGGCAAACCCTACGGCGTCGGCGCCAGCGGCATTGTTGCCCGCCTCGATGGCGACGCCTTCCGCGCCATGCCCTATCCCGACGCGCTGCCGGTATTCCTGGGCGCGGGCATTTCCCTGCCGGGCGAACAGGCGGTCGTCATCGGCGGGCCGGGCGGACTTGTCCGAGTTATCGGCACCCAGGTGAATTGAGAGATGACGATGCCCAAAATCCTGGCCAGACTGCGTCAGCGCATCACCCACGCGCTCCACATTGGTGAGGAATGGCTGTTTGCCAATCCCAAGATCGTCCTTGCCCTGATTATTGGCGTGACCCTGCTGTTCAGCCTGGCCTTGCCGCGTCTGCGCATCTATTCAGATTTTTCCGATCTGCTGCCGCAAAACCATGCGTACATCAAGGTCTACAACCAGATCAAGGAAAATTTCGGCGGCGCCAACATGATCGTCATGGCCATCGAAGTGGAAAAAGGCAGCATCTTCAACGACGACACCCTGGCCTTGGTCAACGAAGCGACGCAAGGCGTCGACAGCCTGCCGGGGGTCAATCACAACCTGGTCAGTTCCCTCACCCACCGCACCGCCCGCAAGATCTACCTCTCGGAAGAAGGGGCGTTGATGTCGGAGCCTTATTACGATCCGACCAAGGGCAGGTACAGCGTTGCCGAACTGGAGCAGATGAAGAAGGATGTCATCGCCAACCCGACCATCTTCGGCCTGCTCGTCTCGCCGGATTTCAAGTCGGCGCTGATCAAGGCCCAGTTGAATGAAACCGACATCGACTACGCCAAGACCTTTGCTGAACTGCAAAAGGTGCGCGAAGCCATCGCCCGGCCCGGCCACCGCATTCATGTGACGGGCAACCCGGTGCTGACTGGCTGGGTATATACCTATCTCAACCAGATCGTCGCCATCCTCGCTTACACCCTGCTGCTGCTGGCGGCCTTGCTGATTCTTTATTTCCGGCGTTTCTACGGCATTGCCCTGCCGCTGGTCGGGATTGCCCTCTCCTCCATCTGGGGCCTGGGTTTCATGGCGCTGGTCGGCATCAATCTGGAACCCTTGAGCCTGCCGATTCCCTTCCTCATCGCCGCGCGCGCCACCTCCCACGGGGTGCAACTGGCGGCCCGCTACTACGAGGAACTGGCCAAGGTGCACAACGGCAAAAAAGCGGCGCGCAACGCCCTCGACGCCCTGTTCCGGCCCGGATCGCTGGCCATCATCGTCGATGCTCTGGGCATTGCCGTTCTCGTTCTTGGCGCTGCGCCCTTCAATACCAAATTGGGTATTGCCGCCGGTTTCTGGGGGTTTTCGGTCATCTTCACCGTGCATTTCATGGTCCCGCTCGCCCTCACCGTGCTGCCGCAACCGAAGAAGATGGAGAACAAGAACGAAGGCGTGCGCAACTTTCTCGGTCTGGCGATGGCCAAGACCGGCGGCACCACCAGCGGCGCCCGCACCATCCTGCTCCTGGCCGCGCTCGGCGCCATCGGCGGCTCCTGGTTCATCGCCCACGTGCAACTGGGCGAATCCGAGCCGGGCAGCCCGCTGTTACATCGCAACCACGACTACAACGTCTCGACCAAGGCGATCAACACCCTCTTTCCCGGCTCCGAGGAATTGCACGTCATTGCCCGCACCGACGAGAAACGCGGCATCAACAAGCCAGAGGTGATGGCCGCCATCGAGCGTTTTCAGGCCCACATGCTGTCCGACCCGACCCTCGGCGGCGCCAAGGCCATTCCCGGCGTCATCCGCGTGGTCAACCGCCTGACCCACAACGACGACCCGCGCTGGATGCAGATTCCCGACAATGCCGACGAAATCGTCGGGCTGATGTTCACCTACATGGCCAGCAGCCCGATTCCCGGCGCTTTGAAGGAGTTCATCAACCCCGACGAGAACGAAGCCGACATGGTCTTCTATTACAAGGATCACCAGGCGGAAACGGTCAATCGGGTGGTGGCCCTGGCCGAAGAAGGCATCCGCCGGATCGAAGCCGAGACGCCGGGGCTGCACATCGAACTGGGCGGCGGCATCATCGGCGTCACAGCGGCGGCCAACCAGGCGCTGCACAGCGACCACATGAAGATCATCCCGGCGGTCATGCTACTGGCTTTCCTGCTGGTCACGGTCTATTACAGCTCGGCCCACGCGGGCTGGCTGATGGTGCTGCCGATGCTCTTTTCCACCCTGATGACCTACGCCTACATGGGGGCCGCCCATATCGGCATCAACGTCAATACCGTGCCTGTCATCGCCGTCGGCGTCGGCGTCGGCATCGACTACGCCGTCTATTTCATGGATCGCATCCGCGAAGAAATGGCCGCCACCCGCGACATTCACCAATCGGTCATCAACGCCGTCGCCACCACCGGCTACGCGGTGTCGTTCACGGCGGCGACGCTGATCGCCGGAGTGGTCATGTGGATTTTCATGTCTGACCTGCGCTTTCAGTCCGACGCGGCGGTTCTGCTCAGTTTCATGCTGATCGTCAATGCCATCGCCGCGATGCTGATCGTTCCGGCGTGGTGCGTGGTCTTCCGGCCGCATTTCGTGATGGCTACCCATTACGACGCCGACGGCGTGCTGGAAGAAGATGAGGCGGCGGCAAGGAGCGGCAAGTCGGCCTGACGGCATAACAGGGGTTCAGCAGGCAGTACATTTACAACAAGGAGGAGTCAAATGCAAAAGCATGAAAACCAACGGGAGTGGCGGCAGAAGGCGCTGGCCGCCATCATTTTGACAGCCCTGGCCGCAGGCGCGGCCCGCGCCGACGACCTGCCCGCTCTGGGCGACGGCGACGATTCCTGGCGGGTCGATGTCATTTACGAGAACGCCACCCACTACCGGGGCAAGGACGACACCGGCCACGAAGTCGGCCTCTCCAAGTTCCGCAACACGCTGCAAGTTGAACTCGACAAGAAACTGGCCAGCGACTGGGATTTCCACGCCATCCTGCGCGGCACCTTCGATGGCGTCTATCGGCTCAACGACGACGAGTTCGGCAGAAAAGCCGGTAGCCGACGGGCGTCGGACTTGCAGTTCGAGAACACCGTATCGAAGTCGGGCGGGATCGTCACCACGGTGCCCTGGGGCGGCGGTCTTGGCGCCAACGGCGGCCCCTGGAACCAGGCAACGGCGCCTTTCGGCTATCCCGGCGGCAATGAGCTGGTGCAAGCGATATATAACGGGGGCGCCACTGTCGGCGTCATGCCCCCAGGCTTGGTCGCCAACACCGCTTTTGTCAATGGCAGCGCCTTCAGCGTCCAATCGGGCGTCGGCCTGCGTATGCTGGGCGACCGCTGGCACGGCCCCGACGGCGGCGTTGCCATCGCCGTGCCGGTCCGCCCCTGCGACAGCGACAAGCGCGGCTGCCGCGATTTCGGCGGTTATGGCGACAAGGACCGCTCCGAACTGGAAGCGCCGGAATTCAACGACCGCCTCGATTTCATCCGCGAAGCCTATGTCAAGAAGACTTTCAACATCGGCGATGACACCAGCTTCTTCCTCAAGCTGGGCCGCCAGCAGGTGGTCTGGGGGCGGACCGATCTGTTCCGCGTGCTCGATGTCATCAACCCGGTCGATTACTCGCGCAACAACATCTATGACGAGTTGCAGGACATCCGCATTCCGATGTGGATCGCCCAGGGCGAGTTTCGCTTCGGTAGCTCGGAGCTGATGCAGGATCGCAACCTCTCCTTCATCTGGAATTTCGACAAGTTCCGGCCCAATAACCTCGGTCAATGCGGCACCGCCAACGTCATGCTCGACGCTGGCTGCTTCTTCCGCGGCATGGCGAGCCTCTGGGACAACGGCGGCACGGTGGCCAACTTTGCCCACTTGAGCGATGGCTCCGCCACACTGGCGGAAATCGGCATGGGAATGCCGATCGGCACCCTGCCGCGCGACATGTGGCTGGCCACCAACTTTGGCCCCGGCCAGATCGGTATCCGCAAGGTGCACCTGCCCTCGTGGAGCCTCTCCAACACCCAGTTCGGCGTCAAGTTTGAAGGCGTCACCCAGGGCGGCCTCAACTTCTCCGTGAACGCCCTCACCTACCGCTCGCAACTGCCCAGCCTGCACGCCTTCAACAACGCGCAGAACCCCTTCGTCGCCAGCCAGAAAGGCGGCTCCTCGCACCTGATCGCCTTCGACATGCACTTTCCCCGGGTCAACCTGATCGGCGGTTCGATGGACTTCCAGTCCGAAACCCTGGGCGCTGCCTTCCGTCTCGAAGGCGCCTTCACCAAGGGCGAGGAATTCGTCAATACGGCCCGGCCCAAGCTCTATTCGGAGAACAAGGTCTTTCGTTCGGTGATCGGCATCGACCGCCCGACCTTCATTCCCTTCATCAGCGAAAGCCGCACCACCCTCATCTCGGCCCAGTTGTTCTACCAGCACATCTTCGACCATGAGGAGCACCGCGGCCCCCTGGGCAAGTACGGGATGCCGGACTGGAAGGACAATTTCATCGGCACCCTCCTCATCAAGGCGATGCTGATGAATGACCGGCTCAGCCCACAACTGGTCATGGCCCGCGATTTCAAGGCCCATGCCTGGGCGGTGGCGCCGCAGGTCGAGTGGAGCCTCTCCGACAACCTCAAGCTGACGCTCGGCGCCAATATCAAGGACCGGAGCAATGACGACCGCTGGGCCTGGAACGACTGCCGCGACTGCAATCCCTATCCGCCCTACACGGCGTATGACGAGCACACTGGGCCTGGCCCGCTCGGCCTTTCCGGCCTTGAGCCGGTCGGTCGCTTCCGCGCCGGCCCGATCGGCGCGGCCTGGCGGGAAGACGAAGCCTATTTCTACCTCCGCTACAAGTTCTGATATTTCTGGAGACACGCTATGAAACTCAAATACACCGCTTTCACGCTTGCCCTGCTGGCGGTCGGCGCCACCCATGCCGCCACCGAAGCCGACGTGGACAACAGCTTTCATCCCTATAAAAAAGGCTTTCCCACGGTTTCCGGCTTGAACGCCGGCATCACCATCAACAAGGGCAACGTCGACCAATTCAAGGACGCCTTCGATTCGGGCCTCTACGACATGGTCAAGGACGGCTGGGTGGACATCAAGGTCGCCGCCAGCACCGACTTTCCGCAGCCGAAAGCCTATATCGAAGCGACCCGGCAAAATCTCGGCAAGATCAAGCTGGGGCCGAACAACGGCGATCTCGAAGGCTATGTCGCGGGGCGGCCCTTTCCCGAAGAACCTGATCTGAACGATCCGCGCGCGGGCGAGAAGCTCGCCTGGAACTTCAAGTACGGGGCCAACTATGGCGATTCCGGGGCCATCTACCCCTTCTACTGGCGCTATCGCAACGCCGCCAGCGGCCAGATCGAGCGCACCATCAAGTTCGAATTCCACTTCCTCAACCTGATGCACCGGGTCGAGCAGCCGCCGATTCCGGAAATCACGCCCAACCCGTCGAAGATTTACCGCGGCACTTACGCCAAGGTCTACGAGCCGGTCGAACTGAAAAACACCCAGTTGCTGATCCATCGCTTCGATGACGACCAGAAACTCGACGACGGCTACCTGTATCTCGGTTTCCAGCGCCGCGTCCGCCGCCTGGCGATGGGGCAGACGACCGACGCCTTCCTCGGCTCGGACATGATGATCGAGGACTTTGAAGGCTATAACGGCCGCGTCTCGGAAATGAAGTGGGCCTACAAGGGCGTCAAGAACATCCTGGTGCCCTTCTTCAACCACAACGAGCAGCAGAACCTGACCGATGAATACAAGGAAGCCGACGGCTACAAGTTCGTCGATTTCCACGGTCGTGGCAACTGTATGCCGAACGTCACCTACCAGTTGCGCAAGGCTTATATCCTGGAGGCGACGCCCGTCAATCCGAACCACCCGATGAGCAAGAAGGTGATGTATCTCGATGCCCAGACCATGTATCCGGGCCGGGTCGTCATTTACGACCGCAAGGGCGCGCTGTGGAAGAACTTCACCATCGGCAAGGCCCATCCCGATCATCATCTGCCCGCCAACAAGGGCAGCGATGTCTCGCTCGACGACTCCTTCTCGCAGGTCGACATGCAGTCCATGCACTGCACGACCGGCCAGTTCAAGGTGCATATCGACGCCAAGTTGAATCCGCCACGGCTGTTCCAGGTGCAGAACATGCGCGGCGGCGATTGAGCGCCGCACCGGACCTCCGGGGACGAGGCTTTCAGCCAGGCGTCACCGCAAGACTCGCCTGAGCCTCGTCCCGCGGAGGGTTATCGGGTTCAACTTCGATTTGAGCAGGAGCAGTCATGGCATTGCAGAATCTGAAAGATTTTCATCGACCGGGGGCCGTCGAGGAGGTTCTCGCCCTTCTGAGCGAGAACGATGAAGCCCTGGTGCTGGCCGGCGGTACCTTCATCCGCGGGCTGGAGGCGCGCGGTTTGTTAAATGGCCTCGAGACGCTGGTCGATATCCGTCGGCTCGGCCTCGATACGATCCGCGTCGATGCCGATGGCATCGAAGCGGGCGCCACCGCGACCCTGGCCAAGCTGCAGCGTGTGGTGGCAGCGCAAAACGCGGCCTGGCTGGGCGGTCTGGCCGATGCGCTCGATTGCCCGCCGCTACAGATCCGCAATACCGCCACCCTCGGCGGCTGTCTGGCGGCTTCTTGCCCGTTCTTCGATATTCCGACCGCCCTGGTGGCGCTTGATACCGAAATCACCATCCGCGGCAGCGACGGCGAGCGGCGTCTGCCCCTGCCGGAACTTTTTTTCGGCCTCTTCGCCAATGCTCTGGAGCCGGGCGAATTGATCACCGGCCTCAGTATTCCCCACGCGGCGGGCCATTCGGCTGGCGCCTTCGGCAAACTCGGAGCCCATGCCAACGTCCTGGCCATCGTCAATGTCGCGGTGCAGCTCACCGTCGATGGCGGCCTCTGTAGCGCCGCCTGTGTCGCCCTGGGCGGCGGCGTCGCCGATACCGTCGTCCGCTCCCCCGCCGCCGAGGCCATCCTCACCGGCTCGAAGCTCGACCCGGCGGCGCTGGCGGCGGCGGGAGAAGCCGTGGCTGGCGACATCCAGCCCTTGTCGGATCACCAAGCCTCAGCCGAATACCGGCGGGCGGTGGCCAAAGTGATGACCCGCCGCACCCTGGAGCGCGCCGTGGCGCGTCTGGCCTGAGCACAACATGAGGACAGCAGCATGAAACAAATGATCTCCCTCGAAGTCAATGGCGAAGCGCATGAACTGGCGGTCGAAAAGAACGCCACCCTGCTCAGGGTGCTGCGCGACCAGCTTGGGCTGAACGGCCCCAAACGCGGCTGTGACAGCGGCGGCTGCGGCTGCTGCACGGTGCATGTCGACGGGCAGGCCGTCTATTCCTGCATGTGTTACGCCCTCTCCTACGACGGCGCCAGCATCACCACGGCGGAAGGACTGGCCGTTGATGGCGAGCTGCATCCCTTGCAAACGTCCTTCATCGAGGCGGGCGCGGTGCAATGCGGCTACTGCACCTGCGGCATGATGATGGCGGCCAAACAGTTGCTCGATGAATGCCCGCGCCCGGACGAGGAACAGATTCGCCAGGGGATTTCCGGCAACCTGTGCCGCTGCACCGGCTACGCCAAGATCGTCGAGGCGGTGAAAATGGCGTCCGAACGCTGATCGCGGCTTCGGGATTGAACCAATGCTTGAGGAAACAAGACCATGAAAAATCTCCATGTCGTCGGCCAGAGCGTTGAGCGGCCCGATGCGTATGACAAGGTGACCGGCGGCAAGGGTTATCCGATCAATGTCAGGCTGCCGGGCATGCTGCACGGCAAGATGCTGCGCAGCCCCTATGCCCATGCCCGGATTGTCGCCATCGACGCCTCGCGGGCCGAGAAGCTGCCCGGCGTCAAGGCCGTGCTGCTGCCCAGGGATGTGCCCCAGCTCAAGTTCTGCCCGGTCTATTTCGTGCCGGTTCAGGCGCCGAGCATGGTTCAGGACTTTGACGTGATGAATGGCGACATCGTCCGCTACGTCGGCCAACCGGTCGCGGCGGTGGCGGCGACCTCGGTCGAAATCGCCGAGGCGGCGCTCGATCTCATCGACGTCGAATACGAACCGCTGGCGGCGGTCTTCGACCCGGAGGCGGCGATGCAGGAAGGCGCGCCGCAACTCCACGCCGATGCGCCGCGCAACATCGCCAAAAATCCTTCTTTTGAATTCGGCGACATCGAGAAGGGCTTTGCCGAGGCCGACCATGTTTTTGAAGGGGTTTACCAGACCCAGCGCGCCCATACCTGCTACATGGAGCCGCGCGTCTGCGTCGTCGATATGGATCGCCAGGACAACATCACCATTCATGTGACGACCCAGCATATTTTCGGCACGCGGGAAAAGCTGGCCTTCGCCCTGGGCATTCCTGAGAGCAAGGTCAAGGTCGTCAAAGCGCCCTATATCGGCGGCGGCTTTGGCGGCAAGCTCGAACTCACGGCCATGGAGCCGGTCGCCGCCCTGCTCTCGAAAAAGACCGGGCGGCCGGTGCGCATCGAGCAGACCCGTCAGGAAGATTTCATCACCACCACGCGCAATCCGATCAAGGTTTATCTGAAAACCGGCGTCAAGAAGGACGGCACCTTCACCGCCCGTTACGCCAAAAGCGTTCTCGATTGCGGCGCTCACGCCACGCACGGCTCCGAAGTCATCATGGTGCACGGCGCTTTCGGGGTCTTTTTCAGCTACCACGCACCGCACCAGAAATGGGAAGGCTACACCGTCTATACCAACAACATGATCGGCGGCGGCTATCGCGGCTATGGCGCGCCCCAGGGCAGCTTCGCGGTCGAATCGCAAATCGACGAAATCTGCGCCAAGCTGGGCCTCGATCCAATCGAGACGCGCCTGAAAAACTCGCGCAAACAAGGCGAGCCGCACCCCTTCAACCCGGCCTTCACGCTCGGTTCCTATGGGCTGGCCGATTGCCTGAAACAGGGCGCCGAGAAGATCGGCTGGGCCGCCGCCCGCTCGTCGCCGAAGGACGCAGGCGCCAAAAAACGCGGCATCGGCCTTGCCATCCATCCCGTCTGGGTCAGCGGCTGCATGGGTTTCCCCGACATTTACGAACACTCCGGCGCGATCATCAAAATCAACCGGGACGGCACGGCTGACCTGGCCACGGCGGCGATGGACATCGGCTCTGGACAGATCACCACGCTCTGCCAGATCGCCGCCGAGGAACTCGGCCTGCCGGCTGGCGCCGTGCGCATGAGCAGTCAGGCCGACACCGACAACGTGCCCTTCGATGCGCCGACCCATGCCAGCCGCGTCACCTATTCCGCCGGCAATGCCGTCAAGGCGGCGGCCGCCGCCGCCAAAAAGCGCCTGTTTGAAGTCGCGGCGACCCTGATGGAAGCCAGTCCCGACGATCTCGAAGTCAGCGCCGGTCGGGTCAGCGTCAAGGGCGCGCCCGGCCGCTCGGTCAGCGTCGCCGAAGTCGCCCAGCGGGCCGAATCGCCCTTCGTCCAGATGACCGCCGAAGGCCCCAAACCCACCACTATGGAAGAAAAAGGCACCATCATCGGACTTGCCAGCCTGTCGCCGAAATCAAACCCGCCGCCCTGCGCCGCCCAGTTCGTCGAGGTCGAAGTCGATACCGAAACCGGCGAAGTCAAGGTCTTGCGCATGGTCTATGCCCACGACATTGGCCGAACCATCAACCCGAAAGCGGCGGAAGGCCAGGTCGAAGGCGGCTTCCAGCAGGGCATGGGCTACGCCCTGATGGAAAATATCCAGTTCGACCCGGAAACCGGCTCCTGCCTGACTTCCGACTTCCTCGACTACAAGCTGCCGACGGCAATGGAAATGCCGCGCCAGATGGACAGCATCTTCATCGAATCGGACGAACCGACAGGGCCGTTCGGCGCCAAGAGCCTCGGCGAATGCTGCGTCATCACCCCGGCCCCGGCCATCGCCAACGCCATCTATGACGCCATCGGCGTCCGCTTCACCACGCTGCCGATCACGCCAGAGCGGATTCTCGCCGGATTGGGCAAGCTCTAGGTGTCAGAAGACTGAAGACTGAGGACAGACAGTTTCCGCCGCTTTGCGGCGCAAATTGACTGTCTTCTGTCCTCTGTCACCCGGCCAGCGTCCGGGAGGGCAGTTCGCCGAACATCTTGCAGTAGGCGCGGGCAAAGGCGCTGCCATTGTAGAAACCCCAGCGGGCGGCGATGTCGCCGACCGTGCAACTGCCCGGCTGGGCGGCGCGCAGAAATTCCCTGACCCGGCGCAGCCGCGCCTGTTTCAGATACGTCATCGGCCCGACGCCAAAACGCTCCATGAAAGCGTATTGCAGCGTCCGCGCCGAAGCGCCGCTGGCGTCGACCAGATCCTGAATGCCGAGATCAGCGTCGCCACGGGCCGCGATCAGGTCGAGGGCGCTATCGACGCAATGGCGGCGGCGATGGCTGAGGCTGACCGCCGGAGCGCCGTCGTCGTATTGGGACAAAAGCAGGGCGAGCAACAGGGTGGTTTCCAGCGACCTGGCGGTCAGGCCGCGGCTGAAGGCCGAGTCGGGATCGGCGCTTTCCTGGCAGATGACGCCGAGGGCATTGGCAAAGCTGCGGCCGCTGCCCTGGCGCAGGGACATCAGGCTCCGCAGCTTGAGCGCAGGCGCTTTGAGGGGAAAACGCGATTCGCGGGCGACGCTCAGCAACCGTTCTTCCGGCACCGACAGCACGAGGGCGACACAATCTTCGCTCCAGTAGGTGTCCAGATGGTCGCGCGGCGAGTAAACCAGAGCCGTGCCCGCCGCTGCAGAGACTTCGCCAGAGCCGGTCTGGCCAACCAGCCGACCGCGCAGGGGAACCATGACCTGAAAAGAGTGGATCGCCCCGGCTGAGGTGGCGTGGATGGCGGCGCCATGCCTGACGCCGAACAGATGGCCGAAGCCCGTGGCGACATGACTGATCCGAATGTCGGCCATCCTCGACGTGCCGCAGATTCTGAAACGGCGCGGCTCCACCAGTCCGCTGACGGTTTCTGCCGCCGCGACCGGATCGGCGCAGCGAACCTTGGTCGCCATGCCGAGCGGAAAGCCGCTCAGGCCAGGGAAAACGTGTGTCACCGGAGCATCCTCGCCGTGAAACAGGCGCGGGTCGAAGCGCCTGCGAAAAGTTACCGCGTCCGGGCTTTCTCATTACCGGCGCGCTGTTTGATCCTAGGAAATTTCGGCAGCGGCGGCTTGCGTGAGAATGCACACACTGATGACGGTCAACGCAATCGGGCTTATTCCGTTAGCTGTGCCCCAGATAGTGATGGAATACCCCGGACGGGTCGTACTGCTGGCGCAGGCTCTGCAAACGCTGCCAGTTGGCTGCGCTGAAGCACTGCTGGTAACGTTCCGGATGGCCGCGGCCTTCTATCTCATTGACGTAGTGGCCGACGGCCAGGGGGTCCATGAGCGGCAGCGTCTGCCGCAGCCAGGCGAAGTTTCTCGAATCGTCCGCTTCGGCGTCCCAGATGGCGTAGCAGCCGACGAAGCAATCGGCCACCCAGGAGAAGCAGGAATCCTCGTGGCGCTGCAAGCGGAGATTGAAGGCGGCCAGGATGTGACAATCCTTGCCCGGCGCGGTACGGAAGTGGTCGGCCAGCGCCTGCAGGGTCTTGCCGCCGGCGTCGGTGAGGACATTATCCACCGCGTAGCGGGCGCAGCGGCCAGCCGGATCGTTGAGGCTGAAATAGCGGTCGTAAAGCCCCTCGAAGGCGAACGGCTGGTACTCCATTTTCATTGCCGCCTTGCTGGCCAGGGCCGATTGGGCAAAGGGCAGCAGGGCGGCGCGCGCTGCCTGCTCGTTGTCTTCAAAGGCAAAGGCGGTGAAGAAAACGATCTTGGATTTTTCCGGCGGCGCATCGGCAGGCGCTTCCGGGTGGTGCATCAGGACGATGATCGGCTCGACGCGGGCAACGTCGTGCGTCTGACGGATGGCATCGAGCGTCGAGGTCACCGTCGCCAGTTCGGCTAGCGGAAAGATGTAGGAACTGGCCATGATCGACCGGGGCGCGGGATAAAGCTGGAGGAACAGCCGGGTGACGACGCCGAAGAAGCCGGGGCCGACGCCCCGCACCGCCCAGTAGAGATCGGGGTTTTCGCTCGGCGTGGCGCGCAACAGACGACCATCGGCGGTGACCACTTCGGCGCCGACGATGGAATGGGTGGCCATGCCGCCGCACTGGGGCCAGTTCCAGCCCATGCCGCCGCCCAGGGTAAAACCGCTCAGCCCGACCGAGGAGCAGTGGGGAACCGGAAAGCTGAATCCCTGCTCGCGGGCCGCCTGGATCATTTCCAGACTGCGCACGCCGGGCTGGATGGAAGCAATCTGCCTGGCGGCGTCAATCACGATGTCGTTCATGGCGGAAACGTCGATCAGTAAGGCGCCGTCCCGCAGGGCAGAGCCGTTGGCGTTATGACCGCCGCTGCGCACCGATACCTTGAGCTGGTTGGCGGCGGCGTACTTGACCGCAGCGATCACGTCCTGCTCGGACCGGGCCTGGACGATGAGCTGCGGGTAACGCTTCGGCTTCGACTGATGCCAGACCATAGCCTGCCGCCAGACCTCGTAATCGGCGTCCTGGCGGCTGATGACCTTGCCGCCGACGCCGGGGATCGCGGTGGCGCGGGCAATCTTGCCCGCAGCCAGCGCCCTGGGGGCGCGCAGCATGTTCACCGCGCCCAGGGCGGTCAGGCCGATCAGTTGCCGCAGCGTCCGGCGACGGGATGGTTCGTTGATGTCCACCGGCGTTCTCCTACTCGACCTGTTCAAAATAGGCCGCCAGATCGGCGATGTCGGCATCCGACAGGGGCTTGGCCATGATGCTCATATTCGGATCCTGGCGCTCCCCGGAACGAAAAGCCTTGAGCTGCTTCTCCAGATAGGCGGCTTTCTGGCCCTGAAGATTCGGGTACTGGGGGGCCTTGCCGATACCGTCAGCACCGTGGCAGGCGACGCAAGCGCCCAGCTTGGCAATGGCCGCCGCCGGGTCGCCGGCGGCGTGTGCCGAGCCTGCCCAGAGGCCAGAGATTCCGGCCAGCAGCCAGAAAAGGGCAAAATGGAAGCAGCGGTTCATGGTTTCTCCTTCATGGCCGCAGGATGGCCTTGACCACCTTGCCGTCTGCCGAATCCCGCGCCGCCTGGTCAATCTCGTCGAGACGGTAGAAGGTGACGAGTTTTTCCAGCGGCAGCCTGCCCTGACGATACAGTTCAACCAGCTTGGGGATGAAAACGTCGGGCACGCTCTGGCCCTCGATGATGCCGATCACCGTCCGCCCGAACATGATGCTGTTCATGTCCAGCGTCACTTCCGTGCCGAGCGGCGCAGCGCCGACCAGACCGCAGACGCCGGGAACGGCGAGACTATCGACCGCCTGGCGGAAGACGCTGGGAATCGCCGTGCATTCGAGGGAATAGTCGACGCCGCCGGATTTCTGAATGGCCTCGACCACGTTGTCTGAGGTCGGGTCGAAGGCCTCGGTGGCGCCCAGTTCGCGGGCCAGGGCGCGGCGCTGGGCGTTGGGGTCTACCGCAATGATGCGGGTGCAGCCGACAAGCGCCGCCGCCATGACGGCTGACAAGCCGACCGAACCGCAACCGAAGACGGCAATGCTCGAACCGGCGGCGGGCTTGAGACTATTGATGACCGCGCCAGCGCCGGTCTGGACGCCGCAGCCAAGCGGGCCGAGCAGTTCGAGGGGAACATCCTTGTCCACCTTGACCGTGTTCGACTCGTGCGCGATGGCGTAGGCGGCGAAGGAAGACTGGTTGAAGAAGTTGGCATGAACCGGCAGGCCGCCCTGATGGATGGTCGGCGAACCGTCGCCGCGCGCGCCAGCAAAATTGCAGCCGAAAATGTTGGCGCAACGGGTCGGATCGCCGCGCTTGCAGGCCGGGCAATGGCCGCAGGCCCGGTAAGTCATCACCACGTGGTCGCCGGGCTGGACCTTGGTGACCCGGCTGCCGACCTGATCGACGACGCCGGAGCCTTCGTGGCCGAAGACCGCCGGGAAGCTCACCGGGTAGAGTTGATCCCGGCAGATGAGGTCGGTATGACAAACGCCGACGCCGACCACCCGCACCAGCACCTCGTCGGCGCGCAAATCGGCGAGTTCGACTTGCGTCATTTCAAATTTTCCGGCTTTTTCCCGGACGATGGCTGCTGTTGTTTGCAATTTACCGCCTCCTCGAATGGATATGGACGCCGGATCAGCGGCCCGGTTTTTTCCAGACGCCCTGTTCCTGCATCAGCGCGATCTGCCGGTCGATGACCTGGTTCTTGTATTCGGCGTGCTTCATCGGCGCCCGGTCGAGATAGAGATTTTTCGGGTAAATCTCGCGGTCATAGATGATCTGCGCCAGTTCGGCGCGAACATCCTTGAGCCAGTTGGAAACCTGAGCACTGGCGCGGTGCTGGCGCAACTGCTCGATATCGACGACGCCCGCCACGTAGGTGGAACCGCCCCCGTATTCCTGTTTGCCGACGATGGCCCCGCGATGGTTGATGATGAAAGAACGCCCGCCGAAGGTGTCGATCGGCGTCGTTGAATCCGGGAACAGGTAGTAGGTGCCCATGTTCGGCGACAGCACGTACATGTTGTTTTCCAGAGCGCGGGCGCGGGACGAGATCTCGAACCAGTCGTTGCCGGTGCCGGGATGCGGGAAAGAAGCCCGGTAAGCCACCTCGCAGCCGTTCAGCGCCAGACCGCGCCCGTTTTCCGGGTAGGACGCCTCGTTGGCCATCATTATGCCGAGACGGCCGATTTCCGTATCCACCACGGGCCAGAAGGCATCGAGGGTGCGGCCATATTTCTCGATCCACCAGTCGAAGATGTCGTGGGGCGTCATGCTGTGTTCGACCGGATAGAGGGTCGCCAGCTTGTAATGCTTGAGAATGACCTCGCCGGCGGGATTGAGGACAAAGCCGACGTTGAAGAAGCGATCCGGCCAGTCGGGATGTTTCGCCTTGGCCTGGGCCATGATGAAAACGTCGTATTCTCTGGCGATCTTGCCCAGGGCGTCGGTTTCCGGGCCGGGGATGTCGATGGCGCAGGTCCTGGCGAAATCAACGTGATCGAGATCGAGAACCTCGTCGTTGAAGCCCTGCAAGCCGCCCTCCGGGATGACCAGAAGGCGCACCGGAATATCCAGCCGGGACAGCCAGGCGGCGGCCTTGGTCAGATGGCTCAGATGCTCGATGTTCTTCATCATGTCGGCCCGCTCGCGGATGCCCCAGACGGTGGGGATGAGGCCGACGCAGTTGTAGGGTTCGATCATTTCAGGTTCCTCTGGCGTTGCAAGATATAAGCGTGTGGATACCGTCAAGCTGTGGGCAGTTGAACCGTGATCCACTTCCATTCGGTGAACGTGTCGATATCAATGTCGGTTCCCTCCCGGCCAAAACCGCTGTTGCCGACGCCGCCGAAGGGAACGTGCGGTTCATCGGCGATGGTCGGGGCGTTGATGTGCACCATGCCCGCGTGAACCTGCCGGGAAAATTGCAGCGCCTTGGTGATGTCGCGGGTGAAAATGGCCGAACTCAGACCATAGCTGGTGTCGTTGGCGCGGGCGACGGCCTCCGCCAAATCGGCGACCGGATAGATCGAAGTGACCGGGCCGAAGGTTTCCTCGCGGCAGACGGTCATACCCTCGGCAACGCCGGTGAGGATGGTCGGCGTGCAGCGGTTGCCGATCCATTGGCCGCCGGTCAGCACCTTGGCTCCCTTGGCCACGGCGTCCTCGATATGGGCGCGCACCCGCTGCCGCTGGCGTTCGGAAATGATCGGCCCGACCCAGGTGTTCGGGTCGCGCAGATCGCCGATGCCAAG
>JAITMS010000005.1 GCA_031277255.1 Azonexus sp.
GGTGTGTATGCCTTGTGGTGGTACAGCACCAAGGTCGGATTCATCGACTTGAAACAGGGAGCCGCCATTGTGGGAAAATCCCTTTGAAAACCGTCCACCATGTCTCCGAACAACCGTCAACGATGTGGCCGGTCTGTACACCCGCAAGCGGGAGAGGGGAGAAAGAACAGGTTCTCAGGCTGCGTTGAGGGCCTGATCGAGGTCGGCGATCAGGTCGTCGACGTGTTCGATGCCGATGGACAGCCGGATCATGTCCTCGGAGACGCCTGCTTTGCTCATTTCTTCCGCCGACAGTTGGCGGTGCGTGGTGGACGCCGGGTGGCAGGCCAGGGTCTTGCAGTCGCCGATATTGACGAGGCGGGTGACCAGTTTGAGGGCGTCCTGAAAGCGGCCGCCGCCTTCGCGGCCGCCCTTGACGCCGAAGTTGAGGATGCCGGAGGCGCGGCCGCCCATGTATTTCTGTACCAGGGCGTGATCTTTGTGCTCAGGCAGTCCGGCGTAATTGACCCAGCCGACTTTGGCGTGACCGCGCAAAAAGCGGGCGATGGCGAGGGCGTTGTCGCAGATGCGATCCATCCTGAGCGCCAGCGTTTCAACGCCTTGCAGGATCAGGAAGGCGTTGAAGGGGCTGATTGCCGCGCCCATGTTGCGCAGCGGCACGACGCGGGCGCGGCCGATGTAGGCGGCGGGGCCGAGGGCTTCGGTGTAGACGACGCCGTGGTAGGAAACGTCCGGCTCGTTGAGGCGCTTGAATTTGGCCTTATGCTCGGCCCACGGGAATTTGCCGCTATCGACGATGATGCCGCCGAGCGAGTTGCCGTGACCGCCGAGATACTTGGTCAGGGCATGGACGACGATGTCGGCCCCGTGCTCGAAGGGGCGGCAGAGGTAGGGCGAGGGCACGGTGTTGTCGACGATGACCGGGACGCCGTGTTTGTGGGCGATGGCGGCCAGTTGTTCGAAATCGGTGATATTGCCGAGCGGGTTGCCGACCGATTCGCAGAATACGGCCTTGGTCTTGCCGTCGATCAGCTTTTCAAACGCCTGTGGGTCGCGGTAATCGGCAAAGCGCACGTCGATGCCGTATTGCGGCAGGGTGTGGGCAAAGAGGTTGTAGGTGCCGCCGTAGAGCGTGCTTGAGGTGACGATGTTGTCGCCCGCTTCGGTAATGGTCTGGATGGCGGCGGTGATGGCGGCCATGCCGGAAGCCAGGGCCAGCGCGGCAACGCCGCCTTCGAGCGCGGCGATGCGTTTTTCCAGCACATCCTGGGTCGGATTCATAATCCGCGTGTAGATGTTGCCGGGCACTTTGAGGTCGAACAGATCAGCCCCGTGCTGGGTGCTGTCGAAGGCGTAGGAGGTGGTCTGATAAACCGGCACGGCGACGGCGCGGGTGGTCGGGTCGGGGCTGTAGCCGCCGTGCACGGCGAGGGTTTCGATCTTCATGCGGAGTCTCTCTTTGTGGGTCAAACGAAAGCGAAAGTTTAGCAGGGCATCTGCGGCGAAACGCCGGTTTGACCGCTCAGATCAGGATGTAGCGGTGATTGTGTTTTTCGTTTTGCAGCGCAACGGCGGCTTCGGCAGCTGGGAAACTGACCAGGCAGGTCAGCCATTGCCGCCGGTCGCTGCAATGCAGCAGCGGCAGGGCGGGCGCGTCGTCGGTCGCGGCGGCGGGCGGGTCGATGCGCAGATAGCTTTCCGGCGCGGCGAGCCAGCTTTGCAGGCCCTTGACGATGTTTTCCGGCATCAATTCAGGCGTCACCGTCGCCAGTTCCGCTGGCGGCGGACTGGCCTCAGCGGCCTCGGCGGCGGACGGGTCGCCCTCCAGGGCCATGCGCTGCATACGGTCGCTGCGCTGCAACTTGTGGAGATGTTCGGCAAAATTGCCGAGCAAACGATCGAGCGCGGCCAGGCAGATTTGCTCACGGCAGGCTTCGGCGCTGCTGGCGAGGCAGTGCAGGGTATGGTCGGCCAGGTTTTGCGCCGTCGGTTTCCGGCGCATACCGAGGAGGGCGTGGATTTCGCCGTCAGCGGGGAATTTTTCCAGGCTTTTCTTGACCGCCAGACTGCATCCCATGGCCTGGCTGATCTCTCCGGCGTGGGCGAACAGCGGGCCGGGCAGCATCGCCAGCGGCCCCGGCAGGGCGGCGACCTGCCGCTCGAAATAAGCCAGCGCCGCCTTGGTCGCGGGCAGCAGGCTGTCAAAGAAAGCCGGAGCGGTGTGAATCTGGTTGCCGACGGTGACCTCAATGCGCGTCAGCAGCGAATCCTGCATCACGGGCGACGCCGTGGAGGAACGGATGAAGCGCGCCAGTTTGCCAAGCATGGTATCAGTCTCCTGAAAGGAATGATGTCGATGTCCGGGTTGTCGTGCCGTCACCTATGGCTATGGCCGGTTTTCAGGGCGCTGCTCAGGTTTGGGCAACAAGACTTTGATTATAGCAAGGTACTACCGCCATCACTCAGTGTTTTGCGAGATATTCCGGCTTGTGCGCCGTTGCTATTAACCAAGCAATTTAATACCGTACAATTCATGCAGCGTATCTGATGTTTTTGGCGTTGAAGTAGGCTCTGACTCTGGTGGGTTGTTTCTGGATGGAGCGGAGGTGGGGAAGCGCTTTATTTTACATCTGTCCGTGTTGTCTGACGGGCTGTGCCGCATTCATCCGCGCCTTGAGGTCGGCATTGAGATACTCGTCAGGGTTCAATTCAGGCGAATAGCTGGGGAGGAAGAACAAGGCAATCCTGTCGCTCTTTTGCTCAAGCCACGCTTGCACCTTACGGCTATGGTGAACGCGCAGGTTGTCGAGGACCAAAAAGACCTTGCGCCCGGCATCTCGGATCAACCGTCCGAGAAACTGAATCAAGACCTCAGCGGTCAATGTGTTGCGGTACAGCATGAAACGCGCCTTGCCTTGATTGGTCACCGAGGAGATCAAATTGATCCGCTCGCGCTTCGATTGAGCCAGCACCAGCACGGGCGCCTGCCCCTTGGGCGCGTAACCGCGCGGATAATGCTCGACCGAGGAAACCGCCGTCTCGTCTCCCCAGTGAATCTCTGCGCCTTCGGCTCTGGCCCGCGCGACGATGGCCGGATAGTGATCCTTCAACCATGTCTCTACCGCTTTGGCGTTTTGTTCCTGCACCCGCTTCAAGGGACGTTGTGGCGTAAAGCCCCAGCGTTTCAGATATAAGCGCACCGTGCGCACGGGTAGATCGACGAGCCATTGCGATTGGATGATGGCGCGAACCGCCTGAGCGTTCCACAGGGCAAAAGGGAGTTTCATCTGACCCGGCGTCTTGTCCGTGATGGCTTGGCGAATCGCTATTTCTTGCCGGGATGTTAGCCGACGTCCATTACCCACAGGACGGCCTCGCTTTTTCTCGACGATGCCTTGCCCCGCATGTACCTTGACCAACCAGGCCGTCACCGTCGGACGGCGAAGTCCCAATGCTTCCGCAATGGCCGCGTGCGTATGCCCACACCCAAACAACCGGATGACGATACGCCGTAACTGCTCACGCGCTGAAGCATCTAACTTGCGTATGTCTGTGCGTTCCTTTCCCATCACACAATCATAACACGAATTGTACGGAATTTTGTTGCCGGGTTAATAGTGTAGTGTTTCATGCTGTGAGGTACTTATGGAGCCGCGGATTTGTTTCTCTGGCAAGGTGCAAAGCACACAAATACCGGGGTATTGCGAGCATTTGCAACGCTGCCAGAGGGACAAAGACGCGGCTCCATAAGTTCCGAACAGTGTGAAACACTACACTAGCTACACACGAAGGGATATGACAGGGCGAGAAAATCGTCCGGGCTGGATAAAAACGGCGCGTGGGCGCAATCGTCGAGTACGCTCAGGCGAGCGTCGGGTATCAGCGCCGTCAGCGCCTCGGCGGCGGCCAGCGGCATCAGCGGGTCAGCCGCGCCGTGCAGCAGCAGGGTCGGCGCGGTGACGTTTGCCGCTTGGTGGCGCAAATCAACATCGCGCAGCCAGTTGAGGCCGCTCGCCAGCGCGGCGGCGGGCGGCAAGGGCGAGGTCAGGCGCAAGATTTCCGCCGTGACCGCCTTGGCGCGGGCATCGCCGCGGTTGAAGCCGCCGACGAAGCGGGGCAGCATGGCGGCGGTGTCGGCCAGCACGGCGTTGGTGAAATCCGCCAGCGCCGCAGGCGGCATCGCCTGCGGCCAGCCTGGGCGCTGCACGAAACTCGCTGTTCCGGCAATCAGCAGCAAACGGCTGACCTTGTGCGGGGCGCGGGCGGCAACGGCCAGGGCCAGCATCGCTCCCAGCGACCAGCCCGCCAGTTGCGCGCCGGGCGGCAGGGATGCGGCCAGGGCGGCGGCGGCGCGGTCAAAATCGTCCTCGAACGGCGCTGCGCCGTAACCGGGCAAATCAATGAACGTCCCGCCGAGTGTCGCAGCGACCGCTTGCAAGGGGCCGCGACCGAGGCACCAGCCGGGGAGAATGAAAAGGGAAGTCGTCATGTTCAGGAACGGCCTTTCCTTGCGGCAAGCTGTTTGAGTTTTGCGGTTTCCTGCTGAAGCCGCGCCGTGATGACCGGTATCTCTTTTTCGATTTGCCGCCAGCGTTGAGGATTTGCCGGAATCGGCGTGTCACTGCCCGCGGCGAAGGTCGAGTTCATGGCGAGTATTTCGGTCAAAAGTTCGGCCAAACGCCGGGTATCGCGCAGCAGATTTTCACGCGGGTCGCCGGGGCGGAGGATGACCTGCGACAAATCAGCGGTGGTTTGGTGAAAGCGCGGGGCGAAAACCGTGCGTGAGCGTTCATCGGCTTGCCGCGCGCTGATTTTGCCAGCCTTCACGTCCTCCTCTTCTTGTTGCAAGGCTTTCATGTTGGCATCGAAATCCTTGAAGACTTTTTGCATGAGGGCTTCGCTGGCAAACAGGCGGCGCTGATCCAGCGTTGCCGTCGGGGCGGCGGCGACAAGGCCGATGACGCCGAGGATGACGATGCCGAGCGCGGCCAGATCGCGGCTCAACTGAAGGCGGCGGAAACGCTCCAGATCGAAACGCTCAGGCAGGATCAGGGCGAGCAGACAGCCGCCGAGCAAACCGCCGATGTGCGCCGCATTGTCGATGCCGGATTCGCTGAAACCTTGTATCAGCGCATAAACAACATAGACGCCAAGGCCGGTGATGCGCGAACTGAAACGGCGGGGCAGCTTGTCTTTATGCTTGAGAACAGCAACGACCAGCGCGCCGAGAATGCCGAATACCGCGCCGGAAGCGCCAACCGAAACGCTGCCCTGCGCCGTCCAGGAGAGGCTCAAGGCGCTGCCGATCAAGCCGGAGGCGAAATACACCAGCAGAAACTGCCGGGCGCCATAAATCCGCTCCAGCGTTACCCCGGCGGCGTAGAGGCCGAGCATGTTCATGGCGACATGCAGCAGTCCGCTGTGCAGAAACGTGGCGCTCAACAAACGCCACCATTGCCCCTTTTGCACTTCGGAAGCAGCGTTGCCGCCCCATTGCAACAGTTTATCGGCAGGCGAACCCTGGATGCCGCCGCCGAGGTAGAGCGTCGCCAGCCAGACGGCGATATTGAGGGCGATCAGACCATAAGTGGCCCACGGCACGGGCGATAATTGTTCGAGTTGATCGTTGAATTGTTGTTCGTGTTCGGCTTGTTCGGTGAGAGAACTGGCTGGTGCGGCGGATAGCTTGTCTCGATAACGGTCAATCGCCCGGAGCATGGCGGTTTTTTCCGCTGCGTCCATTCCGCCCAGAGAGAGCATGGTGGTACTGGTTTTACGGCGGAATATGCCAATCGGCATTTTTTTGTTGAGGCTGAACTTGAGCTGTAAATGATCCGTGGAAATGGCGGCAATATCGCTCCAGAGAAGCTGTTTGGCGCCGCTATTTATCCGGTTATCGAAATTCGAAGATGTAATGCCTTCAGGATTTAAAATGATGTGGGGTCGCTGATGGAGGCGCACTATCTCTCTATCCAGCGCCCATATCAACCACGGAACGCCAACAGAGCCGAATAGTCGCAGCCACAGGTTTTGAACGAGTGTGAACAACAATAAAAAACAGCCGAACCCAAGCATGATCCAGCAGAATCCAAGAAAGATTCGCATGGGCCAGAACCACTTTGAGGATAGATAAAATTCTTCTTGCATGGATTGATTCATCTATTTTCTTTCTGGTTTGCAAGGCTTACCCGTGGGCAACGGCCACTTCTCGCAAAGCCGCCAGCAGCCGATCTATATCCTCCGCCGTATGCGCCGCCGAGAGCGACAGGCGCAGGCGGGCGGTGCCAGCAGGCACCGTCGGCGGGCGGATGGCGGGAACCCACAGGCCGCGCTCCCACAGCGCCGCCGACAAGGCGACGGCGGCGGTGTTGTCGCCGACGATCAAGGGCTGGATGGCGGTGGCGGAGGGCAGCAGCGGCCAGGGTAGCACCGCCGCGCCGTCCTTCAGGCGGGCGATATTGGCGAACAGGCGCTGGCGCAGCGGCTCGCCCGCCGCGATGTGGCGGAGGCTCTGGCAAAGCGCGGCGGCGAGGGCAGGGGGAGCGGCGGTGGTGAAGATGTAGGCGCGGCCTTTTTGCAGCAGGTATTCGATGGCGGTGTCCGACCCGGCGACGAAAGCGCCGCCGACGCCAGCGGCTTTGCCGAGCGTGCCCATGAGCAGGATGCGTTCATCGGCGGGCAGCCCGAAGTGGGCCAGACTGCCTCGCCCTTCGCTGCCGAGGACGCCAAAGCCGTGGGCGTCGTCGATGACCAGCCAGGCGTCGAACTGTTGGGCCAGGCGCAGGAGTTCTGGCAGCGGTGCGAGGTCGCCGTCCATGCTGAAGACGCTGTCGCTGACGATGATTTTGTTTGTCGCCCGGCTCGTTGCCAGTTGGCCTGCGAGCGCCGCCATGTCGTTATGCGGGTAGCGATGGACGGTCGCGCCGCCTGCCTTGGCGAGTTGTGCGGCGTCGATCAGGGAGGCGTGGTTGAGTTTGTCGGCGAATATCGCCGCGCCGCGCCCGGCCAGGGTCGGCGTGACAGCGAGGTTGGCGAGGTAGCCGGTGGCGAAGGTGAGGACGCGGGCAAAGCCGGTGAAAGCGGCGAGTTCTTTTTCGAGCCGCTCGTGCGGCGCAAAATGGCCGCCAAGCAGGTGCGACGCGCCGCTGCCCGCGCCCCATTGCCGCGCCCCATCAGCCAGGGCGGCGGCGATGTCGGGGTGGTTGGCGAGACCGAGGTAGTCGTTGCTGGCGAAATTGAGCAGTTCACGCCCGTCGACGCTGACGCTCCGGCCACAGGGCGAGGTCAGCACGCGGCGGCGGCGGGCAAGACCGGCAGCGGCGAGTTGGTCGAGTTCGGTCTGGAGGTAGGTAGTTAATCCCGTTGCGACGGGTGCGGGGAGATAAAGCCCCTCTCCCCTCGTGGGAGAGGGGTTGAGGAGAGGGGGGGCGGCGCTTGTTGCGTCTCCCGGCATACCTTCACCCTCTCCCCCCGCCCCTCTCCCATCAAGGGAGAGGGGAGTGTGGGGCGGGAGCGGTGTGGAGGAAGCGCCGTTCCGTTTCACCGCAATGCGCTTTCCAGCGCCCGTTCTGTCGCCGCGCCGAGGTGGGCGATGTCGGCGGCGTCGACGATGTAGGGCGGCATCCAGTAAATCATGTTGCCGATGGGCCGGATCAGCGCCGCGTTGTCGAGGGCGGCGCGGTAGAAGCGGCGGGAGAAATGCGGGTCGTCGGTCATCACGTCGAAGGCGACGATCATGCCGCGCTGGCGCGGGTGGCGGACTTCCGGGCGGGCGGCGAGCGGTTCCAGCGCGGCGGCAAGCTGTTCGGCGCGGCGCTGGTTGGCGGTGAGCACGTCATCCTCGGTGAAAATATCGAGCGTCGCCAGCGCCGCCCGGCAGGCCAGCGGATTGCCGGTGTAGGAGTGGGAATGGAGAAAGGCGCGGGCCGTTGCGTCGTCGAGGAAGGTGTCATAAATGGCATCGCGGCAAAGCACCACGGAGAGCGGCAAATAGCCGCTGGAAATGCCTTTGGACAGACAGAGCAGATCGGGGCGGATGCCCGCTTGCTCGTGGGCGAAAAACGTGCCGGTGCGGCCATAGCCGACGGCAATCTCGTCGCAAATCAGGTGGATTTCATACTGGTCGCACAGGGCGCGGGCGAGGCGCAGATACTCTGGGTCGTACATGACCATGCCCGCCGCGCCTTGCACCAGCGGCTCGATGATGAGGGCGGCGGTGCGCCCGCCATGTTCCCGCAAATGATCTTCCAGCGCGGCGGCAGCGCGGCGGGCGACATCAGCGGGCGTTTCATTCGGCCCGGCGAGCCGGGCGTCAGGCGTCGGCAGCACGCGGGCCGGGTTGCCGATCAGCGGCGCGTAGGCGTCCTTGAACAAGGCAACGTCGGTTACCGCCAGCGCGCCGACGGTTTCGCCGTGATAACTCCCGGCCAGACAGAGAAATTCCCTTTTTTCCGGGCGGCCCCGATTGCGCCAAGTGTGAAAGCTCATCTTCAGCGCAATCTCAACCGCCGACGCGCCATCGGAAGCATAGAAGGCATGACCAAGCACGCCGCCGGTCAGCGCCGCCAGGCGTTCTGACAACTCAATCACCGGCTGGTGCGTAAAGCCCGCCAGCATCACATGCTCCAGCGTTTCGATCTGATCGCGTAGCGCCCGGTTGAGACGCGGATGGGCGTGGCCGAACAGGTTGGTCCACCATGAACTGACGCCATCGAGGTAGCGCCTGCCGTCAAAGTCATACAGCCAGGCCCCGCTGCCGCGCGCGATGGGAATCAGCGGCAGATGCGACGGTTCGCCCGCCTGCGCGTGATGCCGCATCTGCGTGCACGGATGCCAGACCGCAGCCAGGCTGCGGGCGAGCCAATCAGCGTTGGCGGAAGGGGCGGCGCGGGGATTCATGAAGCAAGGGCGGGATTCATCCCAATACGGTTCAATTAGAGCATTTTCGCTTCATTTGTTGACGTCGCTTACCCTTCGCCCGTTCGCCCTGAGCTTGTCGAAGGGCGGTGCGGAGAGAGGGCCTGGAGGCTTGAACCGGGCTTCGACAGGCTCAGCCCGAACGGGAGTGTAAGCATTTGAGTGAAAACCGCTTTAAAGAAGCCATATTGGGGGCTCATCCCACCATCCAACATCAAATATTGACTTTGAACCGGCGGGTCGAGGCCCGCCCTACTGATTGCCCTTGGCGTACATGCATTGCAGATAAGCGGCGTCGTAGTTGCGCTGGATGTCTGCTTCCGCCGAGTCGCCGCCGACCTCGGTTCCAACCCCGATGCCGCCGCCGGATACGCTGCCCCGGCTGCCGCCGATCGCGCCAACCGAAGTGCCAATCGTCATCGCGGGCAGGGAAAATTTGCCGACCTGGCCGCTCACCGCCTGCTCGGCGTACTGTCGGCATTCTTTATCTTCAGCGGTAAAAACTTCAAGCGGCTTGGCTGGCGGCGGCAGCATCACCTTGCTTGGGCCGTTGGGCATGGTCGTGGCGCATCCGGCCAGAATGGAGGCAATGGATAATGCAGCAAGAGGGATTCGCATGATGGGTCTCCAGATTGAGGGCTGTCGGTTATCGGGCCAAACACTGCCAGTGTATGCCTCGCCAAGGCGCTTTTGTATTTTCCTTGAAACAGGCTCTCCCTCAATGCAGCGCCTGCGAGCTGTCGCCGCTCTGTTCCGGCATTTCGGCGTGCACCATTTCGGCGTCGGCGTTGGGGTAGAAAGGCGCGCCGCAGTCGTCGCAGAATTCCATCGGGAAGTGGTGGTCGAGGAAGACCACTTC
>JAITMS010000087.1 GCA_031277255.1 Azonexus sp.
GACCATCATCAACGCCATCATCAAGTCGGGAACCCCTTGGCAACCTACTTCCATACAAAAGGAGACCGCCTGAAAAATACTCAAAAATATTGATTTTGAACACAGTTGCTCTCCCCTTGCTCCTCTATCCAACCAGCGGGAGGAGAAAGCCGAGAGAGAGGGGTTCGACCCGCCTCCATGTTTGCCGTGGGCGCTTACTCCGGGCCAAAGACGCTGTTCCACAGGGTTTTGACGGCGCTGACGTGGGGGGTGACGGCGGCTGTCGGCTCTGGCGCTTTGGGGGTGGCGGTGAGGCGGCGGGCGTGTTGCAGGCGGCGGTATTCGCGGTAGGCGTTGGCGGTGGCGGCGGCTTCCCACGGGTCGATGAGGCCGAGTTCGCCCGCGATGCCGAGCAGGGCGATGTTGCCGAGGTTGCCGGTGAGTTCCGGGTGGTCGTGGGCGTGGCCGAGGACGAGATACTGGACGATGAATTCGACGTCGATGATGCCGCCTGGGTCGTGCTTGAGGTTGAAGCTGTCGGCGTTGGCGGCGGGATGGGCGTCGCGCATTTTGCGGCGCATGGCGACGACTTCCTGACGCAATTTTTCGCGGTCGCGCGGCTGGCGCAGGATTTCGTTGCGGATTTGTTCAAAACGCTGGCCGATGGCGACGTCGCCGGCGCAGAAACGGGCGCGGGTGAGCGCCTGGTGTTCCCAGGTCCAGGCTTTGTCCAACTGGTATTGGCGGAAGGCGTCGATGGTGACGGCGAGCAGCCCGGCGTCGCCGTTGGGGCGTAGCCGGAGATCAGGCTCAAAGAGAATGCCAGCGGCGGTCTGGCTGCCGAGCCAGGCGCCGAGGCGCATGCCGAGGCGGGTGTAGTTGTCGGGGGCGTCGGCGTCGTCATCGTCGTAGAGGTAGACGAGGTCGAGGTCGGAGACGTAGCCGAGTTCCTTGCCGCCGAGTTTGCCGTAGCCGATGACGGCAAAGCGGGGGGCCAAACGGTGGCGGTTTTTGATTTTGCTCCAGATGAGCGGCAGGGTTTCCTGAAGGATGATGTCGGCAAGTTCGGTCAAATGGTCGGACAGCCGCTCGATGCTCTGCAAGCCAGCGAGGTCTTGCGCCAGCAGGCGGAAGACCTGGGCGTGGTGCAGTTCGCGCAGGATGTCCATTTCGCGTTCGGTGTCGCCGGCGCTGTCGGCGAGGCGCTGCCGTAGCCCGGCGCGAAAACCGGCGCCGTCGGTGGCGGTTTCATAGAGGCGGGCGTCGAGCAGTTCGTCGAGCAGGAGCGGGTGCCGGTTGAGGTAGTCGGCGGCCCAACTGGACGCGCCGATCATGTCGGCGACCCGGCGGAGCGCCAGCGGGTATTGTTGCAGGAGGGCGAGGTAAGCGCCCCGGCGGGCGATGTTGTCGAGAAAGTCGAGGCCGCGCGCCAGCGTCGTGTCGGGGTCGGCGGTGGCGGCGGCGGCTTCGATCAGGCGCGGGGCAACGGCGTCGAAACGCTCGCGGTTGGCGCTGGGCAATTGCTGGTAGCGGTTGGCGTGGCGCAGTTCGGCGAGGCGGGCGAGGCTGGCTGAGGGTTGGTGAAAGCCAAGCTGGCCGAGCGTTGCGAGCGCCGCGTCATCGTCGATCTGGTCGAGCCAGAGGGCGGTCAGCGGATGTTCACCGGCTTCCGGTTCGGAAAAAACGGCTTCAAAGTGGCGGCTGACCTGCTGCCGGTGGCTGTCGAGCGCCGCCAGCAGCTTCTCCCAGTCGGGGAAGCCCATGCTGCGGGCGATGTTGGCCTGGGCTGCGGGCGCGGTCGGGAGGCTGTGGGTCTGCTGGTCGTCGACGTATTGCAGCCGGTGTTCGAGGCGGCGGAGGAAATCGTAGGCCGCCGCCAATTCGGCTCCGGCGGCGGCGGTGAGCAGATTTTTCTCAACCAGCAGGGCGAGCGTCGGGAGGGTCGGGCGGATTTGCAGCGCCGGGTCGCGGCCACCGCGAATCAACTGGAAGACCTGGGCGATGAATTCAATTTCGCGGATGCCGCCGGGGCCGAGTTTGATGTCGGCGGCCATTTCTTTTTTCGCCACTTCGCGGCGGATCTGCGCGTGCAGGTCGCGCATGGCGTTGATGGCGCCGAAATCGAGGTATTTGCGAAAGACGAAGGGGCGACAGGTCTGGCGCAGTTCGGCCAGCCATTGGCTGTTGGCCGGGTTGTCGCCGTCGATGAGCCGGGCCTTGATCCAGGCGTAGCGTTCCCATTCGCGGCCCTGGGTGAAAAAGTAATTTTCCAGCGCGTCGAGCGAGCAGACCAGCGGCCCGGAATCGCCATTGGGCCGCAGCCGCATGTCGACGCGAAAAACCCGGCCGGCGGCGGTCGGCTCGTCGAGCGTCTGGATCAGGCGTTTGCCGAGGCGGGTGAAAAAATCGTGGTTGTCGATCGACTTCGGCCCCGCCGTTTCGCCATCCGCCGGATAGACAAAAATCAGGTCGACATCGGAAGACACATTCAATTCCCGTCCGCCGAGCTTGCCCATGCCGATGACCAAGAGGCGCTGCGGCTGCCCGGCAGGATCGAGCGGCTGGCCGTGGATGGCGGCCAACTGGCGATGATGGTGGGCGAGGGCGAAGGTGATCGTGACATCGGCCAGCAGCGTCATGCTCTCGATCACTTCGGCGAGCGGCGCGAGGCCGCCGAGGTCGCGCAGGGCGATCTGGGCGATGGTGCGCTGGCGCAGGCGGCGAAGCGCGGTGTTGACGGCGGCGTCGGTGTCGGCGCAGTCGGCCAGCGCGGCCCGTAATTGATCCTCGCTGACCGGCGTTTGCCAGATGGCCGCTAGTTCATCGGCCAGTTCGGGGCGGGCGGCGAGGAGGTTTTTCAGGTAGCGGCTGAGTTCGAGGGCCGGTTGCCAGCGAAGGTCGGGGAGAAGGGGCATGTTGTTATTCCATTTCCAGATCAAACGATGACTTTGTCGACTTCTTGCCTAAGCCACAGCACTGTCTGCGCTTCGTCTTCGCGTACTCGCTTGATCTGAAAACGGAATTGGCGCGGTGGCAGGGCTGAAAAGGATAAAATCACTGTTTTTTGCCGAAATCCGATTGTAGTGAGCTATCTCGCCTTCTGGCAAAGCGGTTGCCCGCGTGAGCCAATCCGCTGATCCGTCCCTGGCGGCGTTGCCGTCGCCGCGTCCGTCGCTGCTGCGGCGGGGGCTGCGGCTGCTCGGCTGGCTGGCGCTGGCGGCGCTGCTGTTGCTGGCGCTGGCGGTGACGCTCTTGCGTTACGTGATTCTGCCGCAGATTGGCGACTACAAGGCGGAGATCGAAGCCGCCGCCAGCGGCATTGTCGGGCAGCGGGTCAGCATCGGCCAGATCGACGCCCGCTGGCAGGGTCTCAATCCCGATCTGATTCTCGACGACCTGCGCCTGCTCGATGCCGCTGGCGAGCCGACCTTGACTCTGGCCCGCGTCGAGGGCGTGCTCTCCTGGCAGTCGCTGTGGCGCTGGCGGCCCGTCCTCGCCCTGCTGGCCTTTGACGGGCCGGTGCTGCACATCCGCCGCGACGGCGAAGGGCATCTCACCATCGCCGGGATGCCAGCCGCCGCCGATGGCGACAGCGGTTTTGCCGACTGGGCGCTGGCGCAGAAGCGCATCCGCATCCGCGACGCGACCATCGTCTGGGATGACCAGTGGCGCGGCGCGCCGCCGCTGGTGCTGGAAGACCTCCAGTTGGCGCTCGACAACCGCGGCCGGGATCATCGCTTCGGCCTTTCGGCTCTGCCGCCGAAGGCGCTGGCCGACCGCCTCGAGGTGCGCGGCGAAATCAGCGGCGAGATCACCGCAAATCCTGCCGAGGCGCTGGCAAAGCTGACGGGCAGGATTTATGTCCAGCTTGACTATGCCGACCTCGCGGGCTGGCGGGCCTGGCTTGATTATCCGCTCGATCTGCCGCAAGGACGCGGCGCCTTGCGGGTCTGGGGCGATCTGGCCGATGGCGGCGGCGCGCTGACGGCCGATCTGGCGCTGGAGGACGTGCGTCTGCGCCTCCAGCCGGGCTTGCCGGAACTCGACCTCGACAACTTGCGGGGCCGTCTCACGGGTCGTTACCAGAATGGCGTCTGGTCGCTGCGCGGGGAAAAACTGGAACTCTTGACCCGGCGCGGCCTGCGCATTGTGCCGACCGATTTTGCCGTCGAGTGGACGCAAAAACCGGGAACGCCCGGCGGCGATCTGATTGACGGCAAGGCCAGCGCCAGTTTCATGGATCTCGGCGCGCTGGCGGCGCTGGCGGAATATCTGCCGCTCGATCAAGGCAGCCGCCAGTTGCTGCGCCGCCACCGGCCCCAAGGGCAGATTGCCGGATTGACCGCCAGTTGGGGCTTTGCCGATGGGGCGCTGAAACGTTATGCGGTCAAGGCTGATTTCTCCGGCCTCGGTATGCAGGCGGGCGGTTATTTCCCCGGCAGCGGCGGGCTTGGCGGGCATGTGGACATGACCGAGCGGGGCGGTCGTCTGAGCCTCGACAATGGCCGTTCCAGCCTGTTGCTGCCGGCGGTTTTTCCCGAAGCGGAAATTTTGCTCGACACCCTGCGCGGCGAGGCCGAGTGGACGGTCAACGGCCAGGAGATCGAGGTTCGCCTGCCGCGCTTTGAATTCGCCAGCCCCGATGCCGCGGGCGAAGCGCATGGCCGTTACCGCTTCACCGGCGAGGGGCCGGGCGTCATTGATCTGGAGGCCGGCGTGACGCGGGCCAGGGCCGCCGCCGTCTGGCGTTACATGCCGCACGTCGTCAATGCCAACGCCCGCGCCTGGCTGCGCCGGGGCCTCGTCGACGGTCGCGGTTATGACGGCAGACTGACGCTCAAAGGCAATCTCGCCGATTTTCCCTTCCGCGATGGCCAGGGCGGCCAGTTCAGCATCACCGCCAAGGTCGCCGCTGGCCGCGTCGACTATGCCGACGGCTGGCCGCCGATCGAGGACATCGACGCCGATCTCGAATTTGGCGTCGGCATGAGCATCCGCGCCCGCAGTGGCCGCGTTCTCGGCGCTCGTCTGTCCGGCGTGAGCGCCGTCATGCCTGATTTCAACGTCGCCGACGAAATTCTGCTGGTACGCGGCGCGGCTGCCGGGCCGACCGGCGAATTCTTCCGCTTCATCGCAACCAGCCCGGTAGCGGCCAGCATCCATCACGCGACCGACGGCATGAAGGCCAAAGGCGACGGTCAGCTTGAGCTTGAACTCGACCTGCCCATGCAGCGCATCGAGGAAAGCCGGGTGCGCGGCCATTACCGCCTGCACAACAATGAACTGGCGGTGGTTGACGGCCTGCCGCCGCTCTTGGGCGTCAGCGGGCAGCTTGACTTCACCGAGTCGTCGCTGACGGCCAAGAGCCTTGCGGGCCGGGTCTTCGGCGGGCCATTCAAGGCGCGCATTGCCGAGACCGGCGGTAAAACCCGCATCGAGGCCGATGGCCACGCCGATGTGGCCGAGGTCATCCGCCATTTCGGCTGGCCGCTGGCGGGCCGATTGAGCGGCAATGCCGCCTGGCAGGCGGCGATTGGCATCGGCAAGGACCAGGTCGAGACGGCGGTCAGCTCCGATCTCACCGGCATCGCCTCGACGCTGCCGCCGCCGCTCGACAAGGCGGCGGCCGCGATGCTGCCCCTGCGCCTTGAGCAGACCTACCTCGCTGGCGGCGGCGAGCAGTTCCGCCTGAGCCTCGGCGCGCTGGCGGCAGCGACCTTGCAGCGCCGGGCCGGCGCGTGGGAGCGCGGCGTGGTGGCGCTGGGCGAGAGCGCGGTCAGACTGCTGGAGAAAACGCCGGATAAAGCGACAGACCGGGGTCTGAACATCCGCATCGCCCTCCCCAGCCTCGACGCCGATGCCTGGCGTTCGCTCCTGTCGCCGGAAGCGACTACTGGCGCTGGCGGCCTCGCCAGAGTAACGCTGGCGACGCCCCTGTTACGCCTGTTGGGGCGCGACTATCACCGGGTCAATGCCAGCCTCTCGCCCACTGTGGGCGGCTGGCGGGCCGACATCGACAGCGTTGAGGCCAATGGCGATCTGCTCTGGCGGGGCGAGGGGAAAGGGCGGCTGGAAGGCCATCTGCGCCGCCTGATCGTGACTTCGGCGGCGGCGGACGAGGATTCGTTCGACAGCCTGCCCGACATGGCTCTCCTGATCGACGATTTCCGCCTCGGCGCAAAAGATGAAAAAGGCGAAAGGGCCTTGGGCCGTCTCGAACTCAAGGCCCGCAACGCCGACGGCGTCTGGCGCATGGATCAGTTGAGCCTGCAAAACCCCGATGGCGCGTTCACCGGCAAGGGCCTCTGGGCCAACGCCGGAGCGCGCCACCAGACGCAACTGGAATTTGATCTGAATGTCCGCGATGCGGGCAAATTGCTGACCCGCCTCGGTTACGTCGATGCCGTCCGCCGCGGCACGGCGACCCTGAGCGGCGCTTTGCAGTGGAATGGGCCGCTGACCGATATGGATTACCTGTCGCTCTCCGGGCAACTCTCGGTCAAGGCCGAGAAAGGCCAGTTCAACAAGCTCGATCCCGGCGTCGGCAAGCTGCTCGGCCTGATTTCGCTGCAATCGCTGCCGCGCCGGTTGAGCCTCGATTTCCGCGATATTTTCAGCGAAGGTCTGGCCTTTGACAGCATCGACAGCCATCTCGCCATTGATCGGGGCGTCATGCGCACCACCGAGCCGCTGCGCATCACCGGGCCAGCGGCCCAGGTCGACATGGAAGGGGAAGCCGATTTGCGTCACGAAACGCAGAACCTGAACGTCGTCGTCCGCCCGGAAGTCGGCAATCTGGCGGCGGTCGGCACAGCGGCGCTGATTAACCCGGTGGCCGGGGCGGCGGCGCTGGTCGCCACCAATACCGTACTGAAAAAACCGCTCAGCCGCTTGTTCAGCTACCGTTATCACGTCACCGGAAGCTGGAGCGACCCGCAGGTGGACAAAGTGGAGCCGCGTGAAGAAACCGCCAATTTCCCGCTGTCAGGAGCCAAGCCATGAGCCGCCGGAACTGCCGTATCGCCGCCCTGCAAATGCTTTCCGGCCCGCGCGTCGGCGACAATCTGGCCGCCGCCGCCCGGCTGGTCGCCACGGCGGTCGATCAGGGCGCAGAGTTTCTGCTGCTGCCGGAATATTTCCCCATCATCGGCGCGACCGACGCCGAGCGTCTCGCCGCCCGCGAGGCTTTCGGCCACGGCCCGATTCAGGACTGGCTGGCGGCAACGGCGGCGCGGCACGGCGTCTGGCTGGTCGGCGGCTCGCTGCCGCTGACGGCCAAGGCCCCGGACAAACTGCGCAACGCCAGCCTGGTCTTTGACGCCAGCGGCGCTTGTGTCGCCCGTTACGACAAAATCCACCTGTTCGGCTTCACGCAGGGCGAGGAACGCTACGACGAGGCGGCCTTGATCGAACCCGGCAGTCAGCCGCTGGCGCTCGACACCCCGTTTGGCCGCATTGCGCTGTCGATTTGCTACGACTTGCGCTTTCCCGAACTCTACCGGGCGCTCGGCCCGGTCGATCTGCTGCTCGTTCCCGCCGCCTTCACCGACACCACGGGCCGCGCCCACTGGGAAATCCTGCTCCGCGCCCGCGCCATCGAAAACCAGTGCTACGTGCTGGCGGCCGGGCAGGGCGGGCGGCACGAAAGCGGCCGCATCACCCACGGCAACAGCATGATCGTCGACCCCTGGGGCGAGATTCTCGACCGCAAAATGAAGGGGCCGGGCATCGTCATCGCCGATCTCCACCACGCCCGCCTCGACGACATCCGTCAGCGCCTGCCGGCGCTGGCGCACCGCAAATTTTTTCAGGAGCCTTGATGAACGCCACCGTTCAGGCAGAAGCCGAATCCTTGTTACTGACGCCTTTTGCCTTGGGCGAAGCCGATCTGACGCGCGTTTTCGGCCAGATTCTCAGCCATCGGGTCGATTACGCCGATCTCTATTTCCAGTATTCGCGCACCGAAGCCTGGAGCCTTGATGAAGGCATTGTCAAATCGGGCAGTTTCAACATCGACCAGGGCGTCGGTGTGCGCGCCATTTCTGGCGAAAAAACGGCCTTTGCCTATTCCGACGACATCAGCCTCAGGGCGCTGACCGACGCCGCCAGCGCCGTCCGCGCCATTGCCGCGGCGGGGCAGACGGCGCGCGCGCCGATCCTGCGGCGCCACGGTGAACGCGGCGAGTTGCTCTATGCCCCGCACGACCCCATCGCCTCCTTGCCCGCCGCCGCCAAGGTCGCGCTGCTCGAACGTCTCGAAGGCTTTGCCCGCGCCGCCGATCGGCGTGTCGTTCAGGTCATGGCTTCGCTTGCCGGCGAGTATGACGTGGTCTTGATTGCCGGTTCCGATGGCCGTCTGGCGGCGGACGTGCGCCCGCTGGTGCGCTGTTCCATTGCCGTCATCGTCGAAGAAGGCGGCAAGCGCGAGCAGGGTTCGGCGGGCGGCGGCGGGCGCTTTGACTTTGCCGCCTTTGACGACGCGCTGTTGCAACGTTACGCCGCCGAAGCCGTGCATCAGGCCGTCACCAACCTGCACGCCGATCCGGCCCCGGCCGGGCAGATGACGGTCGTGCTCGGCTCCGGCTGGCCGGGCATTCTCCTGCACGAAGCCGTTGGCCACGGGCTGGAAGGCGATTTCAACAGGAAGGGCAGTTCGGCCTTCACCGGCCGCGTCGGCCAGCGCGTCGCCGCCAAAGGCGTCACCGTCATCGACGACGGCGCGATCAGCCAGCGCCGCGGCTCGCTCAATATCGACGACGAGGGCAATCCGACCCGGCGCACCGTGTTAATCGAAGACGGCATCCTCAAGGGCTACATGCAGGACAGTCTCAACGCCCGCCTCATGGGCGTCGCAACAACCGGCAATGGACGGCGCGAATCCTTCGCCCATCTGCCCCTGCCGCGCATGACCAATACCATGATGCTGGCGGGCGAGCATCAGCCAGAGGAGATCATCGCCTCGGTCGATAAAGGCATTTACGCCGTCAATTTCGGCGGCGGGCAGGTGGACATCACCAGCGGCAAGTTCGTGTTTTCGATGAGCGAGGCGTATCTGATCGAAAACGGCAAAGTCACCCGCCCGATCAAGGGCGCGACGCTGATCGGCAACGGCCCCGAGGCGATGACGCGGATTGCCATGATCGGCAACGATCTTCGACTCGACCCCGGCGTCGGCACCTGCGGCAAGGATGGGCAAAGCGTGCCGGTCGGCGTCGGCCAGCCAACCCTGCGCATTGATGGACTGACCGTGGGCGGGGTGGCATAATGGACAAGCTGTTTTTTGATGAAAGTCAATACGTATGCGCTTATTTTTTGTGCTAGCAGGGTTTTTGCTCTCGACTTCGGTTCTGGCCCAGACGCCGACACCCCCGGAACGCCTCAAGGCCCAGGCCGATATCAAGGCGCTGGTCAATGATCCGGTAGCCCTGCGCCAAGCCATTGACGCTGGCAAGAAAGTGACTTTCTTCTGCGTCAACTGTCACGGTGAAAACGGCATCAGCAAGATGACGGAAGTACCCAATCTGGCCGGTCAGAATGCCGCCTACGTGCTGGAGCAGATTCGCAAATTCGGCGCGGGCGAGCGCAAAAACCAGTTCATGGAGGGCTTGATCAAAGTTCTCAAGGACGATGAGCGGCTGCAAGCCGCCCAGTACTACGCCAGTATGCCGGTGCCGCCCTCGCCGACGACGCCCGCCCTCGCGGCCAAGGGCAAGGCGTTGTTTACTAAGCTCTGCGTCCAGTGTCACGGCGTCAATGCCCGTGGCAGCGAACTGTTCCCACGCCTGGCCGGGCAGCAGATCGAGTACCTGCGCCTCTCGATTACCCGCTACCGCGATGGCACCGGCATCAGGAACGAGCCGCGCATGACCATCGCCACCTCCATGCTCAAAGACGCCGACATCATTGCGCTCGCCAACTATCTGAGACAGTTGCCCTAGATCTGGGCTTAGGAGGGTGTGGTATAGGGGTTTCGGCGTCTTGTAATTTACATTTTTATCGAAAATGTAAATTACAAGGCCGCAGCCCGCCTCGCGCTCAGGTCGAACGCTTGGCGCTGGTGACGCTGACGCTTTCCATCCAGCGTTTGATGCGGTTGGCGTCGCCGACGCGGGTCATTTTGCCGTTGGAGTCGAGCAGCACGATGACCACCGGCTTGCCCGCGACCTTGGCCTGCATGACCAGACAGCGGCCCGCCTCGGCGGTGAAGCCGGTTTTCGAGAGGCCGATTTCCCAGTTGTCGCTACGGACCAGGGTATTGGTATTGACGAACTCGCGGATGCGGCCATGCAGTTCCAACTGCGCCCCGGCGGTTGTCGAGTACTGGCGGATTTCCGGGTAATCGGCAGCGGCGGCGCTGACCAGGCGGGCGAGATCGTGGGCGGTGGACACGTTGTTGCTCGATAGGCCGGTCGGTTCCTCGAAATGACTGCGGTACATGCCGAGGATGACGGCTTTGCGGTTCATGGCCTCGACAAAGGCCGACAGGCCGCCGGGGTAATGCCGCCCGAGGGCGCTGGCGGCGCGGTTTTCCGACGACATGAGGGCGAGCAGCAGGGCGGTTTCGCGCGTCATCGTGGTGCCAACCGGCAGGCGCGAGGTCGAGCCTTTCAGGGCATCGACATCTTCTTCGCCGATGCTGATGACCTCGTTGAGATCAAGACCGGCGTCGAGCACGACCATCGCCGTCATCAGCTTGGTAATCGAGGCAATCGGCTGAACGGCGTCGGATTGCTTTTCGACAATGGTTTCGCCGCTGTTCTGGTCGAGCACCAGCACCGAGGCGGATTGCAGGGCGAGGCGGCCGGGTTCGCTGTCGGCCAGATTGGCGTGACGCACCGGTCTGGCGGCGGCTTTGCCTTTGGCGGCTTTGGCGATTTTTTTATTGCCGCGCTTTACCGTCTTTTTTGCCACCGTCTTCTTCGCCGCTACCTTCTTCGCCGCCGTCTTTTTGACGACCGGCGCATCCCTGGCGACGCTGGCGGCGGAAACCGGCGTCGCCAGTCCCAACATGGCGGCGAGCAGAATCGCCGTACCGAACCGACCCTTCATGTGTATCTCCTGCTAACTGCGAGCATGTTTAGCAGTTTAACAGCATTTATCATTTTTTCAATGAAAAGCCATTAGAGCATTTTCTGTTCAAGTCTTTACCCTCCCGTTCGTCCTGATCTTGTCGAAGGACGGTGCGGAGAGAGAATACGGAGGCTTGAACCGGGCTTCGACAAGCTCAGCCCGAACGGTATAGGGGGCGTGTATACACTTGAATCAAAACCGCTCTAAAATTAAGCAAATAGGGTGTTAAGTTAAAGCCGCTTCGACGACGGTCAGCGCCGTCACGTTGGCGATGCGGCGAACCGTTGCCGTTGGCGTCAGGATATTGACCGGCTGCGCCGCGCCAAGGAGGATCGGCCCGATGGTCAGATTGTCGCCCGCCGCCACCTTGAGCAGGTTGAACGAAATATTGGCGGCGTCCAGCGTCGGCATCACCAGAAGATTGGCCTGCCCCTTGAGGCGCGAATGGGGAAAGGCGGCCAGGCGAATGTTTTCATCGAGCGCGGCGTCGCCGTGCATTTCGCCCTCGACTTCCAGTTCCGGCGCGCGCTGCCGCAACAAATCGAGGGTTTCACGCATTTTCAGCGCCGTTGGCGTACTCGCCGTGCCGAAGGTGGAATGGGAGAGCAGCGCGACCTTCGGCGTGATGCCGAAATTGCGGATCACCCCGGCGGCGAGGAGCGTCATGTCGGTCAGTTGGGCGGCGCTGGGGTCGTAGTTCTCGTAGGTGTCGCCGATGAAGACGGTGCGACCGGGCAGCATGAGGAGATTCATCGCGTAGTAGCCATCCAGCCCCGGACGCATGCCGATGACGTTCTGGACATATTCGCGGTGCGCTTCGTGGCGGCCAAAGGTGCCGCAGACGAGGCCGTCGGCATAGCCGAGACGAACCATCAGCGCGCCGTAGAGCGTCGCCCGGCGGCGGATTTCGCGGCGGGCGTAGTCGGGCGACACGCCCTTCCTTTCCATGAGACTGTGGTAGGCCTGCCAGAATTCATCGAAATGCTGGTTGAAGAAAACGCACTGCTCATGGTCGCCGTAGATCACCTCGTAATCGCCGCCTTCCTTGAGGCGCAGGCCCGCCGCCTTGATCCGCCGCCGGATTTCCGCCGGGCGGCCGATCAGTATCGGCGAGATGATGCCCTCGTCGCGCGCCACCTGCACCGCCCGCAGCACCCGCTCGTCCTCGCCTTCGGCAAAGACGATGCGCTTGGGCGCGAGTTTGGCCTGGGCAAAGACCGGCTTCATAATCAGGCCGGAGTGATAGACGAATTCGTTGAGCCGCTGGAGATAGGCCGGCCAATCCTTGATCGGCCGCGTGGCGACGCCGGAATCCATCGCCGCCCTGGCGACGGCGGGGGCGATCTTGACGATCAGACGCGGATCGAAAGGCTTGGGGATCAGGTATTCCGGCCCGAAGCCGGCAATCTTCTCGCCATAAACCGTGGCGATCACTTCCGACTGCTCGGCCCTGGCCAGTTCGGCGATGGCCTTGACCGCCGCCATTTTCATCGCCTCGGTAATGGTCGTCGCGCCGACATCGAGCGCGCCGCGAAAAATGAAGGGGAAGCAGAGCACGTTGTTGACCTGATTCGGGTAATCCGAACGGCCAGTGCCGATAATGGCGTCGTCGCGCACCGCCTTGATCTGTTCCGGCAGAATTTCCGGCGTCGGGTTGGCCAGCGCCATGATGACCGGCTTGGCCGCCATTTGCGCCACCATCTCCGGCTTCAGCACGCCGCCCGCCGAGAGGCCGAGAAAAACGTCGGCCCCGCCGATTACCTCAGCGAGCGTCCGCGCTTTGGTTTTTTTGGCGTAACGCGCCTTGATCTCGTCCATTTCCTCGACGCGGCCTTCATAGACCACGCCCTTGATGTCGGTGACCCAGATATTGCCGACCGGCGCGCCGAGCATGACCAGGAGGTCAAGACAGGCGAGCGCCGCGGCCCCGGCGCCGGAAGCGACGATCTTGACCGCGCCGATCTCCTTGCCGACCAGTTGCAGGGCGTTGAGGATGGCGGCGCCGACGACAATCGCCGTGCCGTGCTGGTCGTCGTGAAAAACCGGGATTTTCATCCGCTCGCGCAGCTTCTTTTCGATGTAGAAGCACTCCGGCGCTTTGATGTCTTCCAGATTGACGCCGCCGAAAGTCGGCTCCAGCGAGGCGATGGTGTCGACCAGTTTATCCGGGTCGCGCTCATCGATTTCGAGGTCGAAAACGTCGATATTGGCGAATTTCTTGAACAGCACGCCCTTGCCTTCCATCACCGGCTTGGCGGCAAGCGGCCCGATCGCGCCCAGACCGAGCACCGCCGTGCCATTGGTGATGACGCCGACGAGATTGGCCCGCGAAGTCAGGTTATCCGCCTCGCCGGGACTCTTGGCGATTTCCTCGCAGGCAAAGGCGACGCCGGGCGAATAAGCCATCGACAGATCGTACTGGTTGGTCAGTTGCTTGATCGGCGTCACCGCGATCTTGCCCGGCCTGGGTTGGCGGTGATAGTGCAGCGCGGCTTCGCGCAATTGTTTACGGTCCATGTCGATCTCTTATTCCATTTCCAGATCAAGCGATTACTTTGTCGACTTCGCTTGCCGTGCAACAGCACTGTCGGCGCTTCGTCTTCGCGTACTCGCTTGATCTGAAAACGGAATTGTCTGGTGAAACGCCGCTTTGGCAAGCCTTGGATACTACCACGCGGCCCCTTGCCGCCGGGCCGTGAAAACGTCAAAGGATGCCCGTTATATGGATGTTTTCCTTGCTTTGGCGGATAATTCTGAGCTTCCCAGCCGATGGCCCAGCCGCCTTCAGTCTTGGCGGCAGGCTCCGGCAATGAGCAAAAACCGGCTGTTTCCGTTACTTGGAGAGAGGTATTGTCATGACTGCACCGCTGAACGCCCCCGCTTACGTCAAACACGAAGGTCTGAAAAAATGGGTCGGCGAAATCGCCGAACTGACCCAGCCCGACCGGATTTACTGGGCCGACGGCTCGCAGGAGGAATATGACCGCCTCTGCGCCGAAATGGTCAAGGCGGGTACGCTGATCAAGCTCAACGAACAGAGGCGGCCCAATTCCTACCTTGCTTTCTCTGACCCATCGGATGTTGCCCGCGTCGAGGATCGCACCTACATCTGCTCGGCGAAGAAGGAAGACGCTGGCCCGACCAACAACTGGGAAGACCCGGCCACCATGCGGGCGACGCTGAACGGCCTGTTCAAGGGCTGCATGAAGGGCCGCACGATGTATGTCATTCCCTTCTCGATGGGGCCGCTCGGTTCGCCGATTGCCCATATCGGCGTTGAGATTTCCGATTCGCCCTATGTCGTCGTCAGTATGCGGACGATGACCCACATGAGCGCCAAGGTGTTCGACACGCTCGGCGCCAATGGCGACTTCGTTCCCTGCGTGCACAGCGTCGGCGCGCCGCTCGCGGCGGGCCAGCAGGACGCCAAATGGCCGTGCAATCCAACGGTCAAATACATCGTCCACTATCCCGAAAGCCGCGAAATCTGGTCTTACGGCTCCGGCTACGGCGGCAACGCGCTACTGGGCAAAAAGTGCTTCGCGCTGCGCATTGCCTCCAACATGGCCCGCGAGCAGGGCTGGCTGGCCGAGCACATGCTCATTCTCGGCGTCGAATCGCCAGCCGGTGAAAAAACCTATGTCGCCGCCGCTTTCCCGTCGGCTTGCGGCAAAACCAATTTCGCCATGCTGATTCCGCCAGAGCCGCTGAATGGCTGGAAAGTCACCACCATCGGCGACGACATCGCCTGGATCAAGCCGCGCGTCGGCAAGGACGGCGTTGCCCGTTTCTACGCCATCAACCCGGAAGCCGGTTTTTTCGGCGTTGCCCCCGGCACCTCGGAAAAAACCAATTACAACGCCCTGGCGACGCTCAAGGAAAACATCATTTTCACCAACGTCGCCCTGACCGATGACGGCGATGTCTGGTGGGAAGGCTTGACCAAGGAGCCGCCCGCCCACCTGATCGACTGGCAGGGCAAGGACTGGACGCCCGCCGACGGTAAGGCCGGGAAGAAGGCGGCGCACCCCAACTCGCGTTTCACCGCGCCCGCCAGCCAATGTCCGTCGATTGACCCGGCCTGGGAAGACCCGGCGGGCGTGCCGATTGCCGCCTTCGTTTTCGGCGGCCGCCGCGCCACCACGGTGCCGCTGGTGTATCAGGCCTTCAACTGGAATTACGGCGTCTACATGGCCGCCACCCTCGGTTCCGAGACGACCGCCGCCGCTTTCGGCGAGCAGGGCGTGGTGCGCCGCGACCCCTTCGCCATGCTGCCGTTCTGCGGCTATCACATGGGCGACTACTTCAGCCACTGGCTGCAAATGGGCAAAACCGTCGAGACGCCGCCGAAAATTTTCTGCGTCAACTGGTTCCGCATGAATGAGCAGGGCGAATTCATGTGGCCCGGCTTTGGCGACAACATGCGCATTCTCAAATGGATCGTCCAACGCTGCCAGGGCGCGGTCGGGGCCAAGGAAACCACGCTCGGCTGGATGCCGAAGTTCGCCGACATCGACTGGAGCGGCCTCAATATCAACCAGAGCGATTTCGAGGTTCTGACCCGCATCGACGTGAACGCCTGGAAAGCCGAACTCGCTGGCCACAAGGAATGGTTCGACAAAATGGGCGAAAAAATGCCGCGCGAACTGGTCTTGAAGCGCGAACTGTTTGAAATGGGCATTTTCAGGGACGCCGCCTGAGCGAACCTTGATCGGACCAGCAAAACGGCCACCCGCGGGTGGCCGTTTTCAGTCCAGGGGCGGCAAGTCGAGTGCCGGATAGCGGGCACGTACCGCCACCCAGGCGAAATGCGGTCCCGGATCGCTTTTGCGTCCCGGCGCGATGTCGCTGTGACCGGCCACGGCGGTAATCGGGTAACGCTGGCACAGCGCGTCGAGCAGCGGCCACAGCGCGGCGTACTGGGCTGCGGCAAACGGCTGCTCGTCGCTGCCTTCGAGTTCGATGCCGATGGAGAAATCGTTGCAATCGCCGCGCCCGCGCCAGCTTGACTGCCCGGCGTGCCAGGCGCGCTGGTCGCCGCCGACGAACTGGACGAGGCTGCCGTCGCGGCGGATGTAAAAGTGGGCCGAGACTTGCAAGCGGGCAATTTCGGCGAAATAGGGGTGCCGCGTCGGGTCGAGGCGGTTATTGAAAAAATCCTCAACCCAGCCGCCGCCGAAGTGGCCGGGCGGCAGGCTGATGCTGTGGATGACGATGAGCGAAATAGCGCCGGGCGGGCGCGGGCCGAAATTGGGCGATGGCCGCCGTTCGGCGCCACTCAGCCAGCCATCGGCCAGCCACCGGCTCATTCCATTTTCAGATCAAGCGAGTACGCGAAGACGAAGCGCAGACAGTGCTGTTGCACGGCAAGCGAAGTCGACAAAGTAATCGTTTGATCGGGAAATGGAATCATTCGATGCCCAGCCGCTCCAGCCGATAGCGCAGCGAGCGGAAGGTGACGCCAAGCTGGCGGGCGGCGGCGGTGCGGTTGCCGTCGGTTTGTTGCAGGGCTTCGAGAATGGCCTGGCGCTCCAGCCGGGCGAGGTAGTCGTCGAGCGTTTCCCTGCCGCGCCCCTGTTCTTCGCCGCCGCTGTCGCCGGGGTCGAGAAAGAGGTCGTCGGCCTCGATTTCGCCGCCGGCGCTGAGGGCGACCGCCCGTTCGAGGACGTTTTCCAGTTCGCGCACATTGCCGGGGAAGGCGTACAACTGCATCGCCTTGAGCGCCGCCGCCGACAATCTGGGCGGCGGTTCGCCGCCCAGGCGGGCAAGAATGATCTCGGCCAGCGGCAGGATGTCTTCGACCCGCTCGCGCAGGGGCGGCATCCGTAATTCGATGACATTGAGCCGGTAGTACAGATCCTGGCGAAAACTGCCTTTGTCGACACACTCGCGCAGGTTGCGATGGGTGGCGCACATGATGCGGACATCGACCGGCTCCTCGGTCACCGCGCCGACCTTGCGCACGCGCTTTTCCTGAATGGCGCGCAGGAGCTTGACCTGCATCGCCAGCGGCAGATCGGCCACTTCGTCGAGAAACAGGGCGCCGCCGTTGGCGGCCTGAAAAAACCCGTCGCGGTCGCCGTCAGCGCCGGTGAAGGCGCCTTTGCGATAGCCGAAAAACTCGCTTTCCATGAGATTGTCGGGAATCGCGCCGCAATTGACGGGGACGAAAGCGCCGCCGCTGCGGGCGCTCTTGGCGTGGATCAGGCGCGCCGCCAGTTCCTTGCCGCTGCCCGATTCGCCGGAAATGTAGATGGGCGCCTGACTGCGCGCCAGCTTTTCGATCAGCGTCCGCACCTGCTCCATGGCGGGCGAGGAACCGATCAGCGCGGGCAGACCGTCCGCTGTGCCGTCCTCGGCCTTGTCGCCGCCGGGCAGGCGCAGGGCCGATTTGACCAGGGCGCGCAACTGTTCGAGGCCAACCGGCTTGGCCAGATAATCAAAAGCCCCGGCCTTGAGCGCGGCGACGGCATTTTCGGCGCTGCCGAAGGCGGTAATCACCGCCACCGGGGTTTGCGGATAACGCTCGCCAATGTAACGGACGATGTCCAGACCATCGCCATCGGGCAGACGCATATCGGTCAGGCACAGTTGAAAACTGCCCACGTCGAGCGCCGTCCGCGCTTCGGCAACCGTACCGGCGCATTCGGCCAGAAGGCCCATGCGGGTGAGCGTCATGTCGATCAATTCGCGGATGTCGGCTTCGTCGTCGATGACGAGAACCCGGTTCAGCGGCTTGTGCGTCCGTTTTTCATTTCTTGCAGACACGTGTCGTTTCTCCCGGCAATGACGAAATGCCCGCCCGGCGCATTGGCGCCCAGGGACAGGCTGGCGCCGTTGGCGGCGCAGAGTTCGCGGCTGATATGGAGGCCAAGGCCAGTACCGTCATGGTGTGTGGTGAAAAAGGGGTCAAAAATCTGCTCGCGTATATCGTCCGGCACGCCCGGACCATCGTCGATGACGTGCAATTTTACCTGCCCGCTGGCCGTGGCGCTTGCCGCCAGACGAATCGCCCCAGGCTGGCGTGAGGCATGGCGCAGGGCGTTGCTGATGAGATTCCACAGCAACTGATACAGATGGGCGCGATCGAAACAGAGGCGGACATCGCCGCTCGCTTGCCAGGAGATGATCTCCGGTGCGAAATTTTCGCTGGCGGCGAATTCTTCAATGAAAGCGGGGCACAGCTCGTTGAGATCAAGCAGCTCCAGGCGGGCGCTGTTCTGGCGGCCCAGCATCAACACATCCTGCACGATGCGGTCAAGGCGCAAAACATTGTCATTGAGAATGCGCAACAGACGCTCCTGCGTTTCGCCGCGCCGCTCCTCGCGCAACAGTTCGCCAGCATGGCTGATGGCCGACAGCGGATTGCGGATTTCGTGGGCGATGCTGGCCGTCAGCCGCCCCAGCGACGCCAGTTTCATCTGCTGGGCGCGCTCCTGAATGCGGTCGAGATCTTCGAGAAAGACCAGCAGTTCACGGTCGGAACTGGCCGTTCGTTCAAAGCGGGCGAGCAGGTGGCAACCGTCAAAGCCCGTGAACGGGACGCTTTCCGGGCCGCCTTCGAGCCATGCGACCAGCGACGCCGCCAGCGCCGCTGGCGGCGTCGGCGGCGCCTCGCGGGTAAAACCCAGCATCGTTCCAGCGACCGGGTTGTAGCGGCTGACGCGGCCATCGTCGCCGATGATGAGCACACCATCCTGCATTTGCTCGACCACCCGCTGACTGATACGAATCTGGTTATCCAGCGCAATGCCGCGTTTGCGTGCCAGATTCTCGTTATCCATCACCCGCTGCCCAAGCAGGCGGGCGAGGATGGCGGTGGCAAAAAAACCCGCCGAAATGAGGCCCGCCTGCACCACCGAGGAATCGGGAAAATCAAGGCGCAGAATGCCGTAAAGCTGCGACGTCAACACCGCCACGGTCGCCAGCGCGGCATAAAACAAGACCAGCCGACCACGCCCGACGAGACTCGCCGCCGCCAGCGAAACCAGCAACAGCACGGCAAAACCACTGCTGACGCCGCCCGCGCCGAGCATCATCAGGCTGACGACGACGACATCGACGACCATCTGTAGCGACAATTGCAGATTGAAGCGCCGCTGCCAGTGCACCGACAGGAGGAAGCCGACAATCACGACCGCCAGATAACTGATCGTCAACGACAGGGCCAGCGCCGTCGGCAAGCGATTCGGACGCTCCATCAGGTCGTTCTGGGGAAAGAGAATGGTCAGCAGAAACAGCCCGGCCACGATCAGGCGGTAGAGATTGAAGTACTGCAAGGGCCGCCAGTTGGCTTCCCAGGCCGCCGACAGCCAGCCGGTCATCGGCATCAGGCGGCTCCCGCCCGGCGGTGCGCTTCCGAACAGTAGCGCCGCTCGCCATCGGCCAGGCTGTCGCTCTCCGGCATCAGGAGACCGCAATGCGCGCAAGCCACCATTTTCTCCACCGGCGGCTCCCGCCCAGCCGACGGCGGCGGCGCCGCGGCGCGCTTGGTCCACACCCACCAGAGCACGCCAAACAATGCCAGCAACAGCAGAAATCTCATATTCGCCTCGTCCAACCTGAAATGGCGCGCCTTTGTCCGGCTCCGCCAGCGGCGATATTAACGCAGCGCCGTCGTCAATGGCATTTTGCGACGCCGGGCGGTCAATCCCCGGATGTGGCTCAATCACGTTGACAGGTGAATGGATCGCCCATAAAATCCCCGGTCTTTGTCGGCGGAGGCTAATCATTGTCTCCGCTTGGGATAACAAAATAGCCTTCGGTTCCCGCTTGGGGCCGGGGCGTTCGAGGAAGTTCGATATGCCGACTATCAGCCAGCTCGTGCGTAAACCGCGCGTTGCCGAGGTCACCAAGAGCAAGGTGCCGGCTCTGGAAAAATGCCCGCAGAAGCGGGGCGTGTGCACCCGCGTCTATACGACGACGCCGAAAAAGCCGAACTCGGCTTTGCGCAAGGTGTGCAAGGTTCGCCTGACCAATGGTTTCGAGGTCATCTCCTATATTGGCGGCGAAGGCCACAATTTGCAGGAACACTCCGTCGTTTTGATCCGCGGCGGCCGCGTCAAGGATTTGCCCGGTGTGCGTTACCACACCGTGCGCGGCTCTCTGGATACCCAGGGGGTCAAGGATCGGAAGCAATCCCGGTCCAAATACGGTGCCAAGCGCCCGAAGGCTGCCTGATTACCCGGCGGCTTTAAGTAAGTAGCCGCTCTTTTGGGCGGCTGGGAGAGGCCGGGAGGGGGTTGCCCCAGCCCGGCTTTTCAACTGAATCGTGTTTAACAGAGGTCAATATGCCCCGTCGTCGTGAAGTACCCAAGCGCGACATTCTGCCGGACCCGAAGTTCGGCAATGTCGAAGTTTCCAAATTCATCAACACCATCATGCAGAGCGGCAAGAAGTCGGTTGCCGAGCGCATCGTCTATGGCGCTTTCGGCATCATTTCGAGCAAGTCCGGCAAGGACCCGCTGGAAGTGTTCAGCGCCGCGATGGCCAATGTCCGCCCGATGGTCGAAGTCAAATCCCGCCGCGTCGGCGGCGCCAACTATCAGGTGCCGGTTGAAGTCCGCCCGGCCCGCCGCGCCGCGCTGGCGATGCGCTGGCTGCGCGAGTCGGCGCGGAAGCGTTCCGAGAAGTCGATGGGCCAGCGGCTCGCCGCCGAGATGATGGAAGCCGCCGAAAACCGTGGCGGCGCCGTGAAGAAGCGCGATGAAGTGCATCGCATGGCCGAGGCCAACAAGGCTTTTGCCCACTTCCGCTTCTAATTCACAAAGGATTCTATCGTGGCACGTAAAACCCCCATCGAGCGTTATCGCAATATCGGCATCAGCGCCCACATCGACGCTGGCAAAACGACGACCTCCGAGCGCATTCTTTTTTACACCGGCGTGACGCACAAGCTGGGCGAGGTGCACGATGGCGCGGCGACCACCGACTGGATGGAGCAGGAGCAGGAGCGCGGCATCACCATCACCTCGTCGGCGGTGACCTGTTTCTGGAAGGGCATGGACGGCGCCATGCCGGAGCATCGGATCAATATCATCGATACGCCGGGACACGTCGATTTCACCATTGAAGTCGAGCGTTCGATGCGCGTTCTGGATGGCGCCTGCATGGTCTATTGCGCCGTCGGCGGCGTCCAGCCGCAGTCGGAAACCGTGTGGCGTCAGGCCAACAAATACAAGGTGCCGCGGCTGGCTTTCGTCAACAAGATGGACCGCACCGGGGCCAATTTCTTCAAGGTGGTCGAGCAGATGAAGACGCGCCTGTCGGCCAATCCCGTGCCCATCGTTATTCCGGTCGGCGCTGAGGATGGTTTTCAGGGCGTGGTCGACCTCATCAAGATGAAAGCCATTATCTGGGATGAGGTGTCGCAGGGCATGAAGTTTACCTACGGCGACATTCCCGCCGCGCTCGAAGCCGACGCCAAAAAATGGCGTGAAAACATGGTCGAGGCTGCCGCCGAGGCTTCCGAGGAGTTGATGAACCGCTACCTCGAAGACGGCGATCTGAGCGAAGCCGATGTTCTGGCCGGTCTGCGCCTGCGCACCATTGCCACTGAAATTCAGCCGATGCTGTGCGGCTCCGCTTTCAAGAACAAGGGCGTGCAGCGGATGCTGGACGCCGTGCTGCAGTTCCTCCCGTCGCCGACCGACATTCCCGATGTCGAGGGCGAAACCGAGGAAGGGCAAGCGGTGAGCCGCAAGGCCGACGACAAGGAGAGCTTCTCGGCGCTGGCCTTCAAGCTGATGACCGACCCCTTTGTCGGCCAGCTCACCTTCATCCGTGTCTATTCGGGCGTCCTCAAGAAGGGCGACACCGTTTATAACGCGGTCAAGGGCAAGAAAGAGCGGATTGGCCGTCTCGTCCAGATGCGGGCCAACGACCGCGACGAGATCGACGAAGTGCTGGCTGGCGACATCGCCGCCTGTATCGGCCTGAAGGACGTGACCACCGGCGAAACCCTGTGCGCCGTTGACAAGCCCGTCATCCTTGAGCGTATGGATTTCCCGGAGCCGGTCATCTCCGTCGCCGTCGAGCCGAAAACCAAGGCTGACCAGGAAAAAATGGGCATCGCCTTGGGCCGTCTGGCCCAGGAAGACCCGTCCTTCCGCGTGCGCAGCGACGAAGAATCCGGCCAGACCATCATTTCCGGCATGGGCGAATTGCACCTCGAAATCATCATCGACCGCATGAAGCGCGAATTCAACGTCGAAGCCAATGTCGGCGCGCCGCAGGTGGCCTACCGCGAGGCGATCAGAAAGGCCGTCGAGCAGGAAGGCAAATTCGTCAAGCAGTCCGGCGGTCGCGGTCAATACGGTCACGTCTGGATCAAGCTGGAGCCGAACGAAGCGGGCAAGGGCTACGAATTCGTCGACGCCATCAAGGGCGGCGTCGTGCCGCGCGAATACATCCCGGCGGTGGACAAGGGCTTGCAGGAAACCTTGCCGAATGGCGTACTGGCCGGGTTCCCGGTGGTGGACGTCAAGGTCACGCTGTTCGATGGCTCCTACCACGACGTGGACTCGAACGAAAACGCCTTCAAGATGGCCGCCTCGATGGCCTTCAAGGATGGCATGAGAAAGGCCAGCCCGGTGCTGCTGGAGCCGATGATGGCGGTTGAAGTCGAAACGCCGGAAGAATATACCGGCACGGTGATGGGCGATCTGTCGTCGCGGCGCGGCATGGTGCAGGGCATGGATGACCTGCCGGGCGGCGGCAAGACCGTGCGCGCTGAAGTGCCGCTGGCCGAGATGTTCGGTTATGCCACCGATCTGCGTTCGGCGACGCAGGGCCGCGCCACCTACACCATGGAATTCAAGCACTACGCCGAAGCCCCGAAGAGCGTGGCCGAGGCCATCATCAACAAGAAGTAAGGTCTTATTGGAGAAGCGATATGGCAAAGGAAAAATTTGAACGCACCAAGCCGCACGTGAATGTCGGCACGATTGGTCACGTCGATCATGGCAAGACGACCTTGACGGCGGCGATCACCACGGTTCTGGCGACCAAGTT
>JAITMS010000111.1 GCA_031277255.1 Azonexus sp.
CAGCGTCTGCCCCAGCGCCTGGCCATTCCGCTCAAAATCCGCGCGCGCGTCATCCAGCGCCACGCGCAGCCAAATCCAACTCCCCAGGGCGCTGGACAGCAGCCAGACCAGGAGGCCGAGACCGGCCAGCCAATACGGACGGCGTTTCATGGCATCGGGCGTTTTGGCTCGTTCATCGTCATTCCCGCTTCGCGGGAATGACGATTTGCGCAGAGCTTCCTTTACAACGGGCAAGGCGGCGTCTCCGTAGTTTTATCCGTGGTGGCTACCATTACGGAGCTGCGCGTTGATGCGTTCCCGTCAGTGGGTCGCTGGCGATTCAGCGTCCAGCCGGTCAAGAATCGCCAGCGCCTGGGCATTATCGCCGCTGGCGGCCAGTGTTTTGAAGCGCAGTTCCACATCAAAAGCAGCCAATGCCTGAGTGCTCATTTCTTCGACGAGTTTGTTGACGCTGAGGCCCCTGGAACGCGCCAGCGTTTTCAATCTCTCCGTTGTGTTGTCCGGCAGTCTGATTGTCAATGTGCTCATGCGAAAGTCTCCAAAAATTGTGCGGGCGGCAGAACATGCAAATGCTTCCAGGTCAATTCGCCATGCCCGACGTCCTTGACGTTATGTGTGACGATAGCTTGCGCGCCGCCTGCAATCGCCAGTTCAATCAAGTGATTGTCCGCCTCATCGGGCAAATTGGGACGCCATCCGTAATAGACAGAAACCCACTTGCCCGACTTTGCAAGCGCGGCCAGAAGCTGGCGGCGCTCGGCGGCAGTTGTCGTATCCGGCCAGAACGGACGCCCCAGTAAATCTTCGTATTCCAGCCACAGCGCATTACCCAACAGCGGAACATGCCGCCCCTGAAAAATCCGGCGTAACACCTCACGCGATGCGCCGCCCTCGGAGCGGAGCGCCGAGACAAAAACGTTGGTATCAAGAACAATCACCGCCATAAATGACAGCATATATGATGTCATTGCCTCATTCAAGCCTGTAGCAAGGCAGCCTGAAGTGAGCCGCAGGCAAACCCCGACATGACTCAACCGCGCTCGCGACGTTTTGCAAAGGCCCCCAAGGCGCGTCTCCGTAGTTACCGCTGTTTTTCTCCGTAGCGGACGGGATAACGGAGAAAGGCATTTTAACTTACAGTCCTTGCCCGTGACGTGACTTCATGGTTCCGCGTTCTGCCGTCATGGGAGCGCAGCGCCGTGGTCTTCATATTCCATTTGATTGAAAGAGAGATTCATCATGCAAAACAAAATGAAACCCCTGGTGGCCGCGCTTGCCCTGGCCGTGGCCTCCTCGGCGGCAATGGCGGCGGATGACAGCGGCGTATATGTGCTGGCCAGTATCGGACAGAGCAAGTTCAAAGACTATCCGCCAAAGATGAGCGCCGAAGACATTGAAGATGGATTGCTCGCCAATGGTGACGACAAGGACACGGCCTGGAAACTGCAAGTCGGCTATCAATTCAACAAATACTTTGCGCTTGAAGGCGGTTACTTCGATCTGGGTGAAGCCTCGCAGAAACTTTCAATCCCTGACGCGAATATCAGCGGCAAGGAAACCTACGAGAGCAATGGCTTTAATCTGAGCGCGGTCGGCATGTTGCCGCTGGGCGATAGTGGATTCTCGCTCTTTGGCAAACTGGGGGTTTTCACCGCCAAGACCAAGCAAAAACTTTCCCTTGTCGAGGACGGAGATACCTACCGGGAAAGTCTCTCGGATCGCAAGACCGGCGTGATCTATGGCCTTGGCGCGCTCTACAACATCACCCCGCAGCTTGCCATCCGCGCCGAGTACGAGATCTACAACAAGGTCGACCCCGGCTCGAAGACGATTGATGGAGAGAAGGTCAGCGGCGATGACTCGAAGGTCAATGTCTGGTCGGTGGGGCTTTCCTACCGCTTCTAGCTTCTATTGACCCGGCAAGCAAGGGTTGAAATTTCTACCTCGTCATTGCGAGCCAGAGGCGAAGCAATCCAGTCAACCCTCTGGATTGCCACGGCGCTACGCGCCTCGCAATGACGGTAGTTTTTCAATAGTCAATTGCCGGGTGAATAACAACTTGGAAACAATGAAAATGAGCAACAAAAAAACCGCGTCTCTGAAAAGAGGGACGTCGACAAAGACCTTGACGCTGGCGGTCGCCAGCGCCTGCCTGGTGATCGGCGCGGGGGCAGCCCATGCCGTCGATTGCCCGGCGACGATCAGCGGGGGTCAGGACGGCTGCGAAGTCAAGGGCAGTTTGACTGTCAATAATGGCGTCACGGTGAGCGGGGCCAACGATGGCCTCGGTTACGACGGCGTTGCCATCCGCGTTTTGACCAACGCGACGAACATCACCAACAATGGCACGATTTCGGGCACGGACGGCGGCCTTTTGGTCGATGGCAACATCACCGTCAACGCCATTACCAATACCGGCACCGGCGTCATTAACGGTGGTATTGACGTGCCCATAGCCCGCATTACCACGCTCACCAATGATGGTTCAATTGATGGGGGCAACGATACGGCGGGCATCGGCGTTTCGGAAGGCGGCACGATCAGCAGCATCGTCAACACCGGAAGCATCGGCGGCGAGGAGGGTATCGGGGTTGCCGACACGGGCAGCACAGTCACCAGCATCAACAACAGCGGTACGATCTCCGGTACTTTTTACGGCATTATCGCCGAAGATGGCGGCAAGATCACAACAATCACCAATACAGCGACTGGCATAATCGCTTCACCGACTGTTGCCATTGATCTGACGGGCGGCAGCGGCGCCACCACCATCAACAACGCGGGCACCATCAACGGCGAGGTGCGGATGAACAACAGCACCACCCTCAATATGCTGAATGGCGGCAAGGTCAACGGCGTTGTCAGCGGCGGCGGCACGCTGGCGGTTGCCGCCGGGGCTACGGCGACGGTCACCAGCTACACACAAAGCGCCAACAGCGTGCTGCGTATCGGCGCGGACAGCGAGACAAGCTATGGCAAGCTGAATGTTACCGGCACCGCCGATCTCAGCGCCAGCGGCAAAATCAACGTCAATGCCGCCAATTACGCAGGCATCACCGATGGCAAGACGCTGACGAGTGTGCTGACGGCGGGAAGCCTGACCGCTGGCGCGCTGATAACGACCGACAACAGCCTCCTGTGGCGTTTCGAGGCCGTGCAGAATGGCAACGACATCGACCTGATCGCCCATCAGGATGCCTCCCTGGACGCCATCACGACAACGGGCGGCGGCAGTTCGACGGCCCAGAGCGTTGCCCAAACACTCGATCAAATCGCCGCCTCGAACCCCAGCCCGGTCATGCAAGATCTGCTCGATGCCTTGGGCACAGTGGCGACCACGACGCCTGAAGCCGTCGCCAGCGCCGTCGAATCGCTTGCCCCGATCAACAGCGGCAGTCTGGCGCAAGTGGCGACCGGCAACCTGCAAGGTGTGAACAATGTCGTCCAGGCCCGCCTGGAAACGGC
>JAITMS010000114.1 GCA_031277255.1 Azonexus sp.
GAGGGCTTGGCGCGAAGACGCTGTGGAACCAGCCGTGCATGGCATACACCGCAAGGCCGACACTCAGGGTGAGGATAGCGGCGACGAGCAGGACGCGTTGGAGAAATTTCGAGTGATCCATGACCTTGGGGAACGCGGGCAGCGAACAATTTATGACACCATATTGCGGGGGGGGGGGGTAAGACATTCTGTTAGCGCACAACCAGTTTGATGGTGTTGAGCAGTTCATCCGCCGTCGCCGGTTTGACGATCCAGCCCGAAGCGCCCGCCGCCTTGGCTTCCTGCTTCTTCGCCTGCTGCGACTCGGTGGTCAGGAACAGGATCGGCACAAACTTGTAGGCGGCCATCTTCCTGACTTCCTTGATGAGGTCGATGCCGTTCATGCCGGGCATGTTGAGGTCGGTAATCAGGAGGTCGATCTTCAGACCGCCCTGCAACTTCTTCAACGCCTCCTCGGCGCTGGCCGCTTTCTCGGTGGCGTAACCGGCCTTGGCCAGAATGCCGGAGATGCTGAGAAGGATCGTTGCCGAGTCATCAACAAGAAAGATTGTTTTCATAAAAATCCCAACTTTGCAAAGCTCTGTTACGGAATATAACAAAAATTATAATATCGTCAAGCATTGTTTCGTTTGGTTGCTTTATGTGTGCGGCATACGCCAGTGCCAGTGCCAGTGCCAGTGCCAGTGCCAGTGCCAGTGCCAGTGCCGCCGAGCGTCATATTTTTCAGCTTTGTCATATGACGTTCGGCTAGTATAGCAATTTTTATATTTATGTCAAATTTATTTTTTCTGACTGCCATATGATTATAGCATAAATTTGACATGTCTGAAGCCCTTCTGCCACAAGGCTTTTGCCCGTATGTCACGCCAAGAGTGCCATGTGGCGGCAATAGCGTCGCGCGTGAGGGCCATTGACCGCGGCTGGCGGCGCTGTCGATAATTTACGCTTGTCCTTTTGCCCTTTAATCTTGTTGATGACACATCTGCCACCCCCCACGCCGCGCTCCGCCGCCGAACAACAACGCGTCGATACCCTGCTGCGCGAAATCTTCGAGCAACACCTGCGCTTCAACGCAACGCTGGGCCTGCGCGTCATCTCGCTCGCCCCCGCCCTGCCGCAACTGGCTTTTGACATGCGGCCGGAACTGGTCGGCCAGCACTTGAGCAACCGCCTGCATGGCGGCGTCATCGCCACCGCCCTCGATACGGTCGGCGGCCTGGCGGTGGCCGTCGGCATTGCCGAAAAATTCCATGCCGAAACAGCGGAACAGGTCGCCCACCGCTTCGCCCGCGTCGGCACCATCGGCCTGCATACCTCGTATCTGCATCAAGGCATCGGCAAAACCTTCACCGCCACCGGCCAGGTCACCCGCCTCGGCGGCCGCATCGCTTCAGTCCAGATGCGCCTGGAAAACGAAAAAGGCCTCCTGATCGCCACCGCCGGAGCGGATTACGTGGTCAGTTAGGGTTAGCTGCTGACCGCCTGATGCCGTTCGCCCTGAGCTTGTCGAAGGGCGGTGCGGAGAGCGGGTATGGAGGTTTGAACCGGGCTTCGCCTGTCCTGAGCTTGTCGAAGGGACAAGCTCAGCCCGAACGGAGGTGTAAATTCTTGCGCGAGCTTCGCTCGCGGAAATTGACTGTCCCCTGTCCTCAGCTCACAGAATCGCCATCCCCTGCTGCTCGCCGCGTTCGTACACCACGTTGGCGCGGCCGACGATGAGCGGGTCGAGGTTGCCGATGGTGGCGGTGTCTTTGTTGGTGTACGGCAGTTTGTGCAGGATGTAGCGCATGGCGTTCAAGCGCGCCCGCTTTTTGCAGTTGGATTTGATCACCGTCCACGGCGCGTCGGCGGTGTCGGTGTGGAAGAACATGGCTTCCTTGGCCTTGGTGTAGTCGTCCCATTTGTCGAGCGAGGCCATGTCGATGGGCGAGAGCTTCCATTGCTTGAGCGGATGCACTTTGCGCTCGCGGAAGCGGCGGCGTTGTTCCGACTGGCTGACGGAGAACCAGAATTTGATGAGGTGGGTGCCGCTTCTCACCAGCGTCCGCTCAAATTCGGGAACCTGACGGACGAATTCGTTGTATTCGGCGTCGGTGCAAAAGCCCATGACCCGCTCGACACCGGCGCGGTTGTACCAGGAGCGGTCAAAGAGGACGATTTCGCCCGCCGTCGGCAGGTGCTGCACATAACGCTGGAAATACCACTGGCCGCGTTCGATTTCCGAGGGTTTTTCCAGCGCCACGACGCGCGCGCCGCGCGGGTTGAGGTGTTCCATGAAGCGTTTGATGGTGCCGCCCTTGCCGGCGGCGTCACGGCCTTCAAACAAAATGACGACTTTCTGCCCGGTTTCCTTGACCCAGGCTTGCAGTTTGAGCAATTCGACCTGCAAGCGGTATTTCTGCCGCTCGTAATTGCGCCGCTGCATGAGGTTTTTGTACGGGTAGCCGCCGCGCCGCCAGTCGCCCGCCAGTTCTTCGTCAGGATTGGCGGCTTGCGCTTCGGCCTTCATCCGCTGCTGTTTGAGCAGCCCTTTGAGCAGGGCGACCGATTCTTCCGCCGGTATCCCGGCCAGAATGTCTTGCAGCGCGCCTTGTTTTTTTCCTTCAGCGCCGTTGGCGGCGCCGCGCACGGTGAAATTTTCGATGCCGTCGGGCGTCAGTTGCGGCGCGATGTCGCCGCGTTCGGCCAGGCGCTGGCGCGGCGCGGCGCTACGGGCAGGCGCGGCTTTCACCGGGGCGGTTTTTGCGGGGGCGGGGGCGGCGGTTTTGCGGCGGGCGGTCATGTTTGTCTCCGTCATAATCGGGTGGGGGATGGGTAGCGGCATTTCACGGCAACAGCCCCCTGTTTGTCCAGTGGTTATTCACGTTATAATCCGCCACCTACCGAGGGGCGCTGCAAGAGAACACTCTCTCAGGCTCGGTTCAAAACGGCGCTCACTGACCAACCCTGCCGGGCGCGGGGGGCCGGTGAGAAACAGCCCCCGCTTCCGGCCACAGTTGATAAGGAGCTTACTGTGGCTACAGCCCAAGACTACGTGATTGCCGATTTGTCCCTCGCTGACTGGGGACGCAAGGAAATCCGCATTGCCGAAACCGAAATGCCGGGCCTCATGGCGATCCGCGAGGAATTTGCCGAAAGCCAGCCCTTGAAGGGCGCGCGCATCACCGGCTCGCTGCACATGACCATCCAGACCGCCGTCCTGATCGAAACGCTGACGGCGCTGGGGGCGGAAGTGCGCTGGGCCTCGTGCAACATTTTTTCGACCCAGGATCACGCCGCCGCCGCCATCGCCGCCGCCGGGATTCCCGTCTTCGCCGTCAAGGGCGAGAGCCTGGCCGATTACTGGGATTACACCCACCGCATTTTCGAGTGGCCGGACGGCGCTTGCAGCAACATGATCCTCGACGACGGCGGCGACGCGACGCTGCTGCTGCACCTGGGGGCGCGGGCGGAGAAGGATCTTGCGGTGCTGGCCAAGCCCGCTTCGGAAGAAGAAACCGTCCTCTTTGCCGCCATCCGGGCCAGGCTGGCGACCGACGCCGCCTGGTATTCGACGCGGCTCGCGCAAATCAAGGGCGTCACCGAAGAAACGACAACCGGCGTGCACCGTCTGTACCAGATGCACGCGCGCGGCGAACTCAAGTTCCCGGCGATCAATGTCAACGACGCGGTGACCAAGTCGAAATTCGACAATCTCTACGGCTGCCGCGAATCGCTGGTCGATGGCATCAAACGCGCCACCGATGTCATGGTCGCTGGCAAAATCGCCCTCGTTTGCGGCTACGGCGATGTCGGCAAAGGCTCGGCGCAGGCGCTGCGCGCCCTGTCGGCCCAGGTCTGGATCACTGAAATCGACCCGATCTGCGCCTTGCAGGCGGCGATGGAAGGCTACCGCGTGGTGACGATGGACGAAGCCGCCGATAAAGCCGATATTTTCGTCACCGCCACCGGCAACTACCACGTCATCACCCACGCCCACATGGCGAAGATGAAAAACAACGCCATCGTCTGCAACATCGGCCATTTCGACAACGAAATCGACGTTGCCTCGATTGAGCAATACCAATGGGAAGAAATCAAGCCGCAGGTCGATCATGTCATCTTCCCCGACGGCAAGCGGATCATCCTGCTGGCCAAGGGCCGCCTCGTGAACCTGGGCTGCGCGACCGGCCACCCGTCCTATGTGATGAGTTCTTCCTTCGCCAACCAGACCATCGCCCAGATCGAACTCTTTACGCGCACGGCGGACTACCCGGTCGGCGTCTACACGCTGCCCAAGCACCTCGACGAAAAGGTCGCCCGCTTGCAGTTGAAAAAACTCAACGCCCAACTGACAACCCTGACCGCAGCGCAAGCCCGGTACATCGGCGTGCCGGTCGAGGGGCCGTACAAGGCGGATCATTATCGGTATTGAGCGGTTTTGATGCGCTACGACATGCCCGCCAACGCACCGCGCCCCCCAGCCCCCCTCCCGCACGGAAAACGAAGCGTAGGGCGGGTCTTGACCCGCCGCTTCGATTTGCCCCGCCGCTTGAAGATCCGCTTTGATATGGGCTGGCGGGTCAAGATCGGCGGGTCAAGACCCGCCCTACGAGGGGGCACCCTTGAGTTATCAAGGGCGGATCAGGCCGCCGCATGATGAGCATGGCTTCCTTCCACGCCCGCCAGAGCGCCCGCCCACAGGCGGCAAAGCCGGGCAAGGCGCCGATTGACCGCCACGGCCTCCAGCGCGTCGATGTCCTGCTCGTCGAACGCGGGCTGGCGGCTTCGCGCGCTCAGGCGCAGCGGCTGATTGGCGAAAATCGCGTCTTCCGTGACGGCCAGCCGGTCGTCAGGCCGTCGCTGGCATTGCCCGCCGACGCTGCCTTGACGGTGGGCGAAGGCGACAGCGACCGCTACGTCTCGCGCGGCGGCTTGAAGCTCGCCGGGGCGCTGGCGGCGACCGGCCTCGATGTTGCCGGTAAAACCTGTCTCGACATCGGCCAATCGACCGGCGGCTTTAGCGATTGCCTGTTGCAAGCGGGCGCTTGCCGGGTGGTCGGCGTCGATGTCGGTCACGGCCAGTTGCATGCCAAGCTCAGGGCCGATGCCCGCGTCACGGCCTTGCAGGGCATCAACTGCCGGGCGCTGGCCGCCGCCGATTTGGGCGCGGCGATGCCGGAGCAAGGCTTCGATCTCATCGTCGGCGACGTGTCCTTTATCTCCCTCACCCTGATCCTGCCGCAATTGCCGCCGCTTTTGGCCGCGCCGGGCGAGATGCTGTTGCTGGTCAAACCGCAGTTTGAAGTCGGCCCCGCCCATCTCGGCAAGGGCGGCATCGTCCGCGACCCGGCGCTGTATCATCGGGTCGAAAAGAAACTGCGCGACGCCGCCGCCGCCCACGGCCTCAAAGTCCGGGCCTGGCTGGAAAGCGCGATTGAGGGCGGCGACGGCAATCGTGAATTTTTTATCTGGTTGAAGCCATGAAACCCGAAATTTCCATCGAATTTTTTCCGCCGCAGACGCCGGAAGGCGTCGATAAATTGCGTCTCGTCCGCGCCGAACTGGGCCGTTTGCAGCCCGCTTTTTTCTCGGTCACTTTCGGCGCGGGCGGCTCGACCCGCGAGCGCACCTTTGCCATCGTCAAGGAGATTGCCGCCGAAGGCCATGCCGCGGCCCCGCATCTCTCCTGCATCGGCTCGACCCGCGCCAAAATCCGCGACATTCTGGCCGACTACCAGGCCGCCGGGATTCGCCGCATCGTCGCCCTGCGCGGCGATCTGCCGTCGGGCATGGCCGAGGCGGGCGAGTTTCGCTACGCCAATGAACTGGTCGAATTCATCCGCGCCGAGACTGGCGAGCATTTCCGCATTGAAGTCGCCGCCTACCCGGAATGGCATCCGCAAGCCCGCAGCCCGCAGGATGATCTCCGGGCCTTCGCCCGCAAGGTCAAGGCCGGGGCCGATTCGGCCATCACCCAGTATTTTTTCAATGCCGACGCTTATTTCAATTTCGTCAATGAGGCCCGCGCTTCCGGCGTCGATATTCCGATCATTCCCGGCATCATGCCCATTGTCGGCTTTGCCAAGCTGGCGCGGTTTTCCGATGCCTGCGGCGCTGAAATCCCGCGCTGGATGCGCCGCAAATTCGAGAGTTTCAGCGACGACGCCGACGCCATCCGCGCCTTCGGCCTCGATGTCGTCAGCGAACTGTGCCAGCGGCTACTGGCTGGCGGCGCGCCCGGCCTGCATTTTTATTCGATGAACCAGGCGACGCAAACTATCGAGATTTGCCGGAGACTGGGGCTGACGGCCTGATGCTCCCCTCTCCCCTCGTGAGGGGAAGAGGGGCTTTCGTGACCACGCCTTCAGGGCGCGGTTTTTCTTTCGCTGCCGTGGTAATGGGCGTGGTCGCGCAGCCATTGCAGCAGCCAGTCGTTGGCGGCGGCGGGATGGGTGGCAAGCAGTGCGGCGAGGTGGCCGCTGAAGGCGGCGCAGCCGAGGCTGGCGCCAGCCTGCCCTGTTGCAGCGCCGACGCAGGCGGCAAAATCGGCTTCCCGGCTGTCCAGCCAGCTCCATTGATCGACCGCGCAACGGGCGTCGCCGGTGGCGCGGATGACGCCGGGGTAATGCGCGGGAAACACCGGCCCGCCGCGCGCCGGGCTGGCGGCGCAGATGAGGACGCCAGCGGCCAGCAGATCGGCGCAGCTTTGGCGGAGAACGGGCCGATCCCGGCGCAGGCCAAGGCTCAGGTTGACGAGGCGGACACCGCGCTGACAGAGCCATTCCAGAGCGGCGGCGACTTGCAGCGGCGTGGTGACGCCGCGCTTGTCGAACACCTGGGCGACGCTGAAACGGGCGCTTGGGGCGCGGCTGGCGATGGCGTCGAGCACGGCGCTGCCGTGGCCGAGCGGGTCGGCGGCGGCGGCTTCGGCAATGACGCCGTCGGCGGTCAGCGTGAAGCGCCGGGCAGCGGCGACGCGCGGCGTCTGGGCGGAGGCGTGGCCGCTGTCGATGACGCCGATGTGGGGGCCGGGCGGAAAATCGCCGTTGGATACGTCCTGGCGGCTATGGCAAAATGGCCTCAGGTCGTCTGTGCTCGCGCTGTTCGTCGGGCAGGAGCCTTCTCCCATTTTTCTTTCAGGGGAATTTATCAAAATGTCTCAATCCTTCCGTATCGTTGTCATTGGCGCTGGTGAAACCGGCTCTCCCTTGTTGCGGCAATTGCTGGCCGCTGCCTTTGTCGAGGTGCTGGGGGTTGCCGATCTCGACCTGAATCAACCCGGCATCGCCATCGCCAAACAGCACGACGTGCCGACCACCAGGGATTTCAAGGAGCTCCTCGTCAAACATGGCGAAGCGGTGGATATCGTCATTGATGTGACGGGCGCCGCCAAGGTCCGCGAGGCCTTGCGCAACCACATGGTCGAAACGCGCAACACCCATACCCTGATTCTGCACGAGCGCATCGTGCTCTTGATGATGTCGCTGACGGCGGGCCGCCTGGTGACCGGCAAGCATAGCGAAGCGGAAAAATATTGAGGCTTGAAGCCGGGCGGGTGACTGCGGCTTGGCGCATCTCACAACCTGGCGTCCGCGCCGACGGCGCTAACCGATAAACAGCCATCCGTCAGTTCAAAGCGCAGATCCGCCGCAGCCAGCGTTGACGGGCGGTGGCTGACGAGAATGCGCGTGCGTCCGGCAAACAGATGGTCGATGGCGGCGATGACCTCGCGTTCGGTAGCGGCGTCTACCTGCGAGGTCGCTTCATCGAGGACGAGAATGAGCGGGTCTTGCAAGAGGGCGCGGGCGATGGCGAGGCGTTGTTTCTGGCCGCCGGAAAGCTGCTGGCCGCGCTCGCCCAGGGGGCTGTCAAGCCCTTCCGGCAGCTTGGCGATCAGTTCGTCGAGTTGGGCCAGCGAGGCGATGCGGGCGATTTCTTCACGGCTGGCATGAGGCGCGCCGTAGCCGAGGTTGTCAGCCAGACTGCCGCGAAAAAGGACGATCTCCTGACTGACGACGGCGACGCGGCGGCGCAGTTCAAGCAGGTCGAGGCGGCGCAGATCAACGCCGTCGAGCAGGATGCGGCCCTGATCGGGATCGTAGAAGCGTTGCAGAAGATCAATCAGGGTTGATTTGCCAGCGCCCGAAGGGCCGCTCAAAGCGACTTTGGCGCCCGCCGGAATGGTCGCCTCAAGGTCGCGCAGCACCGGCCCGGAGCGCCCGGCGTGGCGGAAGCTGACCGCGGCAAAGCGCAATTCGCCCGTGGTGGGCATCGCTTCTGGCTGTTGCGGCGTTGCCACGCTCGCCGCTTCGAGGCGCAGTTCCATGACCCGGTTGAGGCTCACGCTCAGGCGTTGCAGCGCGACGTAGAGGCCGAGCAGACTTTGCACCGGGCCGATGGCCATGCCGAGATAGGCGGAAAAAGCAATCAGCGAACCGAGTTGCCATTGCCCCTCGATGACCCAGTAACCGCCAATGAGAAAAGCCCCGGCGCGGGAGAGGGAAAGCAGCGTGCCGGGCACGGCCTGGGTGAAAAATTCAGTGATCTGCAAGCGCAGCAACTGGCTCAGGTAGCTTTGTCCCAGGCCGTGCAGCCGCGCCGCCTCGCGTCCTTCCTGCCCGGCGGACTGGATGAATTTCATCGCTGGCAAGGTTTCGACGAAAAACGACGACAGATCCGCCGAACGCTCGCGCAAGGCGCGGGCCTGGCTTTCGACCTTCTGCCGCATCCAGCGCAGCCACAGCAGATCGAGCGGAATCAGCGCCAGCGCCAGTAGCGACAGTTGCCAGGAGAGCGTCAGCAAGAGCGCCAAAGCGCCGATCAGGCCGATCACGCTGGAGACGGCGGCAAACAGCGAATCGACGGCAAAACGCTGGATTTCGGCGACATCGCCATCGAGCCGCGACATCAGATCGCCGATCCGGCGGCGGCCAAAAAAGGTCGGCGAAAGCGTCTGCAAGTGCTGATACAGCGCGTCGCGCAAGGCAAACAGAATGCGCCCGGAAAGCCGTGTGTGCAGGTAGCGGTTGATGCCCGCCAGGGCCGTGCCGACCAGTCCGGCAACGATCATCACTCCGGCGATCAACAGCAGCCGGGAAAAATCGCGGGCGAGCAAGGCGTCGTCGATGAGCATCTTGGTCAGCCACGGCTGGGCCAGCGTCAACAGCGAAGCGCCAAGCGACAGCCCGAACAGCCCGGCAATCGCCCAACGCTCCGGGCGGACGAAGCCGTACAGCCAGTTCAGCGCCTCGCGCAAAGCCCGCGGATCGTCGCTGTCGATCAGGCGGGCGAAGAACATTAGAACTTGTCCGTAAATAAGAAAATCATTGCAAAACTGAGCAACCTATATCCCCAAATACCGTTCGCTCTGAGCTTGTCGAAGGGCGGGGCATCACCGCCTGCGCGTCCGTTCATCCTTCGACAAGCTCAGGACGAACGGAGAATAAACCGCAAAGTTCCGGAGTTATAAACCGCCAGATTTTATTTACGGACAAGTTCCTAGTCCAACTGTTTGAGCTTGCGGTACAGCGTGGCGCGGCTGATGCCCAGCGCGTCGGCGGCGGCGGAGACGTTGCCCTGGTAGCGTTCGAGCGACTGGCGGATCAGTTCCAGTTCATTTTCCCGGATCCGTCCGCTACAGACCGGGCGCTCGCGGGCGCTCAGTTCTTCCAGCGTGCTGTCGGGCAGGTGGTCGAGGCCGATTTGCAATTCGCCGTCCTCGCGCATCGCCAGCGCCGCGCGCAGCACCATTTCCAGTTGGCGGATGTTGCCGGGCCAGTGGTAGCCCGTCAGCAGCGCGGTCAATTCCTTGTCCAGCCGGACTTTGGGCGCGCCCAGCCGGGTCAGCATGGCGGCCATCAGGTCGTTGATGTCGTCGCGCTCGCGCAACGCGGGCAGGCGCACGCTGATGCCGTTGATGCGGTAGTAGAGGTCTTCGCGGAACAGTTTTTCCTCGACCAGGCGCTTCAAATCGCAGTGCGTGGCGCAGATCAGGGCGATGTCGATGTCTTCTTCCTCGGCAGCGCCCAGCGGCGCTACCCGGCGCTCCTGCAAAACGCGCAGGAGACGGGCCTGCAAGGTCAGCGGCATGTCGCCGATTTCGTCGAGAAAGAGGGTGCCGCCATGCGCCTGCCGCAGGCGTCCGACCATGCCGCCGCGCCGCGAGCCGGTGAAAGCGCCTTCGCGGTAGCCGAAAAGTTCCGATTCGATCAGCGTTTCGGGAATCGCCGCGCAATTGACGGCAACGAAGGCTCTGTTGCTGCGCCCGCTGGACTGGTGCAGGGCGCGGGCCAGCATTTCCTTGCCGCTGCCGGTTTCGCCAAGAAGGAGAACGGGCAGATCGTTGAGCAAACCCTGACGGGCGGCGCGCAAGGTTCGCGCGTAGCGTTCGTTATGGCCCGCCAGCGCGGTCAATTGCCTGAGCGCCGGATCGGGGCCATCAAGGGGCGGCCTTTTCGCGGGCCGCGCAAAGGCCGGAACGATCAGGCTGCGCGGCGGCGTCTGCAAGGCTTTGTAGAAAAATTCGCCTTTCAGGGTTTGCCAGTTGCCGACATCGCCCTGTTGCAAACCCTCCAGCCGCCGTCGGCTGTCGGCATCGAGGAAACTGGCGCAGGGGCGGTTGAGCAGCGTTTCGCGCGTCATGCCGAGCAGCGCGCAAGCCTGGGCGCTGGCCGCCAGCACCCGGCCTTCGGGATTCAAGGCAATCAAGCCTTGCCACGGCGAATCGAGATATTGCCGGTGGCTATGGAAGGCGAGCACGATGTGGCGGGCAGCGGCGGCGACAAACAAACGGCTTTCGATCTGGCTCGCCGCCATGTTGAGCAGCGAGAGGCTTTCCGGCGAACAGGCCTGGCCGCCTTCCGTGGTCAAATCGAGGACGCCGGCCAGTTCGCCGCCGGGATTGAAAATCGGCACGGCGGTGCAGGAAAAACGCGACAGCGCATCGAGAAAATGCTGGCCGCCGTTGACCTGCAAGGCGCGCCGCTCGACCAGCATGGTGCCCAAGGCATTGGTGCCGCAGCTTTTTTCATTCCAGCAGGCGCCCGGCGTCAGTTCCTTGAGGCCGCTCTGCCGCAGGCTGTGGCGCGCGCCTTCGATGGACAGAATGCTGGCTTCGGCGTCGGTCAGAATAATCAGGCTGTTCTGCCCTTGATGACGTTGCAGATAATCCAGCCCCGGCAAAGCGGCGTCGAGCAGCAGGCGGTTGCTCTGCTGCAAGGCTTCGAGATCGGCCTTGTTTCTCAGTTGCGGCCCGTCGGCGCGGCGGCAATCGAGGCCGTAGTTGAAACTGCGCTGCCAGGACGCCTCGATTGCCTGCGGCAGCGCGCTGCCCAGCGCCGCCTTGCGCTGATGGCGCAAAACCTGCGCCCGTTCGCTCTCAGGCAGCGTGTCGCTGTTGCCTTCCCGGATCGCCATTGTCTCCTCCTCTCATGTCTTTTGACATTGATTTTTAATCGTTTTTTTCAGTTTATAACACGCCCGGACAACGCCGACAAATGGGTTTTTTGCCGCTCAGCCGCCGACGGCGCGCAGGCAGAAAGTACGGATGGCCTCGATCAGCCGCGCCTTGTCGCGGGTATTGCGGGTGCTTGGGCCGATCGGGCCGACCAGGGCTTCGGTGAAAGCGCCGACGATGCAGGCGGCGGCGGCGTCGCTATCCTGAGCGGGAAATTCGCCGCTGTCGATACCGGCGTTGAGAATGGTTTTGAAAACATCGCCGAACTGCTTGCGACAGCGTATGCGGGCGGCCTCGACTTCGGGATCGACCGGCTCGGCGATGAAGGCGTAGGCGAGATTCGGCCCGGCCAGCGCCCGGCGGACAAAGGAAGCGACCGCCGCGCCGAGGCGCTCGCTGGCGGCAACGTCGCGCCCGGCGATCTCGCTGAGGATGAGGATTTCCTGATCGACCGCCCGCGTCAGCACCTCGACGAAAAGCTCGGCCTTGGATGGAAAGTAGCGATAGAGGGTGCCGGTCGACAGCCCCGCCGCCGCGGCGACGGCGGACACCTGCGCCTCGCGGAAGCCGCCGTCGGCAACCCGTTGACGGGTGGCCAGAAGGATTCGCTCGCGGTTGTCGGCGAGTCTTTCTTCCATCAGAGCGGAGCGTCGGTAAGCCATGAAGTGAATTTTAACTCAATTTGTGAATTTCAGTTCACTTTTTTTCAAATGCTGCCTATGATGGCATCCGGTGTGGCATCGCCATGCCGATGGCAAGCGAACAATTTTAATCAGCGTCTTATTCAAACAAAGGAGACAGGAATGGCGTATCACGGCCTCGACTTTGGACTCGGCGAAACCGTCGGCATGTTGCGCGACAGCTTGCGGGCCTTCTGCGCCAGCGAGATTGCCCCGCGCGCGGCGGCCATCGACCGCGACAACCGCTTCCCCGCCGATTTGTGGAAAAAGCTCGGCGACCTCGGCGTGCACGGCATGACCGTCGAGGAGGAATACGGCGGCACGGCGCTCGGCTATCTCGCGCATATCGTGGCGCTGGAGGAAATTTCGCGGGCCTCCGCGGCGGTCGGCCTCTCTTACGGCGCGCACTCCAATCTGTGCATCAACCAGATCCGCCGGAACGGCACCGAGGCGCAGAAGCGCCACTACCTGCCCAAGCTGATTGCGGGCGAACACGTCGGCGCTTTGGCAATGAGCGAGGCCAACGCCGGTTCCGACGTGGTCAGCATGACGCTGCGCGCCGACCGGAAGGGCGACCGCTTTGTCTTGAACGGCTCGAAAATGTGGATCACCAACGGCGGTGACGCCGACACGCTGGTGGTTTACGCCAAAACCGACGCCGCCGCCGGAGCGCGCGGCATTACCGCCTTCATCATCGAAAAGGGGATGAAAGGCTTTGCCGCCGGCAGCCATCTCGACAAGCTCGGTATGCGCGGCTCCAACACCTATCCGCTCTTTTTCGACGAGGTTGAGGTGCCGCTGGAGAACGTGCTCGGCGGCGAAGCCAATGTCGGACGCGGCGCGCAGGTCTTGATGTCCGGCCTCGATTATGAGCGCGCCGTGCTCTCCGGCGGGCCGCTCGGCATCATGGCGGCGTGCCTGGATGTGGTCGTGCCGTATCTGCATGAGCGCAAGCAATTCGGCCATGCCATCGGCACCTTTCAACTGATGCAGGGCAAGGTCGCCGATATGTATTCGACCTGGAGCGCCTGCCGCGCTTACGTTTATGCCGTCGGTCAGGCTTGCGACCGCGCCGACCACGCGCGCTCGTTCAGGAAGGACGCGGCGGGCGCGATTCTCTACGCGGCGGAAAAGGCGACGTGGATGGCGGGCGAAGCGATTCAGGCCCTGGGCGGCGTCGGTTACACCAACGACTACCCGGTCGGCCGCCTGTGGCGCGACGCCAAGCTGTACGAAATCGGGGCCGGAACGAGCGAAATCAGAAGGATGCTGATCGGTCGGGAGTTGTTCGCCGAGTCGGCGCATTGAGCGTATTCGGGATCGGTAAAGGAGACCAACATGAGCACCAAGCCACTCAGCGAAAGCTACGCCAAGGGCGCGACGGAGACGCCGTTGATTGAACAGACCCTCGGCGATTTTTTCGATGCCTTGGTCGAGCGCCAGCCCGACCGCGAAGCCTTGGTCAGCCGCCATGAAGGCCGGCGCTATACCTACCGGCAGTTGCAGCGCGAGGCCAATCGTCTGGCCAGCGCCTTGCTGCGGCAGGGACTGGAACCCGGCGACCGGGTCGGCATCTGGTCGCACAACAATGCGCCGTGGGTGCTGATGCAGTTGGCGACGGCCAAGGTCGGCATCATTCTGGTCAATATCAACCCGGCCTATCGCGTTGCCGAACTGGAATACGCGCTCAACAAGGTCGGCTGCAAGGCGCTGGTGATGATGGCGGCGTTCAAGAACAGCGATTACCTCGGCATGGTGCGCGAGCTGGCCCCGGAACTGGGCGAGGCCGCGCCCGGCCCCCTGGCGGCCAAGCGGCTGCCGCGCTTGCGCCGGGTGGTGTGGCTCGACGCTCCCGGCGCGGACGGCGAGCAGGCAGGCATGACGCGCTTTTCCGAGCTTCTGGCGAGCGGCGACCCGGATGACCCGCGCGTTGCCGAGACGCAGCGCCGCCTGTATCCGATTGACCCGATCAACATCCAGTTTACGAGCGGCACCACGGGCTTTCCCAAGGGCGCGACGCTGACCCACCGCAATATCCTCAACAATGGCTTTTTCATCGGCGAGTGCATGAAACTGACGCCCGCCGACCGTCTCTGCATCCCGGTGCCGCTCTATCACTGCTTTGGCATGGTGCTCGGCAATCTGGCCTGCCTGACGCACGGCGCGGCCATCGTTTATCCCAATGACGGTTTCGATCCGCTGACCGTGCTTGAAGCCGTGCAAGCCGAAAAATGCACCGGCCTGCATGGCGTGCCGACCATGTTCATCGCCGAACTCGATCACCCGCGCTTTCGGGAATTTGATCTGTCGACGCTGCGCACCGGCATCATGGCCGGTTCGCCCTGCCCGATCGAGGTGATGAAGCGCGTCGTCGATGAAATGCATCTCTCCGAAATCACCATCGCCTACGGCATGACCGAAACCAGCCCGGTCAGTTGCCAGAGTTCGACCGACACGCCGCTCGACAAGCGCGTTGCCACCGTCGGTCAGGTGCAGCCGCACCTCGAAGTCAAAATCATCGACGAGACGGGCAACATCGTACCCGTCGGCACGACCGGCGAGTTATGCACCCGCGGCTATTCGGTCATGCACGGTTACTGGAACGACGCCGGAAAAACCGTCGAAGTGATCGACAACGAGCAATGGATGCACACCGGCGATCTGGCGACGATGGACGCCGCAGGCTATGTGAACATCGTCGGCCGCATCAAGGACATGGTCATTCGCGGCGGCGAAAACGTCTATCCGCGCGAAATCGAGGAATTTCTCTACCGCCACCCGAAAATTCAGGACGTACAGGTGGTCGGCGTGCCGGACAGGAAATATGGCGAGGAACTCTGCGCCTGGATCATCGTCAAGCCCGGCCAGCAACTGACTGAAGACGAGGTGCGCGAATTCTGCCGGGGCCAGATCGCCCACTACAAAGTACCGCGCTACCTGCGTTTTGTTGAGGGCTTCCCGATGACCATCACCGGCAAAATCCAGAAATTCAAGATTCGTGACGCGATGAAAGCGGAACTCAGCCTCTCCGAGGAGCAAACGGCATGAGCCGCCTGGACAGCAAACTCAACACCCGCACCGCCGATTTTCAGGCCAACGCCGCCGCCATGCGGGCGCTGGTCGCCGATTTGCGCGCCAAGGCGGCGGCAGTCGCCCAGGGCGGCGGCGACGCGGCGCGGGCCAAGCACACGGCGCGCGGCAAACTGCTGCCGCGCGAGCGCGTCAATCACCTGCTCGACCCCGGCACGCCCTTTCTCGAAATCGGCCAGCTTGCCGCTTACGGCATGTACGACGGCGATGCGCCGGGAGCGGGCATCGTCGCCGGTATTGGCCGCGTTCAGGGCAGCGAGTGCATGATCGTCGCCAACGACGCTACGGTCAAAGGCGGCACCTACTACCCGATGACGGTGAAAAAACACCTGCGGGCGCAGGAAATCGCCAGCGAAAACCATCTGCCCTGCATCTATCTCGTCGATTCCGGCGGCGCTTTCCTGCCGCGTCAGGACGAAGTCTTTCCCGACCGCGAGCACTTTGGCCGCATTTTCTACAACCAGGCCAACATGAGCGCCCGCGGCATCGCCCAGATCGCCGTCGTCATGGGTTCCTGCACGGCGGGCGGCGCTTATGTTCCGGCCATGTCGGACGAAACCGTCATCGTCAGAAATCAGGGCACCATCTTCCTCGGCGGCCCGCCGCTGGTCAAAGCCGCCACCGGCGAACAGGTCAGCGCCGAAGACCTGGGCGGCGGCGACGTGCACACGCGGCTTTCCGGTGTCGCCGATCATCTTGCCGAAAGCGACACCCACGCCCTCTATCTGGCCCGGCGCATCGTCGCCAACCTCAACCGGAGCAAACAGCCCGGCCTCGTCATCGGCGAGAGCGAAGCGCCCGCCTACGACCCGGAAGAAATTTACGGCATCTTGCCGACCGACACGAAAAAACCCTTCGATGTCCGCGAAATCATCGCCCGCGTCGTCGACGCCTCGGAATTCGACGAATTCAAGACCCGTTACGGCAACACGCTGGTCTGCGGCTTTGCCCGGCTGTATGGCTATCCGGTCGGCATCGTCGCCAATAACGGCATTCTCTTTGGCGAATCGGCGCAAAAAGGCGCGCATTTCATCGAACTCTGCGGCCAGCGCAACATCCCGCTCCTCTTTTTGCAGAACATCACCGGCTTCATGGTTGGCCGCAAATACGAAAACGGCGGCATCGCCAAGGACGGCGCCAAGATGGTGACGGCGGTTTCCACCGTGCAGGTGCCGAAAATCACCGCCATCATCGGCGGCAGCTTCGGCGCTGGCAATTACGGCATGTGCGGCCGCGCCTACTCGCCGCGTTTTCTCTGGATGTGGCCCAACGCCCGCATTTCCGTCATGGGCGGCGAACAGGCCGCCAGCGTCCTGGCCACCGTCCGCCGCGACGGCATCGAAGCCCAGGGCGGCCAGTGGAGCGCCTTTGATGAAGAAGCCTTCAAAGCGCCCATCCGCGAACGCTACGAAACCCAGGGCCACCCCTATTACGCCACTGCCCGCCTCTGGGACGACGGCGTCATCGACCCGGCGCAAACCCGCCGTGTTCTCGGCCTGAGCCTTTCCGCCGCCCTCAACGCGCCAATCCAGCCGACCCGCTTCGGCGTCTTCCGAATGTAACGGCCATGAACTTTGCAACCCTTGAAATCACCCGCGACAACCACGGCGTCGCGATGCTGTGGATGAACCGCCCGGATGTGCACAACGCCTTCAACGCCCAACTGATCGCCGACCTGAGCGCCGCCTGTCAGGCGCTCGATGCCGATGAGACGGTGCGCCTCATGGTCTTGGCCGGGCGCGGCAAAAGTTTTTCCGCCGGGGCCGACCTCAACTGGATGCAGGCCGCTGGCAACGCCAGCTTTGCAGACAATCTCGCCGACGCCGACAAACTCGCCGCCATGCTGCGGACGCTGGCCGGGATGAAGAAACCGACCATCGCCCGCGTCCACGGCGCGGCCCTGGGCGGCGGCATGGGTCTGGCCGCCGCCTGCGACATCTGCCTCGTCTCCGGGCGCGCCGTCTTCGCCACCTCGGAAGTCCGCTTCGGCCTCATCCCATCGGCCATCGGCCCCTATGTGCTACGCGCCATCGGCGAGCGCCAGTGCAGCCGCTACTTTCTCACGGCGGAACGCATCGACGCCGCCCGCGCCGTCGCCCTCGGCCTGGCGCACGACATGGCCGCAGACGAAGCCGCCCTCGACGCCCAGGTCGCCGAACTGACCCGGGCGCTGCTATCCGGCGGCCCAGAAGCGCAGGCGGCAGCCAAAGACCTCCTCCGCGCCATCGCCAACCGCCCGATCGACGACCAACTCACCGCCGATACCGCCCGCCGCATCGCCCAGCTGCGCGCCACGCCGGAAGCGCGGGAAGGACTGGCGGCATTCCTCGCCAAACGGCCACCGGGGTGGGTTGCGGGGGACGGAGGACAACCAACGTAGGATGGGTAGAGCGCAGCGAAACCCATCATCATTTTTCAGCATCTTTCACCCCATCGAGCGTAAAGAAAAAATGCCCGCCAGGAAGGAAGTGACCAGAATGTCAGCCGCAGCATCGGGAATGATTGAGGCGCGGTGATGGGTTTCGCTACGCTCTACCCATCCTACGGCTGATTACCCCTCTGTCCTCTGTCCTCTGAATGGAGACTTCCAATGTTCAAGAAAATCCTCATTGCCAATCGCGGTGAAATCGCCTGCCGGGTCATCAAGACGGCTCGTCGCATGGGCATTCGTACCGTCGCGGTGTATTCCGAAGCTGATGCCGGGGCGCGGCATGTGCGTCTGGCCGATGAAGCGGTGTTGATCGGCCCGCCTCCGGCGGCGGAGAGTTATCTGGTCATTGAGCGGATCATTGCCGCCGCGCGGCAGACGGGGGCCGAGGCGATTCATCCGGGTTATGGCTTTCTTGCGGAAAACGAGGATTTCTGCGCTGCCTGCGCTGAAAACGGGATCGTTTTCATCGGCCCGCCGGTAGCGGCCATTCGGGCGATGGGTTCCAAGTCGGAAGCGAAAAAGCTCATGCAGGCCGCTGGCGTGCCGCTGACGCCCGGTTATCACGGCGACGATCAGACGCCCGATTTGCTCCGCCAAGAGGCTGACGCCATCGGCTACCCGGTACTCATCAAGGCGGCGGCGGGCGGCGGCGGCAAGGGGATGCGGCTGGTCGAGCAGGGCGCGGATTTCGCCGCGGCGCTGGCTTCCTGCCAGCGCGAGGCCAAGGCGGCTTTCGGTGACGATCACGTGCTGGTGGAAAAATACATCACCCGCCCGCGCCACATCGAGATCCAGATTTTCGGCGACACGCACGGCAACTGCGTTTACCTCTTTGAGCGCGATTGTTCGGTGCAGCGCCGCCACCAGAAAGTGCTGGAAGAAGCTCCGGCCCCCGGCATGACGCCGGAGCGCCGGGCGGCGATGGGCCAGGCGGCGGTCGAGGCGGCCAGGGCGGTGGCTTATGTCGGTGCGGGTACGGTCGAGTTCATCGCCAATCAGGACGGCAGTTTTTATTTCATGGAAATGAACACGCGGCTGCAAGTCGAGCACCCGGTCACCGAGATGATTACCGGCCTCGATCTGGTCGAATGGCAGTTGCGCGTGGCGGCGGGCGAGCGCCTGCCGCTCGCCCAGGGGCAGTTGCAGATTCGCGGTCACGCGCTGGAAGCGCGTATTTACGCCGAAGACCCGGCCAAGGGGTTTCTGCCATCGACCGGCAAGCTGGCGCATCTTGCGCCGCCTGCCGAGTCGCTGCATGTGCGCGTTGATACCGGCGTTGAGGAGGGCGATTCGATCACGCCGTATTACGACCCGATGATCGCCAAGCTGATCGTCTGGGATCACAACCGCGACCAGGCGCTGGCCCGCATGTTGCAGGCGCTCGCCGATTACCGCATCGTCGGCGTCGCCAACAATGTCAGTTTTCTCTCGCGCCTCACCGCCTGCCCGTCTTTCGCCGCCGCTGATCTCGATACCGGCCTCATCGAACGCGAGCGGGAGCACCTGTTCCCCGCCGCCGAGGCGATGCCCGACACGGTCTGGCTCATTGCCGCGCTCGCCCAGTTGCTGCGCGAGTCGGAGGCCGCCGCCCGCCGCGCCAGCCGCCACGCCGACCCGCATTCGCCCTGGCACGCCCGCGACGGCTGGCGGCTCAATGCCGGAGCGCGGCGCAACCTGCTGTTCCGCTGCGACGACCGCGCCTGCACGGTGGCGGTCGGCTATCACGCCGCGGGCTACACGCTCGGCGTCGGCGGCCACGATTACGCCGTGCGCGGCGAACTCAACCCGCATGGCCGCCTGCGCGTCGACATCGACGGCACGCGGCTGGACGCCACCGTCATTGCCGCCGGTGAAAAACGCCACATCTTTGTCAACGGCCACGCCTGGCAGCTGGCCAGCATCGACCCGCTGCATCACGCCGGGGACGGCGGCGGCGCGGAAGGCGGCCTGCTCGCCCCGATGCCGGGCAAAATCATCGCCCTGGTCGCGGCGGCAGGGCAGCGGGTGGAAAAAGGCGCGCCGCTGGTCATTCTGGAAGCCATGAAAATGGAGCACACCATCGCCGCGCCCGCCGCCGGCACGGTCAAAGCCTTCCGCTACGGCGTCGGCGAACAGGTGGCCGATGGCGCTGAACTGGTCGAATTTGACGCCGGGGAGAACGCGGCATGAAGCTGCCTGAAACCGTCCGCATCGTTGAAGTCGGCCCGCGCGACGGCTTGCAGAACGAGAAAAAACCGGCGTCCACGGCAACCAAGCTCGAACTGATCCGGCGCTTGGCCGCCGCCGGGCTGAAAACCATCGAGGCGACGGCTTTTGTCTCGCCCAAATGGGTGCCGCAGATGAGCGACAACGCCGAGGTGCTGGCGGGCGCGCTGGCTATTGCCGCGCCCGGCGTCCATTACCCGGTGCTGACGCCCAATCTCAAGGGACTGGAAGCGGCGCTGGCGGCGGGGGCGAAGGAGGTCGCGGTATTCGGCGCGGCTTCCGAAGCCTTCTCGCAGAAAAACATCAACTGCTCCATTGCCGAATCGCTGGCGCGCTTTGGCCCGGTTGTCGAAACGGCGCGGGCGGCGGGCGTCAAGGTGCGCGGCTACGTCTCCTGCGTCGTCGCTTGTCCCTACGCGGGCGCGGTCGCGCCGCAAGCCGTCGCCGCCGTTGCCGCCGCCCTGTTCGACATGGGCTGTTATGAAATCAGCCTCGGCGACACCATCGGCGTCGGCACGCCGGGCAGCATCCGCCGGATGCTCGAAGCCGTCGCCGCCCACGTTCCAGTCAGCCAACTGGCCGGGCATTATCACGATACCTGCGGCATGGCCATCGCCAACATCTACGCTTCGCTCGACATCGGCGTCGCCGTCTTTGACGCCGCCGTCTCCGGCCTCGGCGGCTGTCCCTACGCGGCGGGCGCTTCCGGCAACGTCGCCACCGAGGATGTCGTCTACCTGCTTGAAGGACTGGGCATCCCGACTGGCGTCGACCTCGCCGCCCTGATCGACTGCTCGGCCTGGATCAGCGCCGCCCTGGGCCGCCCGCCCGGCTCCAGAGTGGCGCAGGCGCGGCTGGGCCGGTCAACGCTTGCCGGATGACAGGCGCTTGATGCTTCTGCTACGCTCAACATCCCAACCACTACTTCCGCCCACGACCATGAGCCTCAAACTGTATTACGTTCCCGGCGTCTGCTCCCTGTCGCCGCATATCGCGCTCGAAGAATCGGGCCTGCCCTATACCACCATGCTGATGGACCCGGCGACGCACACACTGGCCGATGGCAGCGATTACTACAGCATCAACCCGCTCGGTTACGTGCCGCTGCTCGAACTGGCCGACGGCAGCCGTCTGCGCGAAGGGCTGGCGATTGTCCAGTACATTGCCGATCAGGCGCCGCAGAAAAATCTTGCCCCGGCCAATGGCACGCTGGCGCGTTACCGTTTGATCGAATGGCTGGCTTTTATGAGCAGCGAATTGCACAAAGGCTTCGGCCCGCTGTTCAACCCGGACGCTTCCGACGCTTTCAAGGCCGCCGTCAAAACCCGTCTGTCCGGGCGTTTTCAGTGGGTCGATGGCGAACTCAAGGGCCAGTCGGACTATCTGATGGGCGAGCATTTCACGGTCGCCGACGCCTATCTGTTTACCATTTGCAACTGGACCGCTCGCGTCAATCTCGACATCAGCGGCCTGACCCATCTCGCCGCCCTGCGCGAGCGCATCGCCAAACGCCCGGCGGTGCAGGCGGCGCTGCGGGCCGAAGGTTTGCTCAAATGAGCGGACGCTAGTGTAATGCTGCATTCTTAATAAATCTTAACAAGTCATATCCGTTACAATGTTCTGTAGGTGGAGAACGGAGGGTGACATGCGGGTTGCGCCGAAGATTATCTTGACGGCTGAC
>JAITMS010000116.1 GCA_031277255.1 Azonexus sp.
CCCACCGCCTCACGGCCAATACGCATCGCGACGCCAGCATAAGCGTCGATCAAGGTAGGCGACACGCTGAGCACGCTGGCCAAGTTGTCGAAGCCATGCTCTGACTCATCGTTAGGCAAGGTAGCGACGATTGCCGAGGCATCGAAACCCAGCACGTCGCGGATGGCATTGCGGTATTCGGCGCGATTCAAGCGCCCCATGCCTTCGTTGCCGGGGTTTGCCTGCAAGGCCTGTTCCGTATCGAGTTTAGTTTCGAGCTGCTGCACGAATTGATCGAGCACCGCGCGCTCCGGCCGCGCCTTGCCTTTGGGCGGCATCAAACCGGTACGCAATTTGCGGATCGCCAGCTCCCACACATCGGCGTGCGCGGCCAAGTCCTCGCGCGGTAGAAGATCGAAGGCAACGCCGCCGGCCTGATCGTCGAGATTATGGCAGTCGAAACAGTAGCGTTCGAGCAAGGCCCAATCGAGCGCTTGGCTGTCTTGCGCCAACGACAGGGGCGCCGGTAACAGCGCCCCACAAGTGAGCAGCAAGGCGGCGCCAGTTCGACATGCATTCATCTTTCGATTCTCCGAGTGTTACAGCCTGTAGCGCAAACCTATCGAATAGTTGCGGCCCAGGATGTCGTAAATACCATTGAGGCCATTCAAATCGCCTGGGTTTTTGTCAAACAGGTTGGTTATGGCGAGATATACCGAAGATCCTTCGCTCAAGCTATCCAGATTCCAACTCAGACGTAAATTGGATAGATGGTGCGAAGGTATCCGGTTGTTGTCAACGTCGATGCCAGTAACCCAATTGCGGTTGCGCTTGGCGGCGCTGACCCAGCGGGTGGACCAAGATAGGGTGGCCGGCCCGGCGGAATAAGTCGCGGTGAAGTTGAGATGGGTCTTTTGCCGGTCGCCAACCCCATCCTGACGGGTCTTTGGCGAGCGGAACGGCGTAACGCTCGCTTCCAAGAGATGACTGGAGAGCAGCCGCAGCGCCAGGCTGTCATCGCGCCCGAACAGGTCTACCGGCACCCGGTAGCTCACTTCAAAATCGACGCCGCTGGTGCGCGCTTCCCCGACGTTCAGCGTGGTATTGTTCACCGCCGAGATGCGGCCACTGGATTCGTAAGTGATCTGATCACAGAAAAGACCTTCCTCGAAACAATAATCAACGATGTTTTGCGCGCCAATCGTCGAGATCGCTGAAGCAATGCGGATGTCATAATAATCGAGCGTCATGCCCAAGCCTTGCAACCACTGTGGCTGATACACCAAACCATAGGTCAGCGTGCTGGCGTCCTCGGGTTCAACGGCGGGATTGCCGCCGCTGATCTGCTTCACCACATAGACTTCATCTTCGGGACGGAAGGGGTCGTTCATGAAGGCATACAGGTTGGTGGTATCGAACATCTCCGAAAGATTACCAGCGCGTATGTCGCGTGAACGGGTCCAGCGGAAACGTAACTCATCGTTGAGTTGCCAATCGAAACCCGCTTTCCATGAAACCACTTGGCCGCTGACTTCGTAATCGGTGTAGCGCGCGGCAACGCTGGAATTGAGGCTTTCGATCAAGGGCTTGCCCGCCAATAGCGGTATGCTCGCTTCCGTAAAGATCTCCGAGACATTGACGCTGCCCTGGAAACTTGCCGCGCCGATACGATCAATCACTGGTGAAGAGTTTTCGTAGACCGAGGGTAAACCTCGATAAAGCAGCACGCCGTCGGCGTTGAAGGAACTGACCGGGCCAGGTTCTTCAGGCGGCGGCAATGGCGTATTGATTGGGTCGCCTGAGACCTGATTGATCGAATCCTGCCGCCAGCCCGCTCCCACGGCCATGAACACCGGGCCAGCGTCGCCGAAACCCGAGAATACTTCGCCGTCGAGCACGAATTCCGCCGTATGCTGCTTGATGCGCGCATCAGTGAACATCTTGTCATGCAGCCATTCCAAGGCTTGCCGCGACACATTGCCAACGCCCAGGATGTTGACCGGCACGCAACCGTCATTGGGTTCGATCAAGGTCGAGGCGCAGGTGATCGCGCCAGTGGCTGGATCAACGACTACATCAATGCCCTTGAACATCCGGTCAACGCGATAGCCATACATTTCGACGTCGCGATTGCTTTCGCCAAATTGATAATAAGCGTTCCAATTCCAGCCGTTGGCCAAGGCTCCTTCGAGCGAGGCGGTAAGCGAGCTCATGTCAGTGGTCAAGGGCGCCCGGCCATTGTGCAAAGGGTCGAAGGGAGCGACACGCTTGTGTACCTGAAACGACGCGATACCGTTTTGAGTCATCTGCGCCTGCAAATCAGCCGGCAAGTAAGGGTTGCCGCTGTAGAGCGTTATGGGCCAGGTGCCGCTCATTTGATAACCGACTTTTTGGTTGTCGGCATAGCTGTAACCGAATATGCCCTGCAAGGAACCGCTCAAGCGCTCGCTGAATTCGTGCTTATAATTGAGATATAAACTCGCGCGTTCCAGCGCCGCCTGCTGCATGCTGTAACGCGCGAACAGATCGCCACTGCCGCCAACCTGTGATCCTTGAATGACGCCGCGAGGATTGGCGGGAGTACGATTGTTCAGGCCAGTCTGGGCCGATAAGTCAAGAACGGAGCCCGCCTGGAACGGCGCCGCCGTGCCGTCATCGAGAAACTGGATGCCCGCGAGCGGTCCAAAACGAATCAGACCGCCGAAACTTTCGGCGCGCGTGATGACGTTTTCATAACGCACCCGGCGCGGCGTGGAGTTGGCGCCAAAATCGAGATCACCCCAGCCTTTGTACCAGTCGCGGCCCGAGATGTCGGTAATCTCCGCGCTTTTGTACCCTTCCATGCCAAACACCAGATGCCCGCTCGCGCCGACGGCGACCCCGCCGGCCACGGAAAGCCGCAT